>JBAWBE010000001.1:0-2239 GCA_049589635.1 Terriglobales bacterium
GTCGTCGCCATCGCCGAGGTCCAGCTCGGCAATTCGGTAGGGGTTCGCGAGCAGCGCGGCATCATCAATAGAATTTCGGACAGCTTTCGACCGGCGGGCTGGGTCAAACCACCGGCGAGTTTGTTGCGGGCTGATACTGAAACGGGAGAGCAGCCGAAGCAGATTGCGTCGGGTGGGATTCATTGCTTCCCAGGTCCCGCTGATCGCCTTGAGGTCTGCCGTGTAGGCCTTTTGCGGTGGCGCTTCCCGGCCGCGAAGAATCGCATCAAGCAACGGCCAGGGATCATCTATCGGCTTAACACGACCTGACGCCATAAGTTCGTGAACGAGCGAAGTACCGAGGCGCATCCCAATCGCCTCAAGCGCAGCGCCGGCCCCAGGAAACGCACCACGATCGGCCCAGACTGCCGCGATCTGCTCATTCAGCCAATTTTCTCTATTTTCCCAGGGCCCTACGGCGATACCGTGGCGCCTCACGGCGCGCACAGCCTCAAGGCACTTCACAAGCGCCGATAGAGCGACCTCCGGTTCGGCATGTTCTCCCGCATAAGAGAACGCCATTATGTCTTTGCGTTCGGGTACGACAGCAATCTCGGAAAGCAGGTTTACACGCCGCTGATCCTCTGTCTGGTCTCCCGTTTTTTCTAGATAGTCGTGGTATGGCAGAAGAAATCCCTTGAATCCATCAGGTCGAATGGAATGGCGGAAGTTCCGGTCCCACAACGGGTAAGTGTCGCCAGGCCTAGCAGTTTTGTACCTCAAGATCTTGGATAGCTCGTCAATCCGGCCCGCAGCCACAAGCAAACGCGGATAACTCTCGTCGAGCGGATGGCCGCTTTTTGTGTAGAAAAAAACCAGCGATTTCCCTGGTATCAGCCGCCCGAAAAAATGCTCGCTTATGGCCTCCTGACGGGCCTTTGAAAATACCCACGGAGAGGCAAATGGAGGTTCCTGATCTGGCGGCAGTGGCGTCGGCAGAGAGTCATCAAGAGCCTTTTGATTCTTACGCAACATCCAGTAGAACGGAACTGCGAAGGTCGAATATGGCTCAACCATGAGCGGTGTCGGTTGCAAATGCCCGTGCGTGGTTGTCGTCTTCCGATTATCTGCGTAAGGATGCTCCACGACACGCATCCACTCACGCGCGTTCATGAATGCGGTTGACTCCGCTTTGCATGGGGGTAGCTCACGTGGAGGGATATCGCCAAACCACTTGCCTGCCAACTCAACCTCAGACAAATCCACTCGCTCTTGCCGGATGCGCTTGAGATCCAGGCAGAAGGAATTGCCAAGGGGGTCACGGCACACGGATCCGTTCCATCGACTGTCATGCCATGCAACGCGGACATTGAGATGGAGCATTGGTGCAATTAAGCCCTAGGGGCTTCCTTCAGCAGAATGACGAGTAAGTGCTTGGCTCGGGAGCAGGCCACGTAGTAATCAGAGCGAGTGAAGTGCGTGTCGCTGTCCGGTCTGGGCACATCCATCAGAATTATTGCGTCGGCCTCCAAACCTTTGAACGCGCGGATTGTCGAAAACAGAACACCGCGGCCGGCGCGCCAATCACCCAGATCTTCGGTTAGTGGAAATTTTGCCCCGGTTAGGCCCACTATGGCCGAGTTTCGATACCGGACCGGGCTCAGAATGGCCACTTGAGACATTTTTAGGCCACCTTTTCTTATCCATCCCTCCAAGGACGCCTGCGCCATGCGGCGTTGATCATCATCCCTCGCTGCTAATGCCCTCTGTACCTCCACCCCCTCCGGGGCGTCCTGACGAGTGCGTACCGGGTGTCCGATGATGTCCGCGCAGGCAGTAGCAATTCGTCGAGTATTCCGGCAGTTTGTGGGTAACAGGAAGGGTTGCCCGAGACTGGGCAACGAACTCTGGCCCTCAACGAACAAGTTTTGAGCTGGGTCATAGAAGGCGTATAGCGGCCCTAGCTCCCCCTTAGAATTGATCTGCTCCAATGGAAGCCACCACTCGGGGTAGAAGTCCTGACCTTCGTCCGCCACTACAGCGTCAAATCGATCAGGAACCTTCTCAATCGCTTCAACTAGTAGCCAGGCAGCGTCTTCCTTCCAGAATCGATCCGCATTCGTCGCAGGTGGCAAGAAGCGGACGCCAGCCTTTCTGCACCACTCACTGCATAACGCGTGAAAGTGGAAGACCGTGATGCGCCCTGAATATGTTTCAGGAATTGTCTCCCGAAGCCACTCCGCCAGGGCCCTGTTGTAGC
>JBAWBE010000002.1:0-7142 GCA_049589635.1 Terriglobales bacterium
CGCTAACGACGCGGGAAGAAATTACCTCTACAAAAACGACGAGAACGGACATTTTTCCGAGATCGCATTTGTCGCGGGTGCGGCTGTTAGCCAGGACGGAAATGAGCAGGCCAACATGGGCGTGGCACTTGGCGACTACAGCCATACTGGATACCCTTCGATCGCCATCACGCATTTCAGCGATGAATACGCCGTGCTCTACCAGAACCTGGGAGCGATGAATTTCTCCGACGTTTCCTATGTATCTGGAATTGCTCCGAGCACAACCCATTACGTAGGCTGGGGCGATGCGTTCTTCGACTTTGACAACGACGGCTGGCTGGATCTCTTCATGGTAAACGGCCATGTGTATCCGCAAGTGGATACGGGCGAAGCGGGCGCACGATATAGAGAGCCGGCGCTAATGTTTTTGAACTGCCACGATGGCAAGTTCAGAAATATAAGTAACCTCCTCGGCCCAGCCTTTCAAATTCCGCGGGTGAGTCGTGGAGTCGCGACCGGAGACTTGTTCAACGATGGCCGTATCGACATCGTCATTGAAAATCTGGAAGGTAGCCCCACAATTCTTCGCCCACGGGGTGGCGCGTCCAACCATTGGATCAGCCTCGAATTGGAAGGCACGAAGAGCAACCGGCTTGCCCTTAACGCACACGTGAAAGCAACCGCAGGAAGCCTGGTGCA
This sequence comes from Terriglobales bacterium, assembly GCA_049589635.1. GTDB lineage: Bacteria > Acidobacteriota > Terriglobia > Terriglobales > Acidobacteriaceae > Acidiflorens. Next base: position 682 of record JBAWBE010000002.1, read on the forward strand.
GACAGGTGAAGTGCTTAGTGGAGGGAGCTATCTATCTCAAAACGATCTGCGCCTCCATTTTGGTCTCGGCGAGAGGCAGCGCGTGGATAAAGTTGAAATCTTCTGGCCCTCGGGAAAAACGGAGACCCTCAGCGATTTAGCCGCTGATCAGTTTTACAAAATAAAAGAAGGCGAAGGTGTCGTGTCGACTGAAAGGGAAAGGCCAACGCCACCCGCCCACTAAGTGACGCTAATAAGACGGAATGCTAAACGACCGAGGTCGTTCTTACAGGGTTAGTAAGACACTTGCCGGTAAACAAAGATTTACTGATTTGAGGAGAAATATATGACTAACACCACGTCGCGACGCACGTTTCTTGGAATTTCCGCCCTGGGATTAGCCGCGGCCGTTATCCCAGACGTGAACCGGCCCGCGGAGGCCTCGGCGGCAGCGGATGCGCCCGGCGCCGAGCCGTCAACTAAGAACTCCCCCATCTCCATTTGGACTACCTCGGGCGAGGACCATTACGTAGCGGCTCCCCAGGTCACGTGGCATCCCGCATCGGGACCTCCTGGAGCCGATCTCGTCGAACTGAACCCCAGTGTTAAGTTTCAGGAGATTCTGGGTTTTGGAGGCGCCTTTACAGACGCCGCCTGCTACACGTTCAATCGGCTCACGCCCCAGAAGCGGGAGCAATTGTTCCATGAGTTATTCCATCCGTCTGAAATGGGCCTGAGCGTTGGTCGTATCTGCGTCGGCGCGAGTGACTATTCGACCAAGGTCTACAGCTTTGACGAAGGCGAAGCCGACCCCGATCTGACGAGGTTCTCGATCGAACGCGACCGCGAATACATTCTTCCCATGCTCCGCGAAGTGCGGAAGGTGAATCCCGACATGTTTCTTTTCTCCTCGCCTTGGAGCCCTCCTGGCTGGATGAAGTTTAACGGAACGATGCTTGGGGGTTCGATGCGTCGGCATTACCTCTCGACTTATGCCCGGTATTACCAGAAGTTCTTGCAGGGATATGCGGCCGAGGGCGTTTCCGTGCAGGCCCTAACCACTCAGAACGAAGTCGATACCGATCAGGACGGGAAAATGCCCGCCTGCATCTGGCCGCAGGAGTACGAAATTGAGTTTGTGCGCGATCATCTGGGCCCGCTTTTGGAAAGCAGCGGGATGTCACTCAAGATCTGGCTGCTGGACCATAACTATAATCTGTGGGGCCGCGCGACCTGCATGTTGGCCGACACAAAGCTCCGCCGCTACGCCAATGCCATTGCCTGGCACGGCTACTACGGCACTCCCGAGATGATGACAAAGGTCAAGGATGCTTATCCGGAGGCTGAGATGCACTGGACGGAAGGCGGTCCGGACTATACAGATCCGGGGTATTTGACTGATTGGTGCAAGTGGAGCGGAACTTTCAGCGGAATACTCCGCAACTGGTGCCGCTCCATTACTGCATGGAACCTCGCTCTCGATGAGCGAGGACGCCCGAACATTGGGCCATTCCCGTGCGGCGGCGTGGTGACGGTCGACTCGCAGACCGCACAAGTCACTCGCAGCGGACAATACTGGGCCTTTGCTCACCACGCGCGCGCCATCCGCCGCGGCGCCCGCCGCTTCGATTCGCAAAGCGCTGCCGTCGACTTGCAGCATGTTGCCTTTGAAAATCCAGAGGGAGGGCGCGTGCTGGTCTTAACTAATCCCGGGCCCGCGCGGACAATCGATCTCCGGCTTCGGAATATGGCTGCCTCGGTGCAGTTGAACACGAATTCGGTGACCACTATGTCGTGGACTTAGAAGAAGCTCGATCTATGTACCGAATCGACTTGTGATTGCCAGGTTCGGCATCCGTGGTCAGTCAAAATCACTTCAAGGCAACCTCGTGGGGTTGGTCCTTGTGTTCCCGTTTCGCAACTAAGTAGAGTGGAACTCACAAAATGAGCCTCTTCTGCGCGACCGGCAGTGTTGAAACCGATCTCTCCTTACAGCAGTTGCGGGATCTTTTGGTGGAAAGTCTCGCGAAGCTGGGAAAACGAAGCCGTGTTCTCGTTGTACCGCCCGATCAAAGTCGCGTTCATTCCCGCGCCGGCGACTTAACTCGCTTTGCATGGGAATACTTCGGCGATCGGCTCGAGGCGGTGTTGCCTGCGCTCGGTACGCATGCGACCATGCGTCCTGAACAAATCGCCCGAATGTTTGGTGCCATCCCGACGAAGCTTTTTCGCGCACACAACTGGCGCACCGATGTCGAGACGCTCGGTGAGGTTCCGGCGGAGTTTGTCTACGAGCAATCGGAAGGCAAGCTGAACTATGCATGGCCCGCGCAGACAAACAGGCTCATTGCGCACGGTGAATTCGATCTCATTCTCTCGATCGGCCAGGTCGTGCCGCATGAAGTGATCGGCATGGCGAATTACAACAAAAATATTCTCGTGGGTACTGGGGGACGCGAGGGGATCAACCGTAGTCATTATCTGGGCGCGGTTTATGGAATGGAGCGCATCATGGGGCGCGCGGAGAACCCCGTACGCAACGTCCTCAACTATGCCTCCGATCGCTTCCTGCGGGATCTGCCGATTGTCTATGTGCTCACCGTCGTCGGGCGCGCGGACGATGAACGGTTAGCAGTCCGCGGCCTCTTTATCGGCGATGACATCGAGTGTTTTCGGCTCGCCTCCGCGCTCAGCGTGCAAGTAAATTTCGAGACGATGGACACACCCTTGCAGAAGGTGGTCGTTTACCTTGATCCGCATGAATTTAGCAGCACATGGCTGGGCAACAAGGCTATCTACCGTACGAGGATGGCGCTCGCGGACAGAGCAGAACTAATCATTCTCGCGCCGGGCGTTAGTGAATTTGGCGAAGACCCCGGCATCGATACTCTGATTCGGAAATATGGCTATCGTGGAACGCCCGCCACGCTCGAAGCCGTAGGTGCCAATGCCGATCTCGCCAGCGACCTGAGCGCGGCCGCTCATCTGATCCACGGTTCATCGGAAGGCCGCTTCACGATCCGGTGGTGCCCGGGACATCTCACCAAAGAAGAGGTTGAGGGTGTGGGATTTGAATTCGGCGACTTGAAGAAGATGCTCTTGCGCTACGATCCACAGAAGCTTCGCTATGGCCACAACTGCGTTAACGGAGAAGATGTATTTTTTATTCCAAATCCTGGGCTAGGATTGTGGGCCTATCGCGGTAAGTTACTAGGGCGCGATTCATGATCTTGGTTCTGATGGGCGTGAGTGGTGTCGGCAAGACAACCATCGGCAAGTTGCTGTCGGCTCTGACGGGATGGAAGTTCGACGACGCCGACGACTATCACTCCGAGGAAAACCGACAGAAAATGGCTGCCGGAATTCCACTGAATGATAGCGACCGGGCGCCTTGGCTGAGAGCCTTGCGTGAATGCATGCTGCAGCATCGCCAAAGCGGCCAGAACGCCATTTTGGCCTGCTCGGCGCTGAAGGAGGAGTATCGCGAGTTGCTCGCCAAGGGTTTCGCACAGGACGAAATACGCTTTGTTTATTTACACGCACCCGTAGCTCTGCTCGAAGAACGGGTGAAGTCGCGAAAGCATCCCTATATGAATGCAGGCTTGCTCGACAGCCAACTTGCAACTCTGGAAGTACCGTCCGGTGCCTGGTCCGTAAGCGTTGCTGGAAGCCCCGTGGAAGCCGCAGAAGAGATCCTTGCCCGGTTGCGCAAAACGGGTCTGGTCCAGGAGCGCGAAAACGATGACGACTCGCATCTTCAGACTTGAAGGCAAAAAGCCGCAATTGACTTAAATGGTGAGCTGAGGAAATGCACCGAGACCAAAATTGACCAAGATTAACCTCATCAAAAACGTTGTCGCGCGAAGCCGGCAATAAAGAAAAGAATCGAGAGATCTGATGCTTACACGACGAAGGTTTATTGCCACTACAGCCGGGACTATCGCTGCAGCGCGCCTTCATGCGCAGGGCCAAAGCAAGGTTCGGGTTGTCCTCCCCATCCCCGGCGCAGCGACTGGTCCTCAGATGCCGATCGATTTTGTTGGCCTGTCTTACGAGGTGCAGCAACTGAGGGACCCAAGTTTCTTTTCGGGACAGAACAGCGGCCTGATTCGCGAGTTCAAAGCACTCTCGTCAACGGGAGTTCTCCGACTAGGCGGCAACACCAGCGAGTTTGCTTACTGGAAGCCTGAGCCTAGCTCTCCCGAACCGGAGCATCCCCGAGTCCGCGAAGTCGCCGGCGAGCCGAAGGCCCAGTACTACGCGGTGACGCCCGAGGCAATTAGGAACCTGGCGGAGTTCCTCCAGGCGACTGGCTGGACTTGCTTGTACGGCATCGGGATGGGTACAAATATACCGGCCCGCGCCAGTGAGGAAGCGGTCTTTGTAGCTGAGACACTGGGCGACCACCTGCAGTATTTCCAGGTCGGAAACGAGCCGGATCTATTTGACCGGCACCTGCGCGATCCGAAAACGTGGTCGGCCAAGACGTATCTGGAAGAATGGCTCACGATTGCCCGCGCGATCGCAGCGCGCGTGCCCGCGGCAAAGTTCGGCATGCCGGATGTTGCCGGCGCTGTGTCATGGCTGACCGAGATTGCCGATCAGTGGCCCTCCGTCCAAAACCCGCCCCACGTAACCACCCTCACTCATCATTATTACTTTGGCGGGCCAGCGACAAACCCCGAGGTCAACATTCCGAACCTGCTGAAACCGGCGACGATGCAAAAGGTGGAGAACACGGCAAAGGTCGCATCGACCGCGGCCAGCAAGATTGGCGCGCGCGTACGAATGACCGAAGGCAACACGTGCTATCGCGGAGGCAAGCCGGGTGTCTCCGACGTGTTCGCTGCCGCGCTTTGGTCTGCCGACTACTCGCTGCTTCTGGCCAGTAATGACTATTCTGGCGTGAATCTGCACGGTGGTACGGGCAAATCTGTGGCCAATTCCGTTGGCGGATCTCTGCCGGGCGATTCGCTTCTCGAAGCAAAGGGCGAAACTCCCGAACAGATTGCCGCACATCCGCATCCTTTCTACACACCTATCGGGACATTTGGCTCGGACTATGTGCTGGAGCCGGTCGCGTATGGGCTCAAGTTTGCGGGCTCGTTCAGGGGCGGAACACTATTGAAAACCGAGCTCTCGACGAAGCTGCAGGATGCGGGAGTCAATGCAACGGCGTATGCCGCGAAACTGCCTGGCGGACACACATCCGTGATCATTCTCAACAAAGACGCGGCCACGGACCTTGAGGTGGAACTCGACTTTGGTCGCGACGCGAGTGGAGTTGTGCAAACGGAGACATTACACGCGCCGGCACTCGACAGTCGCGAAGCTCACATCACAACGTCAACGAAGACCGATTCGCTCAGGCAGGGTAAGTACTCCGTTACTATTCCCCATGGGTCGGGATTACGCGCGACACTATGTTGAATCGCTGACAAGTTCCGTTTTTGGTTCTAACCCTTCCCTATCTTCCCGATGGTATTCCGCAACTTTGGATGGCAAGGTTGTCATCGATGCCCAGTCTCTGCAAGGGGGAGCGATACTTGAAAACGAGTATCCCCCGGCTTCGAATTGACCTGAATGTTGCCGCGGTGTTTCCTTACAATCCGCTGCACCGTATCGAGGCCTAGCCCCGTGCCCTCGCCCACCGCTTTGGTGGTAAAGAAAGGTTCAAAAATGTGGGCCTTTACTTCTGGCGAGATCCCCGGACCGTTGTCGCCGATTTCGACCACGACACACCCGTCATCGCGGTAGGTTCGCACGCGCAGTTCGCCGTTGCCGTTCATGGCATCAATCGCGTTGTCGATGAGATTCGTCCAGACCTGGTTGAGTTCACTTCCGAAAGAGTTCACCAGGAGCGGATTGGGCAGGTAGTTGCGTTGAACCGTAACCCCGCGCTTGAGCTTGTGGTTCAAGATCGTCAACGTCGTCTCCAGGCTCTTCACTATATCGACGTTCTGAACAGGGGCCTGGTCCATGTAGGTATATTCCTTGATGGCTCCGACCAGATCGGAGATTCGCGCAGTACTGCTCTCAATTTCATTCAAGAGGCTCGCAATTTCCACCGAAGCAGCAATTCTTACGAGAGCTGCGCGTGCCGTGCCCGTATCGAGGTTCTCGAATAGAGATTCGAGTGCCGGGGGTTTGATCCCTCTTTGCGCTAACTCTGCGGCCAGCTGCCAGAGGTCGTTCTGCCCGTGACTTCGCAGCAAGGAATCAATTTTGTCTTCAAGATCGCTAGCCGTCAGGGCATCGGGAGGCGGCTCGTTTTGCTGCGTAAATGAGGATTCCAGTTTCTCGATCTCCGCTTTCTGCGTAGGAGTCAGTTCACGCCGTCCAAGTTCATGACTCGCATCCTTGATGCGCTTCAAGGTTTCCCGCAGTTGCGCCGCCGCACGTTTGGCGGCGGAAGCAGGGTTGTTCAGCTCATGCGCAAGCCCGGCGGAAAGCTTTCCCAGCCCCGCCAGCCGGTCACGCTG
>JBAWBE010000003.1:0-15953 GCA_049589635.1 Terriglobales bacterium
ATCCCCATCCGCAACCCCAGCAGCCAAATCCAAATCCAAAGCCGGGAAATCCCCACCCACCGCGCCAGCCGCCGAACCCCCCAAATCCACCGCGGAAAAATTCCTGCCCGCCGCCAAAACGTCCGCCGCCAAAGCGGCCATTTCCACAGAAGCCCATGGCCGCGTGCGCGCCTTCGTTAACTCCTCCAAACGAGTGCCACTGCCCGTCAGCCAGTGCGGCATGCATCGTCACGCCGCCGCGTCCATCCACCCCGCCGCGCGCTCCGGATGCCCCGGCCACTCCACCCGATCTTCCTTCCCCACCTCGTCCTTCGGCACTTCTTGCTTCGCCGCCTCGTCCCGCTGACGACCCGCCCAGCGAGTGCCATCCCGGCGAACTATCGGCGCGCCCATAAGCCGAGCCTCGCCCCGCCGATTCGCGCCCCATGCTCCCAGCGCGCCCTCCGGACATGCCTGCGTAACCTGACCCCTCGCCGCCGCGATAGCCGCCATAAGACCCACCCTCGCGCCCACCACCACTACCATGAAAACCGCCCCCACCCCCGCCGCCGTGATAGCCGCCTCCACCGCCGCCCGCATGTCCGCCCCCTCCGCCTCCACTATGCTGGGCAAAAGCCTGCGGTACGCAAACAATAAGGGTGAGTGACGCAATGCCGGTGAGAAAAATTCGGAACAAGCTGGACTTCCGTTGCGAAGTAGTCATCGCAGTTTCCTCCAATACTAACGGTTGGCCCGGGAGGTCAAAACCGCATACCGTGGTTAATCCTACCCTATTAGATGCATCATCCCGTCGAAGTTGTCCGCAGTATTTCAGCGGCAGCCCGCTGGCCGCTGGCAATCGCTCCATGAACCGTACCATTATTTCCCGACACATCCGTAGCCTCGCCCGCGAAAAAAAGCGTGTTCTCTAACGGAGCCCCCAGCACCTGCTGTGCTTCGACCGCCCCAACTTTTCCATAGCTGTAAGCGCCCCGCGAAAACGGATCGTTCTGCCAATCGTGAAAGTAGGCCGCCTCGAACTCCTCCCGCAACAGCGCCGGGCTCGCTTGCAGCAAACGGCCAAGCGAACTCAAACCATGGTCGATGACAAGCGACTTGTTCTGCCCGGAAAGCCGCGCCCCGGCCCGGAATGGCGCCCAACCAGTAATGATCGGCGATTTTCGGGGCTCCGTAGTCCACCAGGTCGGAAACCACTCGTCATTGGAAAATAAAAAGCCCATGCCGCCGAGTGTCTTTTTATCGCGCGAAGAAGTAGAGGCAGTAATCGTCTCCCAAAACCGCCGCCGAAACCGCAACACGACGCGCATTGCCGTTCCCATCTCGATCCGCTCCAGAGCCTCAAGTTTCTGCGTAGGCAACGCAGGAACAAATTCAATCGCCCCTCGCTCGCCCACCGGAGCCTTCAATACGCCCAGCGGCACCGTAATCAGCAACCGAGCCGCGCTGACGAGTTCTGAAGACAGTGAAGAGTCAGAACCGTCCGCTCGTCGCCAGGTTACGTCGGCCCGACCCCGCCGCCACTGCACTCGCTCAACCACCGCCTCGGTCCACACCAATACGCCAGCGATCTCCAGCCGTCGCCGAAAAAAATCAATCAGCTCCGAATATCCATTCACCAGACGAAACGACCGATGCCCCTGAATCCGCTCCTCAGCCTCCATCTGCTGCACCAGCCAATGAACTCCCACCAACGCCGGGTCGGCCGCATTGAAGCCGGAAACATAGCCCATCGCGCGCTGTTTCGCCCGTTCAAGCTCGGGGTCATCTTTGGCGGGATCATTCGTGGCGTGGTCATCCTGAGCATGCGGAAAGCATCGCTCCAGAAATTCCAGAAAAGATTCATCCGGCGAACTGCCATCCATCTTCTTAAGAATCTCGTCGACCTGCTCGAAGAATCCGCACTCGGCCAGGCGTCCATCGGTGACGCACCAACCGTCGCCCTCGACTTCAGTGATCGCCCCCGCGCCATCCGAAGAATTCATTTGCTCGAGAGCTCCAAATATCTCCGGCGCCATACCGTGAATAAACTCCGCCCCAAGCTCGATCGGAATCGCCGAGGCCGAATCGCGAATAGCCGGATCGCGAAGAGCCGGATCGCGGTGAGTAAAAACGCGTCCACCGATCCGATCCCGCGCCTCAAGAATTGTCACGGAGACACCAGACTCCGCCAGCCTCGCAGCGGCCGCCAATCCTGCGACGCCCGCACCGATTACGATGACCGATGGATTGTCATTCTTGTCCCTATCTCCACTAAAAACAGACTCAGCATTCGTAGACATAAAAATTAAGGCCCGACAGAATCTGGATGCATCTTATCGGCGATACGCTGCAAAGAGAAAAAAAGAGAGAGGCTGCAAGAGAGATATGCGGTAAGAGAGACAAGAGAAATACATGTCATTGCCCATCAGCAAACGATATCGCCCAATGGAAGCCCTGTCCGCATCGGAATTGCCGTCCGGGCCCGATTGGCAATACGAGCCCAAGTGGGACGGCTTTCGCTGCCTGGCATTTCGCGACGGAAAGCGCGTCGACCTGTTGTCCAAAGCCGGCAAACCGCTGACCAGATATTTTCCTGAACTAGCGTCGGCGCTCGCCGAGCTCCCAGCCAAACAATTCGTCCTCGACGGCGAGATCGTAATTCCGCTCGATGGCACGCTCTCTTTCGATAACCTCCTGATGCGAATCCATCCCGCCGCCAGCCGAATTAAAAAGTTAAGCGAGGAGACACCGTGTCTCTTCCCCGCCACTGACGATGTAACAAGCGCCCGCAGGTGGTTCCGCGCCGGCATCGGTCTCGACGGCGTAGTAGCCAAGCGCCGCGATCTTCCGTATCAGTCCGGCGAGCGCACCGGAATGAAGAAGATAAAAACTCAGCGCACCGCCGATTGCGTAGTAGGCGGATTTCGCTATCTCGAAAAACAACCGCTGGTCGGTTCCTTACTGCTCGGGCTCTATGACGACGACGGCAAACTCGATCACGTCGGTTTCACGTCCTCCATTCGCGACGAAGACCGTCCGGCTCTCACCAAAAAGCTCGAACGAATCATCAAGCCGCGCGGCTTCACCGGCCGCGCCCCCGGTGGCCCCAGTCGATGGAGCACAAAACGCTCAGCCGAATGGCAGCCGCTAGCGCCAAAGCTGGTTGTAGAAGTGCAGTTCGATCACTTTACAGGCGGTCGCTTTCGCCACGGAACGAAGTTTCTAAGATGGCGTCCCGACAAGTCTCCGCGCGCATGCACGTTCAAACAGGTCGAGCGGGAAAACTCAGCGACGCTGCGGTTGCTGAAACTCGCGAGATGAGCCGCGGGATTCCGTGACTCTCCTCATCTCTATGAACCCGCGACTTTTCCGCAGACTCCCTCCCGCCTCCTGTGCTATACGAATAGCACGACAGTCCCACGACAATCCCAAGAGGAGACGTCGCGAATGGCAAGAAAATTCAAAGATCTAACCGAGCGCGAAATCCTGGCCCTCGCCATCGCTCTCGAAGAGGAAGACAGCCGCGTCTACGCCGATTTCGCCGACGGCCTCCGCGAAACCTATCCCGCCACCGCCAAGCTCTTCGAAGACATGCGCGAAGAAGAATTCGATCACCGCGCCCAGTTAATCGAAACCTTCCGCAGCCGTTTCGGCGAGCACATCCCGCTAGTCCGCCGCGAAGATGTAAAAGGATTCGTCCAACGCCGCCCGTTGTGGCTCTCTCGCCCGCTAAAAATTTCCGACGCCCGCAAACAAGCCGAAATCATGGAACTCGAAACCCGGCAGTTCTACCAAAAAGCAATCCCGCAAGTCACCGATGCCGGCATTCGCAAACTCCTTGGCGACCTCGAAGAAGCCGAGCGCAAGCACCAGGTAGCCGCCGAAGCCCTGGGCGAAGAGATCACGCAAGACGTAAAAAAGTCCGAAGAAGAAGCGCAGCGCCGCTTGTTCGTCCTGCAAATCGTCCAGCCGGGCCTGGCCGGATTAATGGACGGCTCAGTCTCCACGCTAGCACCAGTCTTCGCCGCCGCCTTCGCCACCCGCAGCAGCAAAGACGCCTTCCTGGTAGGCTTGGCCGCCTCCATAGGCGCTGGTATTTCGATGGCCTTCGCCGAAGCCCTTTCCGACGACGGCTCCCTAACCGGCCGCGGCCGCCCCGTCTTACGGGGGGCAGTAACCGGCCTAATGACCGCCACCGGCGGCATAGGCCACACCCTGCCGTTCTTACTCCCAAACTTCCATGCCGCCTTCGTTGCCGCAGTAATAGTAGTAGCCTGCGAGTTAGCAGTAATAGCGTGGATAAGAAATCGCTACATGGACACGCCGCTGCTCTCAGCAGCGTTTCAAGTAGTAGTAGGAGGCGTCCTAGTCTTCATAGCCGGCATCTGGATCGGCAGTGCCTGAGATAGAAAGTGTGGCGCGGACATTCCTGTCCGCGTGCATGCAGCGGATGCGAAGACGGGCGCCCCATTCTAAAATCGCGTTCTGTGCGATTTTAGGGTGGGCGGCAGACTGATCGTACCTTAGGCTTTCTCGTCATACCGCGCACCCGTGAAACCAACTCCTCTTCGACCCCGTTGGCGTCCAAATCGCTCGAATCGCGCTGAATCCCGTCTCGACAAGACCTTTTTCAAGAAGGCGTCGACACTCCGGCCGCCGGCGAAAAAGCAATTAACGACTCGGCCATAATAATTCCTCGCGTCAAACCGAAAGTCGTGCTAATTTCAATCGCGATTTATCGACAAGGCTCTGAATCGACAAGGCCCCGATATGTCCTGGCGCGAAATCTTACTCACATTCGTTTGTTGCCTACCCGTGCTTGCGCAGGATCAAGCACCCGTTCTCGCCACCGGTCCCACCAACGAAAAGGCCCAAAAGACCTTCCATGAAGCCCAAGAGTTAGAAAAAAAACATCAGACCGAATGGGCGATCGACGGATTCAAGAAGGCTGATAAGCAGGACGGCGGCCACTGTGTTGAATGTCAGAAGAAGATGCTCAAGTACGGAATGGAGTTGCGCGATTGGAAGACCGCGGAACTAGGCGCCACTGAGTTACTCGGCGAGGCCCAGGGCGACCGCCCGGTCGCGATTGCGCATTATCAACTTGGCCGCATGCTGCTCGAAGAAGCAATCGAAAAGAAGAAAGAGGAGCTGTTCACCCGCGCCCACGAGGAATTCGCCAAGGCTGTGGCAACCTATGAAAAGTTCCCGGACGGCTATTACAACGATGGCGTCGCACTCGCGCACCTCAATCAGGATGGGCCCGCCAAGGCGCGCTTCGAGCAGTTCGCAAAAATGAGGCCCGAAGATGATCCCGAGCGCCAGCGCGCACTCCGTTTCATAGTTCAGCCCGAACTCGCGCGGGCGCGAATGGCGCCGCCGTTTGCCGTCACCACCATCGATGGGCAGCACATTGCGCTCGACGACCTGCATGGAAAAGTGGTTCTCATCGATTTCTGGGCGACCTGGTGCGGCCCGTGCCGCGAGGCTCTGCCGCATATGAAGGAGCTGGCCAAAAAATTTCAGGGTCAGCCGCTGGTCGTGCTTAGCATCAGCCTGGACGACGATGAAAAAAATGGCGCGAGTTTATTTCGAAGAACGAAATGTCGTGGCCGCAATACCGGGACGGCGGATTCTCCGGTCCGATCGCGAAACGGTTCGCAGTCGAGGCGATTCCGCACACCTTCACGATCGATGCGGATGGTGTGCTCCAGGATGAACACATCGGCGACGCGTCGATCGAAGGAAAAATCAAGAAGCTGATTACGCGCGCCCACGAACTCGAGGCAACGCCCAAGCCCGGCCAATAAGCCCCCGGCAGGGGCGACTCACAGTAGCCCATCACTCTCACAGTAGCCCATCACTAACGGCGAGGGTGAGCGGCGAAAAAAACAACTCCGGGAGGAGTGTAAGCGCCGTTGGTCCCCCAGGTCTCACATTTGAGACCTGGGATTCCACAACTGTGTCAATCTAGGGGTCTAAGGTTTTCAAGGATGGCGGGAGATCTCACCAACCGTGAGCCTTCCTACGCCGCCCGCCCGACCTTCTTTCCCGCCCCCAAAATCGCCTCAATCTGCCGAATGTGATTCAGATCATGCCCGGCAATCATCTTCACAATGTGCTCGATGCTCTCCTGCCCGCGCTCCGAATGCACGCCGAAGTGTTTCCACTGCACCGGCGTCAAAGTTTTGAGCAGCGCAAGATTCGCCTCGCGATTCACGCGAAGTTGAACCAGATCCTTGCGCACGTCGCGCTTGTCATAATGCAGATTCGCGTTCCACGCATTCTGGTCGTAGGCCTGCACCTCACTTCCCGGAGCGCCGAGGATCGAGCGCATGCGCCAGCCAATCACGATTTCAGAGTCGGCCAGGTGCGTGATAATTTCCGCCGCCGACCATTTATCAGGCGCAGGTTTCTTGCGCAGCTTGGCAGGGCTAACGCCTTTGATCAAGCGCTCGAGTTTTTTCGGCGTGGCAGCTTGCAGTTTGAGCGCATCCTGACCTTCGCTGTGCGAGAAGATTCGCTGCGTGTATTGTTGGGCAGTTTCGTTCACGAGAGACTCTCCTGGGTCCAAATCATTTGATCCAAATTATCGTAATCCGGACTCCTAATTTGACGCCGATGCAGCGCGAATGTTTCAGCGACCTGCATACCTTGTCAACTTGACAAAATCAGCCCGCCCGACCCGCTATAAGAACAGAACGCAGAACAGAGGGCGAACCGGCAAGTCCTTATCCCATAACACCCGGACATAAGTGCTTCATCTTCAACCATCGAACCCACCACCTCCGCTAACGTCATGGTTCCAGTGGGTGAGAAAAAGCGACGCTACTCCCAGAACGTAAGTATCAACGTATGAAAATCTCCGATTTTGGTGCTTTTCAGCAGACCTCGAAATCGAATTTATTTTCGGCCCCGAATATTCTCATTTTGTTCGCCAATGCGCAAGTGCTTTCGCACTTCCGGTAACGTGCCTCCCCAACCGCTGCGAGCCAGGAATGACTTCGGCCAAGAGCGCTGACCAGAGGTCAAAAGAGGGCCCGATTCCCACTTCAGGAATCCCGCCAATCCGCGCCCCGAAAGGCATTGCAAAGACCTGCGTCCTTGCTATATCTTGCATTGACCATTGGTCAAGCTGATGGTCAGACCAGATTCAAGGGGGCTCATTTTGGAGGGAATCGCAAGCAGTTTGGCAAGACCAACACAATTAAGGAGGGATGTAAAACCGCGCCCGCGCTCCGAAGCCAAGCGCGCAAAAATCGTAGAAGTAGCCATCCGCCACTTCGCCGACCGCGGCTACAATGCCGCCCGCGTCGAAGATATCGCTGCCCAGCTTGGGATAGCTAAGGGATCGGTGTTTCAACACTTTAAGAGCAAGGATGGCTTGTTCTTCGAGGCCTACAAAAAGGCCGTAATGTCCTTCCCAAAGTACCTCCAGGTTCCAGCCGAGTTGCAGCAGCGCGGATTTTTTGAAGTCCTCCGCTACTGGCTGGGCCGCACCGAATATATGGTCCGCGACAACCTCGCCTCTTATCGCATTTACTTGGTCGGCAATTACGGAACCGACTTGGCCCTCCGCAAGGAGATCAATCGTTTCCTGGTGACAGAAGATCCCTACGGCTGGCGCGAGTTCGTCAGCTTCGGAATTCAACGCGGTGACCTGCGGTCAGATCTAGACGTGGACATGATGGGTTCGATTTTAGAATGGACAATGGATCGCTTCCAGGATGCCCTGCTAACCGAGGAGTTGGATCCAGGCCTGTTCCGCAAGACAGGTCACGAACCAGAAAAAAAAGAGGCCCGAATAGAACAGTTCGTAGAACTCCTACGCCGCGCCATCGGCCCAGACACTGGACAGGCGCAGGCAGGAAAGGCGTGAAAATCGAAACCATGACGCCAGACTACAGGGGTGCGGAGACGACCGCGCAAAGTGGCATGGCGACCGTCGCCGACATAGTCGCCGGCTACGACACAAGCGCTCCGCTTGCGGAGGCGTCGACCATTCCGGCGCCATGGTACGTCGATGCGCGCATCGCTGAACTGGAACGGCAGACGGTCTTTTCGCGATCCTGGCAGGCGATGGGGCGGATTGATCAGGTCGCACATCCCGGGCGGTTCGTGACTGCGCAAATTGCGGGTGAACCGGTGGTCGCGGTGCGTGGCAATGACGGCGTGCTGCGCGCGTTTTATAACGTGTGCCGCCATCATGCCGCTGCGGTTGTGACTGAACCGTGCGGCCACGCGGCCATTTTGCATTGTCCGTACCACGGATGGAATTATGGGCTGGACGGCTCGCTCAAGGGCATGCCGGAGTTCGAGGGTGTCAGAAACTTTGACCGCGGGGACAACGGTCTTGTTCCGGTGAAGGTCGACACCTGGGAGCAGTTCGTTTTAGTCAACCTCGACCCAAACGCCGAGCCGTTGAGTGAGTTTCTCGGCGCTCTTATCAAGCGCGTCGCGCCGCTCGGGTTGAGCAAGCTGCATCACTTCACGACGAAGACTTACGACATCGCCTGCAACTGGAAGGTCTTCGTCGATAACTATCTCGACGGCGGATATCACGTTCCGCATCTGCACAAGGGACTGAACTCGGTGCTCGATTACAAGCAGTACACCATTGAAAATGAAGACCGGTATTGCCTGCAATCAAGCCCCATGGTGACCTCGGCCGAAGATACCGCCACCGGCGCGACGCGAAGGGGCGATCGCGCGTGGTATTTCTGGCTCTATCCGAATTTCATGTTCAATTGCTATGAGGGTTATCTCGATACGAACCTCGTGATTCCGCTCAACGTCGATCACTGCCGCGTGGTTTTCGATTTCTACTTCAGCGATCTGAGCGAAGATGCGCGCGCCTACAACGAAGAAAGCGTTGCGGTTGGGAATCGCGTGCAGGATGAAGATCTCGGGATCTGCGAGGCTGTGCAACGTGGCCTCAAGTCGCGCGCATATGGAGCGGGCAGGCTTTCAGTCCGGCGCGAAGCGGGAGAGCAGTGGTTCCACAAATTGCTGGCGGCGGACTTGAAGAGCGGGTTGTAACTCAATCGTCAAAAAAGTTCGAACTGAGCGGGTGCAGGATGCACACGCCTTCCATCGTTTTTGTCGGGAGTTAAGGTAGAGTGAGGTTAGCGAGTGCCCGGCCCGCCGCCAGGTGGCGGCATGTGGGGTCGTGGGGTTGGGCCGGGCAATGCTGGGTACCTCTCTTGTTTCTAGTAATACTTAGTTTGTACAACCGAATGTCTGCCGAGGCTGTGATCTCCGTCACATTCCGCTGTGACAGATAGGCGGCCTGAGCTTGACAGCGCCCTGTTGTCTTCTTATCGTCATGTGTTCTTCCCTTGACCAACGATGAATATCGTCAAAGCGACCAGAAAGTATGAAGAGTGGCTCGGCCATCAACTGCAAATCATTGAAGAAGACCTACAACTAAAGCACGAGCTCATGGCGGAATCCAGGTTTTCTTTTTTCCGTGCGACCTTCTATCGCTGGTTGCAACTCTGGCAGGACGTACCCGCTAGCCTTCGCCGAGTCCCGCCCATTCTTTCCGTCGGCGATCTGCACGTCGAAAATTTCGGCACGTGGCGCGATGGCGAGGGCCGGCTGGTTTGGGGAATCAACGACTTCGACGAGGCCGCTTCTTATCCTTACACCATGGACCTGGTCCGGCTGGCAACGAGCGCGCTCCTCGCGGCTCAGGAAGACCGGCTCGCGCTGAAAGCAAACGATTCCGCAGAGTCGATCCTGACCGGATACGAGCAAAGTATCGATCAGGGCGGGCGTCCTTTTGTGCTCGAGGAGGAACATGGTTGGCTGCGCGCCATCGCGGAGAGCAAGCTCCGGGATCCTGTGGTCTTCTGGCAAAAGATGGATAGGCTCCCGACGGTGCGGAGCGACGTGCCCAAGAGCGCTCGCAAGGACCTCGAGCGCATGCTGCCCGAGCCCGGCATCCCGTATCGGCTCGCGCACCGGGTCGCCGGACTGGGAAGCCTGGGCCGGGTGCGCATCGTGGCGATCACCGAATGGAACGGCGGACGTGTGGCGCGCGAAGCGAAAGCGCTCGCGCCTTCCGCGCTGCACTGGGCCGATCCCTCCGCCTTGCGCGAGATTTTGTATGGACCGATTGTCAGCCGCGCCGTCCGTTGTCCCGACCCGCATGTGAAAGTGCGCGGGCGATGGATTCTGCGCCGCCTATCGCCACACTGTTCGCGCATTGAACTCGAGGAACTCGGGAACAATCGTGGCGAATGCCGACTGCTCGAAGCCATGGGCTATGAGACGGGGAACATTCATGCCGGAACAGCGGATAAACGGCGTGCAATACTGAGAGACCTGCGCAAGCGTAAACCGACCTGGTTGATTAACGCTGCGCAAGCTATGGCGGAGGCGGTGGACAAAGACTGGTTGTGGTGGAGGAAGAACCGATAGGCCCAGTGCTTGCCTAACCTCACTTCTCCTTAACGTCGCTTCTCAACGTCGGATCAAATCCGCTCTCTCCTTCTTTTTGCTGGCGGGGAAATGTTTCGCAAAGTCTCTTGCAGAATGCCTCCCTAAGAAACACTAAGCCCCGGGGGAAGTCCGGACAAGAATCGAGGCTGCGCAAATCGGGATCTCGATGGCTCGAGCGGTGGCTCAAAGATCCGAAATTCCGCGGAACTGCGTTTAATCTCAATTTCGGCCGGAACGAGCGCGTCGAGGATGCTCTCGAGCGTTTCCGGTGACCCCGCCCAACCCTGCGACATCGGCTCGCGGCAAACCGACAATTCCCCGATAACCCGCCCGCCGGAATCAGGGTTAAGATCAAGTTCGTTGTCATCGGCGTAGCCACCTATCGGGATCGGCAGATGGTTGGCCGGTGTAGCAAGGCGCAGGCTGGCTTGCTCGAGCCAGTAAGCGACGAGAACTTTCAAGTGCAGGCGACAACAGGCGCTCTTTACGTCTTGTTCTCTTGCCAGAGATGAGTGCCAGGTGAAGATTTTCAAACGATCGAGCCAGCGGTTCTCCATCGCGAGGAACCAATTGTGATGCCGAAGGGCGACCAGCCCGCACACTGAGCAGGGCAGGCGTTTTGTGATTGCACAATCCATTAAGTTCCTCTTTAGGCGCTGTTCGACGCTCTTGCCCTCGGCCTCGGCCGCGCCTCGGGCGATCGAAGCGCGGCCCGCTGAGTGAGGGGAATCGTCAACATTCCGAGGGAGGTATCAAAGAACAACGTGAAGTGCACCGAGCACGCGCCGCAGAGCCAAAAGTGCTCGCGTTTGGGCATCTTGCGACGGCTTCCATCGAATTCGCCGTCAGGATGGCTCGCTGGAGTCTCCGCCACGAACAGTTTCCCCTCATGGAGCGAGCGGAAAGGAACTGCGCAGCCCGGATTCGCGCATTTTTGCAGCATTCATCAGCCCCTATCCTCCATGGTTAAGATCCTGGCCAGAGGAGATACAAACGACAGTGCAAGCGGACGACCAACCAGTGTTTCAGTTTCGGAAGGGATTACGGACTGTAACAAGGGCAGTTATGAGAGGTAAGTCGCCGGACGGTTACGTCAACGTCGCCGAGAACTGACGGCGCATTGGCCGCTGTGACGGCACTCCGACAAATCCCACAGGTCCAGTGTGACGGAGATCACAATAGCGCTGGCATCTGAAGAAGAATTCGAGCTAGCAAAAGAAAAGGGCAGAACCCATGGTGTCTGCCCATGGTCTGGTTCCGGGTTGTCGGTGAGCCTACTTTCCTGACCCAACCAGCTTGACTTCGTTCACAGCCGGCTTGCCATCAAGCGCCATCGAGAGCTTCCCGGTAACGTTCCCTTGCTGTACTGGAGCGAACGAGACATTCAGAGTGCAACTCGCGCCCGCGGCCAGGCTTGTTCCGCAGTTGTCCATCTCTGTGTAGACACTGGGCGCGGCCGTAATCCCCTGGATCGTGAGCGGCTTGTTTGCGGCATTGGCCAGCACCACCGGTACAGTCGCAGTCTGCCCGACCGGCACGTTCCCAAAGTTGGCCAGGATCGGATAGACCAGGATCGGCGTCACCGAGCCGGTTCCCGATAGCGCCACGGTTTGCGGGGAGTTTGGAGCGTTGTCGCTGATGGACAAGGTTGCCGTTTCAGCCAAAGGCACACTGGGGTCAAAAAACAAGTGCATCGAGCAACTCTTGTGGGGATTGAGAGTCGGTCCGCATTTGTTTACAAGTTGGAAGTCGCCGTTGTCTACGGTGACACCGGAGATCGTTACAGCAACATTGCCACCGTTGGTCACGGTGAGCTTCTGCGCTTTGCTCTTGCTTCCAATCTGGTGATAGCCAAACGACAGGCTGCCGGTCGAAACCGTGACGTTCGGGCTGCTTGGATACCAGAGGATTGCCGTGTTGCTCTTGAGAGAAGGCTGGTAGTAGCTGTATTGGGTTCCAAGGTTCGATGACACTTGCATGCCTATGCTGGCCGTCGCGCCGTTATCGTGGCTGGAATAGCCTCCGCCAAAGACAGTATCAGCGTAATTGAACTCGACCTCGCTGCTGCCCTCAAAGAACACGACTTCAAATGTGACCAGTCCGGTTGTCTCGCAGCAGTAACCCACATCGCGCCACTCGACCACCAACTGGCGATTGGGCTCCGATCCCAGCACCTCCCAGAAGACATTGTTGTCAGTGCCGCCGCCAAAGGAATAAAGCGTGTCCCAGAACGGCGCCACCAAAGTAAGGGCGTACGAGTCTGGAATCGGCGAATTGTAGTAAGAGAAGAAGTCATTGAACGAGATTACGCCACTGGAGCCGACCGTCAGCGTGCTGTAACTGCCCCCGCCAAACTGAATCGGGAACGGCGACACGATCTGCGCATAGTTGTAATAGCTTAGGTCCAGATTCGTCCCGGTGATCGTTTTGTAGTCGTATTTTGTGGACTTCGCCGCGTAGTTGATTGGCTGGTACACGACGAAGGGAAGAGTGTTGGAGACGCCGCCTCCGGGTGTAGGCGTGAAGATGGAAATCTCGTAGGTGCCGGGAGTGATGAGGTCGGCAGCAGGAATGGTGAAGTTGATCTGCGTGCTGCCGTAGCTGTAAGAGTAACCAAGAGCGATGCCGTTCCACAGCACCTGCGAGCCGCTGACAAATCCCGTGCCGGTTGCGGTGACCTGAGTGTCGGTCGAACCTGCAGGCGTGCTGGTGAGAGAGAGAGAAGAAAGGGTCGGCACGGGCGCCTGGCCTGTACCCGACGTATTCAGGTAGACCACAAAGTATGCGCTATCCGTGTAAATGTATACAGTTCCGTCTTCAGTCCCGGAATTGCTGGGAGTGAAAGTAACGGTGATGGTGCAACTGGCGCCGGCGGCGAGGCTGGATGAGCAATTGTTGGTCTCCGGGAAGTCGCCATAAGAATAGATGTTGGTAATGCCCAGCGGCCCGGTACCCGTGTTGGTCAGGGTTGCACTCTGTGGGGCGCTGCTCTGGCCGATCAGAGTAGTCGGGAAGGTGAATGACGTTGGGTTCAGAGTCGGTATCCCGGCGCTGACGCTGCTGCCGCTGAAGCTAATACCCTGGGGACTGCCCGGCGCATTGTCAGTGAAAGCGACCGATCCCGATTCATAACCGACAATGGTCGGCGTGAAGGTGATGCTTAGGGTGCAGGATGCTCCCACCGCCAGGGTATTCGGCGCCATCGGGCAATTGTTGGTTTCCACAAAATCGCTCGGGCCGGTATACAGGATGCTGGTAATGGTAAGTGGCGCCTGACCGTCGTTGGTCACGCTGCCGGTGTTAGTGGCCGACGTCCCGATCACCTGGTTATAGAAATAGAAACAGCAGGGAAGTTCGATCTGTGGCGCCAGACCGGTACCCACCAGCGTTACGACAAGAGGATTTGTGGTCGCGTTTGTAAAGACCCCGAGTGCGCCATCGATGGTGCCTCCTCCTAGAGGGGAGAAACTCACGTTGATCTGGCAACCGGCTCCGGCAGCCAGGCTCGTGCCACAATTGTTTGTCTGGGAATAACTCGTCCCGGTGGCGATCAGGTTCACGGAGACCGCCTGGGCAGTTTCGTTGGTCAGCGTGACCGTTTGGGCCGCACTGATCGATCCCACGTCTTGCGCCGGGAAGTGCAACCCCAGCGTAGAGAGCGTCAGCGCTGTGTCGGGCGAATATTCATCGGCGCCAATGTCAATCGTTCCGCCGATTGTGCGCGCATCCCCATCCATATCGGTAGACGGCTCATCGGGTGCCGAGTTGGTCCCCGCATTCACCGCCGGCGACCCGGACTGGATGTGGAAGTTGTCACCCAACAAATCGACGAACAACGGATCCGACGAAATGTTGCCGTTGCTTCCGGTCTGATCCTGGCAGGCTCCTCCATAAGCGGCGCTATTGAGGGCGAAAACATCATTATTGTCCATCGTGGGCGCGCTCGCGGCACTCCCACAATAGAATGCGGGAGCGTCCCCAACCGCCGCGAGAAGGTTGTTCTCGAGTACTGTTGTGCTTGATACGCTGTTTGCCGAGATCTCCGATCCGCTGTTGCTGCAACACTGGACAGTATTGTTCGTGATCGTGTTACTGATCGCGGTGACTGCGGGATTATAAAATGAGAATCCGCTGTTGGAATTGCCGGAGATCAAGTTCTGAACCACGACGGTAGTTCCACCTCCGTTATATGTTAAGAGCCCATAACCGTGGTTCTGCGTGATCGTGTTCTGGTTCACGCGAGTCGTACCCGAGCTGGGATATAACTCAATCCCGTTGCCATAGTTGCTTGAGATGACATTGCCCAGGATCTGAATACCCGTATCGCTCGATGTGTTGATCGCCCCATAGGCTCCACAATAGGACGAACCGTTTCCGCTAATCAGATTTCCTTGAATCGAAGGCGCTCCGGAGTAAACGGAGATTGCCGTGCCTCCGCAGCCATAAAGTGAGACTCCATTCAGGATGAGAACGTTTGCCGTGATCGTCGGGGACGCGCTGGAGATGTTGATTCCCGTGCTTGATCCGTTCTGGATCGTGAACCCATTCAGAACTGAACTCGCAGTCTCGCGCGTGGAAAAATTAACAGTGACGCCGCTAGTTCCCTTGGAGCCGTCAATCACTGTCGCGCCTGGTCCGCTGGCGCTTGTCACCGTGATGGCTTTCCCATTGAAATTAATATTCTCGTAATATGTGCCGGAGGAAACCAGCACTGTGTCGCCGGTCGCGGCGGCATTGATGCCGGCCTGGATCGTAGGCTGATCTGCCGGCACGTGAATCACTTTGCCCATCACGGGCAACGAGAACAACAGACAGGTACATACAACGGTGACGAAAATGGCGCGGATCGACATGATTCAGCCCCTTCGGGAGAGGAGATGGATGAAGCGTGGAACGAGTGCGCGCGACAGCTACCGCTACAACGGCAGTTTACTCCCGGGTGCCAGAGCCCGTACCGGAAGCACAAATTGCAACGAGCTTTTTATGTCAGGAGGGTAGGGAGTGTCAAGTTATTTGTAAGTACGGTCTGACGAGCCGGTTTTTGCTGAAAGTTTGGTGGTTAGTCGGAAGATGCAACGAAGGTAAGTCCCCAGTATCTGCTCTTCCCAATGCGCGAGCGGTTGTTCCGCTATTTCAGCAGCAACGTCGAGGCGGCAATGAAGCATCCGAGCACCGCAATAAGCAGCCCTAGATGCCAAAATATCCGACGCCCAGAGAGCAGCGTAATCGAAGTAATGACCAGGGCGACTTCCAGAAACACTTCGCCCAGATCGAAGCGATCCGCCTTGTGATTGGTAAGCGCAAATTCCTGTTCTAATTCGTGAGCCTTGGCTTCCAGCTCTTTTTTGTCTTCTTTATAGCGGTCGGCTTCGGACCGCGCTTTCTCTTGCACCTTGGCTGCGGCCTCGCCGTCCTTGGTGGCGACCACACCGGCCAGGTCGGCGAACAACTCATCCGTGTGCATGCGGATGTTCTTCGCCTGATAGTAGCTCCACTGATCTGTGACCTTGTTCTGAAGAATCACTTCT
>JBAWBE010000004.1:0-1929 GCA_049589635.1 Terriglobales bacterium
CGCAGCAACCGTTTGCCCATGGGCGTCACAGTCGCATCCAGACAGCGGAACAACGTCACGCCCGCATCCGTGCCCGAAAAAAGCGGCTCAATCATTTCCAGATTGCGCACCGTCACCGCATCCAGCACCAGACAATTCTGACGTTCATAAAACCCGATGCGGTCGATGTGATCGAGCGTGCCGCGCTGCGTCGACCGAATGTAATAAAGGATCGCGCCCGCTGCCGAAGCCGCCGCCTGCTTGCCCGCCAATCCGAAGCCTTCAAGTGACAGCACTCCAAAATGATTTTCGACCAGCGGAATCGCATGATCGGGCGCAAAGATCCAGTCGTCTAGTGGAGTCTCGGCCCAGGCAGATTCCGGCCGTCTCGGGGTGACGCCAATCGAAGACTGCTGCAAAGGTAGCAGGACAGAAGATAGTTGATTCGGAGGTTGAGGAGAAGACAGTTGAACCGACGATAGTCTGGGATGGCTCTTTGCCGCCAGCTCAAACAGCGGCGCCGAAGATCCATAAAGCAACTCTTTTGGCCGCAATTGTTCAAGTTCTTCTTGAATACGCCGTCCAGCCGATTCGCCAGCAAATTCCGTCGCGCGGAACTCCCCAGTCGAGAGATCCAGCGCGGCAAATCCCACGCGATCTCCCGCCGTCGCAACCGCCGCCAGAAAATTATTCTCCTCGGCATTCAGCGACGAATCAGCCGCCGTCCCCGGTGTGACCACCCGCGTAACCTCGCGCCGCACCAACTTCTTCGCGAGCCGCGGATCTTCCACCTGTTCGCACACCGCAACCTTGAACCCGCGCCGAATCAGCTTGGCAATGTAGCCCTCGGCGGCATGATAGGGCACGCCGCACATCGGAATGTCGACACCTTTTTCCTTGTTGCGCGAAGTGAGCGTGATCTGCAACTCGCGCGCCGCCAAAACGGCATCGTCAAAAAAAAGTTCGTAAAAATCGCCCAAACGAAAAAACAGCAGAGCATTGGGATGCTCTTTCTTGATCGCGGAATACTGCCGCATCAGGGGCGTAGAGAGTTCCGACATAAGGCAATTGCTAAGTTGTAAT
Organism: Terriglobales bacterium; assembly: GCA_049589635.1. Taxonomy (GTDB): domain Bacteria; phylum Acidobacteriota; class Terriglobia; order Terriglobales; family Acidobacteriaceae; genus Acidiflorens. The sequence continues at coordinate 1,063 of JBAWBE010000004.1, forward strand.
TTGTAATAGGGTAATTTGCAACGAGGCGGGTGGGCTATTTTGGGACAGTCACCTTGAGGCCTCTGATTTGCGAGAAATGACGTTCATTAAAGGTCGCGACCATCGACCCGCGTTCCAATGCAGTCGCCGCCAAAATGAGGTCGTAGAAGCCGATCATCTTTCCTGATAACTCCAATGAAGCCCAAACGCGTGCATGTTCGAGCGCCGTCAACTCAGTGTAGGGAATGATCGGCATCGCTTCCAGTACCGCGCGAAGGTAATGCTCACGTTTGTTTCTGTGAGCTGGCGTGGCCCGCTCGACACCGTGCCATAGCTCTGCAAGCGTGATTGCCGCAATTTCAAATTGTTCGTTACCTTGAGAGGCTAGCCAGCGCTTCAGGTCGAAAGTTCCCCGCTCCCCGCGAATGATGACATCCGCATCCAGAATTATCGCCATCGATTCGTCGGTGCCTTGAGAGCTTTACGCGCATTTTGCATGTCCCGGCGCCAAGCCCGCGCCTCTTCCGCGGACAACTCGACCCGATCCAAGGCCTTGGCCAAGTCGCGACCCGTGCAGACCTTTTCTCCGTCGGGCACCAGCCGCGCAACCGGCGCCCCGTTCTTGAGCAAAACAAACGTGACGTTCTGATAGTGGACGCGGTTCACGCAGTCAGCAAAGTTACGTGCCGCCTCCGTCACTGAGATAATTGCTTTTGCCATACAAAAATCAGATTATCAGATTATCTGATAATCCGCAAATAAGCCCGATCTCCAGCACGGCGCACTCAACACCTTATTGCCGCAATCCATTTGACTCCACCCGCGCATTTTGTTCTTCTTACCTCCATGGAACTCCGCAAAGATCCCATCACCCGCTCCTGGGTGATC
>JBAWBE010000005.1:0-3686 GCA_049589635.1 Terriglobales bacterium
GAGAAAAACGCCACACGAGCACAGTCGACACGAGACAAGAAAAAAAATTCCTCAGCGGCCTCCGCGCCTTCCTCCGCGATCTCTGCGGTTAGAGGTTTGGGGGGAGCCGCGCGCAAGCCGATGCCGCCCGCAATTTATCCCATGCTAGCCACAGCCATCGAAAAGCCGTTCGACAATCCCGACTGGCTCTTCGAGATCAAATGGGACGGCTACCGCGCCGTCGCATTCATCGATAACGATCGTGTTCGCTTCGTGTCGCGCAATCAGAACGACCTGACGGGCCAGTACCCCGAACTCGCGACGCTACCGCAATTCGTCAAAGGCCGCCGCGCGATCCTCGACGGCGAGATCGTTGCGCTCGATGAGCAAGGCCGTCCATCCTTCAGCCTGATGCAGCAGCGTACCGGGTTTCGTCCCGGAAAATCACGGTTACCGGGCCGCCAGGGTGTGCCTGTCATTTACTACGCATTCGACCTCCTCTATCTCGATGACCTTGATCTGCGCCGCGTGCCACTCGAGCAGCGCAAGCAATTGCTCCAGGAGCGTCTCACGAATAGCGACGTCGTCAAATTTTCGGATCACTATCCCGAGGAGGGTCTCGCTCTCTTTCAGGCGGCCGCGCAAAAAGGGCTCGAGGGCATCCTCGCCAAGAAACGCGACAGTCTGTATGTCGAAACGCGCTCCCGCGATTGGCTCAAAATTAAAATCACGAAACGCCAGGAGTGCGTGGTCGGAGGCTATACGGACCCTGAAGGCAGCCGCGAATATTTTGGGTCTCTCGTGCTCGGACTCTATGACAAACAAAAACGCCTGATCCATGTCGGCCAAGCCGGCACCGGCTTCGATCAAAAGACACTCAAGGAAATGTTCGCGACTCTCAAACCGCTTGAGACCAGTAAAAATCCTTTTTACGGTGAGATCGGCGGCCTGAAAAAAGTACATTTCGTACAGCCCAAGCTGGTCGCCGAAATAAAATTCTCCGAATGGACGCACGAGACGGATGAAGGTGGCATGAAGCTCCGCGCGCCTGTGTTCATGGGGCTGAGAACAGATAAGTCTCCCGAGGAATGCACGTTTGCGGATGCGATCCCAGCCAGGAATCCAGTCCTGAAGTGACGCTATTTGATCTCTTTCATCGGCAACATAGACCCGTAGTCCTGCCCCGACGGCGCAACCGCGCGTGCCACCACTCCCGCGAAAGCCTCGCGCAACTCCGGGTACTTCGCCACCAGCCCCTTGATCACCGCCATATTGTCCTGAAAGGTCTTCGGCGTATTCGAAATGTCCGCCGACGCATACTTCACCACCACGTCCAGATCGTTTCCAACTGCCAGCGGAAAGACTTCGCTTAAGCGATAGGCCTTTCCAGCCGCGCTCAAATCCACCGCATTGCCATTCATCGGCATATCCGCGGGCTTTACCCCCTGCGTCTCGTCGTACAGCTTGTCGCTGGCGAGCGTGCTCATGAAGTCCACTGGAGAACTCAGCGCAATCGCCTCCCGGAAATAGAGCCACGCATTGTGGTTCTCCGATTTTTTCTTGAATTCACGGGCCTTGTCGGCATACCAGGCGCTATCGTGTCCGGCAGATTCTGTCGACCGCGCATAATAACCCGCTAATTTCCAGTCCGTGCCAGCCTGTTGTAGGACGAACGTCAGCGTGCGTGACTCCTTGCCACCGCTGACATCGAGAATGACCACGGCATACTTTCCGGGCGGCAAATTGTTCAGCACAAAAACCGCGCTTTGGCTGGTCTGGCCCGACGGGCCGAAGACGCCGCATAGAAACTCTGCTCTCGGCAACGGTTCTGGTCCGTCGGCGCTCAACAAAAACGGTGGCCGGGCAGTAGCGTGCGCGCCCGCAAAAGATGCCTCGTTGTCCTTGACCGCAGTCTCCACGCCGCTAAAACTAGCAGCCAGCGCGGCAATAGAGTTTTGCCGAAGCCCGGCGGTGTCCCCATGTGCCGACATTTCAAAGTAACGCTGTGCTGTTGACTCCAGGGTCGTCCGTATCGGAGCACCCATGTCCGGCGCTGCCAAACAGGTCTGCCCGTGAGCCACGCCGACGGCTAGTAGCAATGCCAGGCAGGGCACCATGAGCCATTGGAAAATGGGCCAGCAATGAAGGAGCTCCATCTCAGAAGCGTTGCGCACGGCGAAAGCCTCCTCCGGCATTCTACCGCTGGGAGCCACTCACCGACGCCCCAATTCAGAAGAACCATTTGTACCCATCAGGAACCCCCGCGGTAACAGTCCGTACGTAACAACAAGCGCAAGAAATCCCCACGATGGCGTTCCTTGGGCAATGGTAAAATTGATAGGACGCGGGCTAGTTCAACGCGCGGGCGCGCCGCTCGATCAAATGGGGGAATTCCCGATGTTGGGTAACATGTTGGGTCAGTTGCGCACAGGATTATTCGGTCATAGCAAGACGGTTGCACAGTCCCTCTCGCTCCTCTTGCTGGTAGGGCCGGTTCTTACTTCCGTGGCGCACGCCGTTGATCAAGGCGCCACGCAGCCAAGCTCCTCCCAATCAACGCCCACCCACCGCAAAGCGCGTAAGAAGAAGCTCGAGCCTCTTGTTCTGCCCCCGCTTCCCGCCGGACCGCTCCGACAAGTCCCTTTAGATCAGTTGCCGGCATCGGCCCCCAAAATTACTTATGAAAACGGCATGCTGGCGATCGCCGCACAAAATGCAACTTTGGGTGAGATTCTGAAGAATGTTCACCAGTTGACCGGTGCGACAATCGATCTTCCACCCTCTGGCGCAAACGAACGCGTTGTCGTTCAACTCGGCCCAGGGGCTCCGCGAGACGTCCTTGCTGCCCTGCTGAATGGAACGTCCTTCAATTACGTGATGATGGGCTCGGCGTCAGATCCCAGGTCCGTGGCCACCGTCACCATCTCCCCAAGGCCAGGTGGACCCGCGGAAGTTCAAACGGCTGCCAATTCGACACCCGATTCCGAAGCTGCGACACCATTTCAGCCCATGCGACAACCCATGGTGCCGATGCGGCCAGCCTTCCGCCCTGTTCCCGGCATGGCGCAGACACCGCCGCCCCAGCCTGTAGTTGCCGATGACGATTCCGACGATTCTTCAGACGCTGACGATAAAGACGATGATTCCGATCAGCCAACGCCTCAGGGGCAAGCGGTCCAGCCCGGCGTAGTTCAACCTCAACCTCAGGGAGATAATCAGGACCAGAATCAGCCGAACGCTGGACCTAAGACTCCAGAACAGATTCTTCAGATGATTCGCGACGGACAGCGGCCCAGCCCTCCTGGAATGCCGCCGAATCAGCAGCAACAGCCACCTCAAGATTAAATACGTGGGTGCGCTAGAAGGCGTGGCTTCCCATTAAACGGAGTTCTGCCCATTCAGGAAGATTGTTGATGGATTCGAGACAGGACTTGTAGACCGAAGGCTGCCCAGCTCAGTCGCCGCTTGCCTGTCCCTGATTAGGCACCAGCGCCCGCAGAAGTGGCGCAGGCCGAGCAGGGTTAACCGCCGCCAGCAGCCCGGTGATCGCGTAATAGGCGCCCACCACACCCAAACCAACCGACACAATTGCTGTACCGGTCACCATAAATCCTACAAAAAGTGCGTCCACGATGATTGGCCCTTAACGCGGCTATTTTCAGGAACTAGCCGCAAATTGTTAACTTTATCCGCGTTTGACCCCACCC
>JBAWBE010000006.1:0-1649 GCA_049589635.1 Terriglobales bacterium
GGCTCGTCGTCATCTGCCTGCGCCTCGTGTATCTCCAAATCTTCTGCTATGGCGACTTCGAACGCCGTGCCCAGCACCAGCAGCAGCGCAGCTTCGAACTTTCAGCCAAGCGTGGAGTCATCTATGATCGCGCCGGTCACGAACTGGCGATGTCGATTCAGGTCGAATCGGCATTTCTCGTACCGAGTGAAACGCCCGATCTCGCGAACGTTATCCATCTGATCACGCGCATCACCAACGACGATCCGCGCGTGCTGCTCGCTGACTGCCAGGCCCATAAGACTTTTTGCTGGGTCGCGAGAAAAGCTGACGCCGAAACCGCCGACCGCATCCGCGCGCTCAATCTCCAAGGCATTCATTTTCAAAAAGAGCCGAAGCGTTTCTATCCCAAGCGCGAACTAGCCGCGCAAGTTCTCGGCTATGTCGGCACGGAAGATCAAGGTCTGAGTGGTCTCGAACGCGAATTCAATCAGCAACTGCAAGGTAAGCCCGGCAAGCTGATGATTTCCGTCGATGCCCGCAAGCGCTGGTTCGCCAGCGTTGAACAAGAGCCGACGCCCGGGAACAATCTCGTTCTCACGATCGATCAGAACATCCAGGCCATCGCCGAGCGCGAACTCGAGCGCGGGATGCAAGAGACCAAGGCGATCGCCGGCACGGTCATTGTGGAGAACCCGCACACTGGTGAAATTCTCGCGCTTACGAATCGCCCAACGTTCAATCCAAATAACCGTAAGGAAATCAAGCCTGAGTCGCTGAAAGACCGCGCTGTAAGCGACATCTACGAGCCTGGCTCAACCTTCAAGATGGTTACGATTTCCGCCGGCCTCGAAGAAAAAGTTACCAACCCCGATGAGATGTTTGATTGCCAGATGGGCTCAATCGTCATCAATGGTATGCGTATTCGCGACAGCAAGCCGCACGGCCTGTTGTCGGTCTCGGACATCATCGCCGAATCAAGCGACGTCGGCGCGATCAAAGTCGCTATGCGTCTAGGCAATGACCGTTTCTACAAATACATTCGTGGATTCGGTTTCGGCCAGCAAACCGGCATTGAACTTCCCGGCGAAACTCGCGGCATGACCAAGCCGGTCGAGCGGTGGTCGAAAGTTTCGTTCGCAGCGATCTCCATGGGCCAGGAAATAGGAATCTCCGCGGTTCAACTCGGCTCGCTAATTTCCACGGTGGCCAACGACGGCATCCGTGTTCCGCCGCGCATTGTTGCGGGAACGATCGCTCCGCAGAACGCTCCGCAAACTATCGCGTTTCAGCCAGCCCTGGGGACGCGTGTGATTTCTTCTCTGACCGCTGCCCAGATGCGTCAAATGCTGCAAGGCGTGGTGCTCCATGGTACGGGACGCAAGGCGATTCTCGAAGGGTACAGTTCCGCCGGTAAAACCGGTACTGCCCAAAAAGTGGATCCTGCTACCGGCGCGTATTCGAAAACAAAATACGTAGGCTCCTTCGCGGGATTCGCGCCCATCAACAATCCGCAAATCGCAGTCGTCGTAATTCTGGACTCCGCCGTCGGTCTTCATCAGGGTGGCCAGGTCTCCGCGCCGATCTTCCAGAGAATCGTCCAGCAAGTGCTCGAATACGAGCACGTACCGCACGATGTCGAATTGCCCGCGAGCCGCCAGGTCTTGCTC
>JBAWBE010000007.1:0-14856 GCA_049589635.1 Terriglobales bacterium
GAATAAAAAGTGAAGTACAAAACGGAATTCAAACGCCAGTAAAAGACAAAACTAGCAAACTACGTTGACTCCCCGCGATAACCCATGGAACAATTGTTTTACAAATGTTAGCCGGGCCCGAACGAACAACCGTTCCACTCGTGGATACATCCGATGCCCGTGTCCGCCAGGAAACAACCCTCTGACCCCGGCCACGCGGCCCCCAAGCCGACCGTGGACGAGCTTCTCGCGTCGGTCACGCGCCACAACAAAACCGGCACCGATTTTCTCAAGGCTGATCTGGAAGCAGCCCTCACCTTTACCGACATCGCAGGCACTGCCGAGGACTCCGAAGACAGAGAACGAAACCGGCGCGCTGCCCGAAGAGCCTACGATACCATCGTCAGGCTCATCAACAAGGTGGAACTCAATCGTGAAGATGCCAACGTCATGGGCAGCAAACTCGCGCGCTTGAAATCAAATTTGAGCGGGATGGGCGAGGTGTTTTAGATCGACGTTAGCGTTTAGTTTCCGCGCGGCCATCCACTTTGCCGGCTTTGCCGTCCACTTTTTCGACCTTATCGGCAACGTGGCCGACCACATCGCTGATGTCGAGCAGTGCGACTACCACGCCGTCAATCTTGTTTTCCAGCGTGCGATAAGGCGTGATGCGAAGTTTGTAGAACTTGCCGTCCAGCGCCCGCACTTGCTCGTTGCGCATGGTCACGTCGCGCATCACATCCAGCATCCAGCGCTCCAATTGCGGGATTTGCAGGTTCAGATGCAAATGCGAAAGCGCCTTCCCCATGTCGTGGCTGGAGAAACCGAAAATGCGCTCCGCCTCGGGTGTGTAGCGGCGAATGTGCAAATCCTCGCCCAGCATGATCATCGGAATCGTCGCGCTGTTGAGCAGATTGACCAGATCATTGCTGAACTGCGCCAGTTGCTGGTTGCGATGCTGGATCTCTTCATTGACGGTATTAAGCTCTTCATTGGCGGATTCGAGTTCCTCCTTGGAAGTCTGCAATTCCTCGTTCGTGCTCTGGAGTTCTTCGTTGCCGGATTGAATCTCTTCGTTCGCCGACTGAAGCTCTTCGTTAGTGGCCTCCTGCGATTCGATGATTGATTGGAGATATTCTTTGGTGCTCGCGAGTTCCTGTTTCAAGCGCGCAATGACCACTTCTTTCGCGTCGGCTACCGTTTTTGCCGACTGGCGCCCACTCGGTTTCGCCTCCGCGGAAGGCTTCGCGGATGCGGTCTCTTCGAATAGCACCAGAAAATGGCGCTGATCGCGCACCGGCGTGCGGAACGGAATGACCTCCAATTTTACCGATGCGTTTCCGTTTCCGTCCTCCAGAACAATTCCCTCTTTGGCGACAGGAATCGCATTCTTGCGCGCTTTTTCAAGCAGCGTTCGCAGTTCGTAGAGCAAGCCTGGGCGCGCCATTTTGAGCAGGTTCAGACTGGCCCGGCCGCTGGGAAGTTCCAGGAAGCGGCTGGTCTTCCCCCGGCTTTGCACGATCTCCAGATCGTCGCTCACCACCACGGCGGACGGGACATACCTGGTCAGCAACAGACGATCGGCTTCGCGCTGCACATCGACCGGCGGCTTGGCCGGTTCGTCTTCCTTGCCTTCATGAACCGCCCTCACCAGCACGCTCTCCGCGTGCTCCCCGATCGCCAGCCCGAACGTGGCCGGAGACGGCACCGATTTCTTCCGGTAAATCTTGCTCTTGCGGTCTACGAGATCGAAAATTTCCGCGCCCGATCCGAGCAGGCCTTCGCTATTCCCGACCAGCAGAAACCCGTTTTCTTTCAGAGCGTAGTGGAAAATAGGAATAACCCTCTTCTGGAGAGCGGAACTCAGATAGATCAAAACATTCCGGCAACTGATCAGGTCCATGCGCGAGAAAGGCGGATCGTTGAATACATTTTGCCGCGCGAAAACGCACATATCGCGAATCGATTTCGAAATCTGATATCCGCCGGGCGCTTTATGAAAAAAGCGCCGCAGCCGAACTTCCGAGACCTCAGCCGCTATGGTCTGTTTGTAAAAGCCGGCCCGCGCCCGTTGAATGGCGGCTTCGCTAAGATCGGTGCCGAAAATCTGGATGGGCACGTCGATGCGCAATTCGGAAAGGATTTCTACCAGCGAAATCGCGTGCGAGTAGGTTTCCTCGCCAGTCGCACACCCGGGGACCCATACCCGAACCGGTTCAGAGGACGAGCGTTCCGAGAGCAACTTGGGATATACGAGTTCGCGCAGACTCTCGAATACCTCCGGATTGCGAAAGAAACTTGTCACATTGATCAGAACGTCGCGATATAACGACTCCACCTCCTGCGCATCGCTCCGCAAGAGCTTTACGTAGTCGCTGAGATCGGTGAGTTGATGAATGCTCATGCGGCGAAGAATTCGCCGCTGAATGGTCGCCACTTTGTAGTCGACAAAATCGACCTTGCTGAAGCTCTTGAGTTGCGCGTAGATCTCTTTCAGCAGGTGATCCTGGCCGTCGAACGCGTCGCTCGGCGAGCCCTCATCCTTGGACTGCTGCCGGAGGCGAACTAATTCTTGTGCAATGCGATCGGGAGGAAGGACGTAGTCCGCTACCCCGGCTCGCACCGCGCTACCCGGCATGCCGTCATACTTGGCGGATTCCAAGTTTTGCGCAAAGGTGATTCCGCCCACTCGTTTGATTGCGGAAAGACCAACGGTTCCGTCGTTCGCAGTCCCCGACAATATCACGCCGATCGCGTTCAAGCCCTGGTCTTTGGCAAGCGAGCAAAAAAAGTTGTCGATGGGCATGTGATGGCCCGGTCCCGATTCCCTCTTCACAAGGTGCAAGATGCCATCCGCGATGCTCATCTCCGAATTCGGCGGAAGCACATATACAAAATTAGACGACACGCGCATATCTTCGGCAGCCTGGCGCACGGGCAACCGGGTCGTGCGCGAGAGCAACTCCACCATTGCGCTTTCATGAGTGGGATCCAGATGGGGGATAAACACCAGCGCCAGTCCCGGCTCGGGAGGCAGAGCCCGCAGCAGATTGCTGAAAGCTTCAAGACCACCGGCCGACGCGCCAATGGCAACGATCGGAAAGCTATCGGAAGCGGAATAGTCCGAGGAAGGCTCGCGATTACTCCGCTTGTTAGTAATCTCTTGCTTGTTCGGGCTTGGGCGCTTTTTCATGGGAGCACTCGGCATAACCGCACTCCGAAAATCGCGAACAATCTACTGATGATCAAACGGTTCCAATTGTAGTCCATGAATTGTAGTCCGAGGAGCGCAGCTTCGCTTCTCGGCGGCTGAGACATGCACTCGGGGCATGAAGTTTCCCGCGTTTTCAAAGCAAATTTCGAGGTAGCAAATGGCGTTATTTGGCGCAACCCAGCCTGTCCGCCGTGTGCTAGCGTTTTCCTAGAGTGCAATAAGGACTGGCCCGACTCTGTCCCGTTTCGCCCGTCTCCTGCCTTGGAAGTGAGTCGTGCGATTCAGAAGACAGGCGCGGAGGCTAACGCAACTGTGCTAATCGATAGAACATATGACTGGCAGCGCCCCTACGAGGCGGCAATCCTCGAAACGGATCGCTCCCGGCTGCCCAAACTGGTCGCGGAAGCGCAGGCCGCAATCGACACGCGCATGAAGGCGTTAAACTCCGCTTCCGGCCACGAGCAGACGAATGGCGTCTTCGAAGAGAGACAGGCCATTGAGGACGCGCTGGCCGGCATCCGAATTCTCATCAGGGAAATCAGCGAGCCGAACCGCCAGCTTACGTAGGAATCTTTCAGGCGGCATCCCTTACCAGCGATCTTACGCACCCCACCAGATCCGCCAGCGGTCCAGACTTGACAAACACGCGGCTGATTCCGGCCGCCAGCGCCTCGCGCTCCAGATTGCTGGTCATGAATGACGTGAACATCACGAGCGGAACTAAGGGCATCAACTTGTTTAGCGCTTTCGCCGCATCGAGTCCATTCATCACCGGCATCGAAAGATCGAGCACGATGAGATTTGGATGAACTTGCTGGGCTTTTGCAATCCCTTCCTGGCCGTTGCCGGCCTCTCCGGAAATTTTCCAGCCGGGCTCAGCCTCAAAGCATTGCCGGAGGAGATTGCGGACAAGAGGACTGTCGTCGACGATGAGGATGCGGGGTGGCATCGTAAACCCAAGCAAAACCGATACGGCACACCAAAATCAAGGCCAGATAAGCGCATCACAGAACGGACTGCTCAACCGTCATCTGACTCAGATACCGTCAGCCCGCATGGGGTTGGATTTCAGCGCGTTAAATCGCCGTATTGCAGTAAAGACTGGCTCTTATTTGGAATCTTTGACTTTGGGGATCTCTGTACTGCCCGTCATGCCCTAGGGCACTGAGGGTAGCACACGGTTTTTAATAGAACAGATACTTTCTCCACTTATCGTCACTGTGTCCCATCAAACGCATGATGTGGCGCGACGTGTGGAGATTGAAGGAGCGGGGCTCTCGCATCGGCCGCATGTTCGATTCATGCGGAAGCTGATTGCCCTTCCGCCGATTGCAGGGATGGCAGCAGGCAACCAGGTTCTCCCACGTCGAAAGTCCTCCGCGCGAACGCGGAATGACGTGGTCAAGCGTCAGTTCGGAAGAAGGCAACGCGGTGCTGCAATACTGGCAGGTGTTCCGGTCGCGCAGCAGAATGTTCTTGCGCGAGAGAGCTCGCGACTGATGCGGAATTCGGCGATATTCCAGCAGACGAATCACCGACGGCACGCGCATCGCAACCCGCGCCGCATGCAGGAAATGTCCATTCTCTTCTTCCGTCATCGCGATGCCTTTGAGCACGAGCACAATCGCCCGGCGCGCGGCGCAGACGTTGATCGGCTCATAGGACGCGTTCAACACCAGCACCGGCTGATGCAGCGCATGGCCGTCGTTTTCCTGATGGACGCCCCCTGGCAGCATTGAGGGCGGCAGATGCGGCCGGTAGCTTCCTCCGAAATTGTGCATGCGCAATGACATAATCTTTAACTCATCCCGCAAGACTAAAAAACGCCAACTCATCGTCAGCTGAACCTGCGTCAACAGATCGGCGTCAACTGACTTTCGCCGCGACGGCGAAGCGTTCACTCACTTCCCCATTCTCGTCCCGACCTGACCGCAATGACAAAGACAAATCCCCCGCCGTTGCCGAAGCGTCGGAATCTTTCAGCGTGCGCGCCACGGTCGCGACCCACACTCGCCCCGCCCCCGCTCGGCGAAGCACAAGTGCACATTCCGCGGCGGTGGCGCCAGTCGTGAAAACATCATCGATCAAGAGAATGTCGCGCTTCAAGATCGGCGCTGGATCGCTGATGGCAAATGCGCCCCGCAGGTTCTCACGCCGCTGGCGGCGGCTCAGCCCGATCTGGCTTGCGGTGTCGCGCGTGCGCACCAGTACGCCGGTGCATATTTCAAACCGCCCTTCAAACCGGCCGGTACGCGCCAGATGTTTGAGCGTCGCACGCGCAATCACTTCAGCCTGATTGAATCCGCGCTGTGTCTTTTTCTTCGCATACAAGGGCACCGGAACAATCGCGATTCTCCCTGCTGGGAGCGAAGACTCCAAACCCGCGATTGTATGCGCCAGCAGGCGTCCCAAAATCGGGGCGATAGGTCGCACCTGATTAAACTTCAACAGATGAATCAGATCGCGGAGAGCACCGTCATAGCTGCCATAAGCCACCGCCCGATCAAACGGCGGATGAGCTTTTCTACAAAGACGGCAGTACGCATCGGCTGGATCAAGGCCGGCCGGGACATCGCAAGCTTCTCCGCAGACTCTGCAAAAAATGCCGCTCAGCTCCCGAACCTCGAACGCGCAATTTTTACAAACTGGAACCCGGGAAATTTGAATCAGAGGAGCGCCACAAATTCGGCAATCGGCGGGAAAAAAAGTAAAGAAGAGGCTGGCAGCAACGCGCTCTGCCCAGCGAGCGACCGGTGCGGTCGCAGCTGTGGGCTGGGCAGCCCGTATTCGAAACCCGGTACTGCTGAAGACGGCCTCCCGCACCCGCAATGCGGCGCAGCCGCAACGGGCGACAAATTCAGTATAGCCTCGCCCCCACAGCAGCGCAATCTGACATCCGGCCTGGTAGTGGACCCAGCATCACAGACCTAGCCGATCAAGCATCACCATCATGACTCCTTGAGCATTACTGAGTCGTCTGGTTAGAATTTCCCCCTCAATAGACCTTCGTGTCTCCGTGGTGATTGATTCTTTAAAAGTCGGCGGCTAAGTTCTCTCGCAATTTGATCCAAACGTTCGAAATCGAACATACCTGACATCGTCGGGGTTGGCATACTGCCGCGTCACCATGGACAAAAATAAGAGCGATCGTGTCCGCGATCTTTGTTCGCTGATTCAAACCGAACATGACCAGCAGAGGTTCCTGAAGCTGATTCAAGAGTTGAATCGCGTTCTAGCGGACGAGGATGGTGACGCCTCACCGCGCGACCATGAAAATTAGTTTGCCGCGAGTTTTCTGGCGACCTAAAACTGTGACCTAACAATAGACCGAAAAATGGGGCAATGTCGTACCGGCAATACAGATCACACCCTAGAAGATGGGTGCGCGGATAGAAGTTTCGCCTTAGTTTCCCAGGTAGCCTCTAGCGGAAATCAGTCACTTTACTAACGCACGTACAGAATCGGCGGCTCGAAACCCGCACGGCGGATCGCATCGAATTTGTTGTGAACATACTGACGCAGGCAAATCCAATTACAAAAAGAACGACAATCAAAACGGATCGCGCGGTTCGAACTGGAGAACGCACCGACAGCGCGGGCAAGGCCATCGGCAATGTGATCCTGCTGGCGCTGCCCAACGAAGAGTATTCCCAGCTGCGGCCCGCTCTTGAGCCCATCGACCTGCCCCAATATCAAATTCTGCACGAGCCCGCGGAGAAGATCGACTACGCTTATTTTCTGAACGAAGGCATGGCATCGATTGTGGCCCTCAGCTCCGACGGCCGAAGCGTTGAAGTGGGAATCGTCGGCAAAGAAGGAATGGTCGGCATGCCGCTCATGATGGGACTGCAGCGCGGAACCTTTCGCGCCATCATGCAAATGCCCGGCAGCGGAGTGCGCATCCGCGGCAGTGCCTTTCAGGAAATTCTGCCGAGCGTTCCCACGCTGGCGGCGCTTCTCGGCAATTTCGCCCTGATGCACGGTATGCAAACTGCCCAGTTAGCCGCCTGCAATCGCCTTCACGACATCGATCAGCGCCTCGTTCGCTGGCTGCTAATGTGTCAGGATCGCGTCGATGCGCAATTGCTTCCGTTGACCCACGATTTTCTAGCCCAGATGCTAGGCACAGGCCGTCCCAGTGTGAGCCTCGCAGCGGGAGTCCTGGAAGATGCCGGCCTGATCGAGAACCTGCGCGGCACAGTGAGAGTGCTAAATCGCAAAAATCTGGAAGCATCCGCTTGCGAATGTTACGGAGTGATCCAGCATTTCAACGGCAGGATGGGTTTGAAGTAGCTGCGCTCTCTGTGGTGGGCCCGCCTGGATTCGAACCAGGAACCAACAGATTATGAGTCTGCTGCTCTAACCGTTGAGCTACGGGCCCGCCTCCAAAACATTTTACAGATTTCGCGCTGGCCCGTGAGGATGTGGCAACTAGACGGTGTCGGGGCGATCAGTTGGCCGGTGACACAGGAGCGGGCGCCGCCGGCGTCGCATTCGCGCCGCTGTTAATCAAGTCCTTCAATTCCTTGCTCGGTTTAAAGAACGGAATCTTCTTCGCCGGCACCTCGACGCGATCGCCCGTCTTTGGATTGCGCCCCACGCGCGGCTTGCGCTGCCGCGTGCGGAAGCTGCCAAAGCCGCGGATCTCGATCTTGTCGCCCACCCGCAGCGATCGCACCACGCTGTCGAAGATGGTCTCGACTATCACTTCGCTGTCCTTGCGGGTCAGTTCCGCCAGCCGGGAAACTTCTTCGATCAGATCCGCTTTTGTCATATGCCTCTCAGCTCCAATTCTAGTTCTCAGTTCTCAGCTGTCGGTTCTCAGTCGAAAAAATCTAACTGTGAACTCGGAACTGGGAACAGGAATTCCCTATAACCTTCTCAAATTTCAGGGGTTTCGCGCAAGTGGGGAGCCTGATACGGCAAATCGAAGGTGCCAGCGTAAAAGTTCCCAATTCACTTTCCGAACTCCAATCAACCAAGCGTTTGACTTAACCGATGGCTGATAGCTGACGGCTGATTCAGTCACTTCCAAAGATAATAAAACCCGACCTGCTGTTCCAAGAGCTTCTCCCGCGAGGGCAGGTAATCGGAAACATCACCAAACAAAATATCGATCAGCCCGCGCCGCCTCTCTCGCGGAGGCCACACCAGCGCCGGCTCCCCCGAAATATTCACCGACCGCGCCGTATCTTTCACGGCGCCCTCAAAATCCGTCAACTGATCAACCAGTTTGAGCGGGAGCGCCTGCTCGCCCGTCCAAACCTTGCCGTCGGCCAGAACGCGGATATCGTCAGCTTTCTCATGCCGCCCATCCGCCACCGCCTGGATGAACTGCGTATGCATGTTGTCGATCATGCCTTGAAAATATTTCTCTTCCGCGGGAGTCATCTCGCGCGTCGGGTTCCCAGTATCCTTGAACTCCCCAGCCTTCATCGTGATCGCGTGCAGCTTCGCCCACTTCAGCAGTTCGCCATAATTGACCCACTCCGCAATCACGCCGATCGAGCCGACGATGCTCCCTTTATCCGCATAAATTTTGTTGGTAGCCGATGCCACGTAATACGCCCCACTAGCCCCCACCGTCTCAATCGATGCCACGATGCGCTTCTTCTTTTCATCGCGGATGCGCTTGACCTCGCGATAAATCTCCTCCGAAGCAGCCACTCCGCCGCCCGGCGAATTCACATGAATAATGATGGCTTTGACGGAGTCGTTGTCGGCAAAGTCCTTAAGCTGCTTGACGACCTGCTTGGGCGAAACAATCACGCCCTCCAGATCGACCACGCCAATCTTCGGCCCAAAGCCCGAAAACGCTTCGTCTTCGCGCCCCGCGAAGCTGACGTACACCAGCGTGATCACCGCCGCGAGGAACAGCACAAACAGTCCGCCGCCCACCAAAACCCAAATCCAGATACGCGAACGCCCTTCGGCCATAATGAGGAAAGTGTAGCACCGCGCTTAGATGAGTGGCTTAGATCCCTCTGCTCTAGGTGGCAAACAAATACCGTCGACGCGTACCGCGCAAGCAGCATTTGGGGCGATTCTTCTTCAGTTTTGGCTGGACAGGACCCGCGTTCTGGTCTACGATTTCCGCTCAGATGTGGGACGATCGTCTGGGCAGTTCCCCCCAACGCCATCTTTCGGAAGTCCCGATTTACAACAACATTTGAATTTCCGATGAAGGTCAGCCAACTTATATGCGCCGGGTTTTTGTTTACTGCAGTTCTTGGGTTCTACCTGCACGCCCAGATTGCGATGGCGGGGGACGATTCCGCAAAGCCGCCGAGCGAATCCGCCATACTTTTCACGATGTCGGCGCCAGTCGATGAAGTAAGGCTCAACTTCACCGTTACGGATAAGGGGGGCAGCTTCATAAAGGGGCTGTCAGCAGACGATTTTCGTTTGTTTGACAACGAAAGCCCGCCGGAACGGGTGCTCCGATTCCAAGCCCACGTCGATTCGCCGATGAGTGTGGTGATGCTTTTCGATATCAGCAGTTCGATTCGCTACCGCTTCGAGTTCGAGCAGAAAGCCGCGAATCACTTTCTCAAGCATGTGCTTCGGCCGGGAATCGACCGCGCAGCGATCCTCTCATTTGGTTCAGAGGTGCACGAGGTCCAGCCCATGACCGGCGACATCAATCTATTGACGTCGGCAGTCTCGCACCTAAAGCCGGGCGGCGACACCGCTTTGCATGACGCGGTAATTCGCGCCGCCAGGGATCTCTCCTCCCAGCCTCATGACACCCGTAAGATCATCATTATTTTGTCCGATGGCGCCGACACAATGAGCCACGCCAGCAGCAAGGATTGCATGGTTGCCGCCATCTCCTCTGAAGCAACGATCATTGTGGTGGATGCCTCCGTTCCGTCCGAAAGCAACTCTCCCGGCCAGCGCTTCCTCCGCAAGGTGGCGGAGGACTCCGGTGGATTCGTACTTCCCGCCCGTCTCGATTCGGAATTAAAATCCGCCTTTAACACAATTAATAGCGTTATGCGCAATCAATACTCTCTGACCTACAGGCCGTCTCTCTTCCAGCGCGATGGGAACCTTCGAGCAGTAGAACTAACCGCCCGCAAAAAGGGAATGATTGTGCACAGCCGCATCGGATATTACGCGAAGCCAAATTAGGAAATGAGTTTGGCGCGAGTGGCCAACGATTTCGGCAGCTTTTTATGCGGGGGTCTTGGAACGCTTCCGCCGCCCGCGCCTTGATTCTTGATCTTTGATTTTCCCTTCAGATATTTCACTTCACATCAAAAGTGTGTACGTCCAACGAAACATTGTTCAAGACTTCCAGTCCCTTCATGTCCCAATCGGATAACGTCGTCTTCCCGTTTTGCAGTTCCTGGGAAAACTGGATGTCGTAGTGGGTCGGCAGAGTCACGCCATCGACGGTCTTAAAATCGGTGAATTTTTCTTCCAGGCGATAGCGGTTTGGGAACTGCCGCGCCGCGGCAGTTTCGGCCGTACCACCTACTCCCTGCGAGCCCTCACTGAATCCTCCGCCCTTGCCGCTGCTCGACTGTAAGCCAACCGCGCTCGAAGGCGCCAGGTTCGCGAAACTCGTCGAAGAACTGTACGAGTACACCGTCCTCACGTGATGACCGGTCTGGGGATCAAAATAAAGCTTGATGTCCAGATCGCTGCTCTTATGCGGGCGATAACGGACTTCATACAGATCCTGGCCATCGATCTTCTTGAGCCCTCCGAAGTCCAGCTTCGCTTTTCGCTCCCCCAGACTCAACAGGGGCCAGGCCGTCGACAGTTCGCCACCCCACAGGCCTTCGCGTATGGCTGCATCCTGCACGAACATAAAAGTTCCGAAAGCAGAACGGCTTTGTGTGGCTGTTGAGAAGGCCACCGAATCTTTATCTCCGTTAAAAATAAATTGCTCTCCCCGGTAATCGATGTTTTGGAGTTTCATCATGAACTGAAACTTTTTGCCTTCGGAAACCAGCACTGCTTTTCCGTCCAGTGTCCCCGCGCCGCCCACCAGAATCTTGAACTCCACCGGTCCTTGCACCGCCCGGCTCTTAAGTGCCGCTCGATTTTGCGCGCTGGCGATTGAATCCAAATGTTGCGCAACCAGCTCGTCGGGGTTGCTAACAGTATTTGCGGCGGGCAGTTTAGCGAACCCAAAGACAAGACACAACAATGCCGATGCGGCGATTTCCACATTCTTCTTCATAGAAGCTCCCTCTTAATCCGACTGGGGTGCAGCCGCCGCAGAGGAACACCTGCGACCGCTTAGTGGGCCGAGTTTACTCCTTTTTAGGACTGAGAATCAAAGACCGGGTTCCTGAAACAGAATCCCTTCGGTTCCGAACTGGCCGCGGAAAGCGCGTGAAGCTGAGTTGTCGTAAACTCATGCCGCACCCCATGCGTGATCCCATCGAACTCGAAGTCTTCAAAAATCTCTACCACTCCATCGCCGAAGAGATGGGCGCTGCCCTCCGCCGCACCTCTTTTTCTCCCAATATTAAAGAGCGCCGCGATTACTCCTGCGCAGTCTTTGACGCGCGCGGCCAGGTCATCGCCATGGGCGACCACATGCCCGTCCACCTCGGCTCGATGCCTATGTCGGTCGCCGCGGCGATCGAGCAATGCAACCTCAACAATTCGCCCCTAGAGCCCGGCGACGTCGTCATGCTCAACGATCCCTTCCGCGGCGGCACGCACCTTCCCGATATCACAATGGTCATGCCTGTATACGTTCGTGTAGGGCGGGCGCGCTCGCCCGCCGCCCGCCGTTCTGCAAATCGGCGCCCAACCGCACCCAACTTCTACGTCGCCTCCCGCGCCCACCACGCCGATGTCGGAGGCACCTATCCCGGCTCCATGGGCCCGTGCCGCGAAATTTTCCAGGAGGGCCTGCGCATCCCGCCCGTCAAAATCATGCGCGCCGGAAAAATCGTTCCCGACGTGTTGGCCCTCCTTCTCAATAATGTCCGCACGCCCGAAGAACGCGAAGGCGATCTGGGAGCCCAGATCGCCGCCTGTCAAACCGGAGCCCAGCGTCTCCGCGAACTCTGCGCGCGCTATAGCCTATCCCGTACTCAAAAAGCAGCCGCCGATCTCCTCGATTACTCGGAAGAACTGATGCGCGCTTTCCTCGCGACAATTCCGCCAGGCAGATACCACGCCGAGGATTTTCTCGACGACGATGGAGTAGAAGCGAAACCAGTCCGCATCGCGGTGTCCATCGAAGTCGCGCGATCCGTCACGAAGTCCGCCGCCCGTAAAAACTCTTCGGTAGAGACGCGACCCGCCGCGTCTCCTGCCGCGGGCATCACCGCGTCCAATCGCAAAACCATCACCATCGATTTCACGGGCAGCGATCCCCAGGTACAAGGCGCGATCAACGCCGTCGAGGCGATCACCTACTCCGCCTGCTTCTATGTTTTCCGATGCCTGCTGAGCGAAGATGTTCCCGCGACAGCCGGACTGATGCGTCCGATCGACGTCGTCGCTCCTCCCGGCACAGTCGTCAACGCCCGTCCTCCCGCCGCGGTAGCCGGCGGCAATGTAGAAACTTCGCAGCGCATTGTCGATGTTCTTCTGCGCGCACTCGCCAAGGCCATTCCCGATCGCATCCCGGCCGCAGCCGCCGGAACCATGAACAACCTGACCATCGGGGGCCTGGATTTACGAGCGGAAGATGGCCAGCCCTTCGCCTACTACGAAACCATCGCCGGAGGCATGGGCGCACGCCCCAGCAAAGGCGGCGTCTCCGGCGTCCACACCCACATGACGAATTCGCTCAACACGCCCGCCGAAGCCCTCGAAAATGCGTATCCAGTTCGTCTGCGCCAGTACTCGCTCCGCCCCAATAGCGGAGGCCGCGGTCTCCACACTGGGGGCGACGGCATCGTCCGCGAAATAGAAGTCCTGACCGATGCGCATGTAACCCTGCTAGCCGACCGCCGCACTCGCGGCCCCTACGGACTCAATGGCGGAAGCGACGGCGTCCCAGGCCGCACCGTGATCATCCATTACGACGGAAGCGAAGAAGAACTCCCCGGCAAAACCAGCGTCCGCCTGCGCCCCGGGGAAAGAGTAAGAATCGAATCCCCCGGTGGTGGCGGCTGGGGAACCGTGTAGCGCGGACACTCCTGTCCGCGTGCCGCCAGCGGATTAAGTCTCGGGGCCTATCCCTTCCGTCGCACAACAATGCACTCGCATCGACTAAAATCTTTTTAGCCAATCTTACCGAGCCATAACATGAGACTTGCACGTCCCCTCGTTTTCGCCATTATCCTGGCTACCGGCTTTTTCTACTTCACGACACACCGCCCCGCGACGTTCCGCACCGCCGATTTCCTTAGCCGCCCGAACCACGTCGAGATCACGGAAGCCGCCGGTAACGAATCCCTTGATGCCGAAGAGCAGAACAACATCAACATCTACCGCAGGAACATCGGCTCTGTTGTCAACATTACCTCCCGAGTCCAGGTCTTCGACTTTTTTTACGGCGCAACCTCGCAGGAAGGTCAAGGCTCGGGCTTCGTGATTGACAAAGAAGGCCACATTCTCACCAACTATCACGTCGTCGAAAACGCGCACGAAGTTTGGGTGACATTTGAGGGCCGCGAAAAAAGGATTCACGCCAACATCGTCGGCACCGACAAGGTTCACGACCTCGCTGTCATCCAGATAAAAATCCCCGACCTCCGCCCCATGACTCTTGGCGACTCTTCCACCCTGCAAGTCGGCCAAAAGGTCTACGCCATCGGCAATCCTTTCGGACTGAGCGGCACGCTCACTCGTGGCATCGTCAGCTCGATACGCGCCGGAGTGCGGGAGCCTGACGGCATGCAAATCGAGAACGCGATTCAGACCGATGCCGCCATCAATCCCGGCAACTCCGGAGGCCCGCTTCTCAACGCGCATGGCGAAGTCGTCGGCATCAACACCATGATCGCCTCCAACGGCGCCGGCCAAAGCGCCGGCATCGGCTTCGCTATCCCGATCAACACGGCCAAAGCCGTCCTCAACGATCTCGTCACCATCGGTCGCGTGCGCCGCCCGGCGCTCGGCGTCCGCACCATTCCCATCGACGCAGAGCTAGCCAGCGAACTCGGCCTCGCCTCCGACTACGGACTTCTGATCGTGCAAGCTGTCGAAGGAGGTGCCGCCGACCGCGCCGGCCTGCGTGGCGGCACCGAGCGCGCGTATCTCGGCAACATGCCGATTATGATCGGAGGCGACCTGATCGTTGCCATCGACGGCAAACACGTCGAAAGCCAGCAGGATCTGGCCGAGGTCATGAACCATCACCGCGCCGGCGACACAGTGAAAGTCACCGTCTATCGCGGCAAGAAAAAACTGGAAGTAAACGTAGAGCTAGGCGAATCCCGCGACCAGGTGTGAACCGAGCTGATTCGTATCAGGGCATCGCTTAAGCGATGCCGCCAGTCGCGCTGTCAATCGCCCCTTTAGGGGCTGGGGTGAATGACCCGCAAACCACATATTGCTGTAATCGGCGCAGGTGCCTTCGGCGGCTGGACCGCCCTCTACCTCCAACGCGGCGGAGCCCGCGTAACTCTCCTCGACGCCTGGGGCCCCGGCAACTCGCGCGCATCTTCCGGCGGCGAGACGCGCGTCATCCGTGGCGCCTATGGGCCCGAGCAGCCTTATACGGCGCTCGCTGCCCGCGC
>JBAWBE010000008.1:0-6028 GCA_049589635.1 Terriglobales bacterium
TGTCGAGGATGAGGATGCGGGGCGGTCGAGAGCTTTTCCCGGCGGCCTTGGCTTTTGCTTCCACTTGCTTGCGATAGAAATACGCTGAGGCAAGGCCACTGATCCCCCCGCCCACAATAACCAGGTCGTAGCTCTCTCCAGTGCTCTGCGGTTTGCCGGCCGCGTCCCAAGCATCGCCGTCGCGCAGTTGGTGCGCGTAGGTGTAGGAACCATCATGGTTCCCGCGCATCCCCATGAGCGCCGGCGGATAGTAGCCGGCCGCCTTTTCGGGAGCGTAAGGCGCGTCGTCAAGCGCCAGCGCTGCACTAGGGATCATCGTGCTGCCGATGGTGAGCGCGACTCCATTGAGGAAGTCGCGGCGCGTGATGGGGCAGTGCATTCCGAGTTCTTCGTCGCTTTTTTGGCTGTGGTTGCTGCTGAGGTTGTTGTTGCTTAAATCGTCGTTGCTCATAGGAGGGCCGAATCGCGACCATTATAGCGCCGGGTGGAGGATAGTCGCCTCGGGGCGATTCATGCGTTAAGTCCCTAGTTCTTCCTTGCCACCAGATATCGCGCCAGCTCTTTTAACGTGGCCGCGTGCTCGCCGAATTTATCGAGCTGCGCGCACGCCCGCTCCACCAGCGCGTCGGCCTTCCGCAACGACTCGTCAACTCCAAACAGCGCCGGATACGTTGTCTTCTCGGCAGCGGTATCCTTGCCCGCTGTCTTTCCTAACTGCTCCGAGGTCTGCGTCACGTCGAGCACGTCGTCGACGATCTGGAACGCGAGTCCGATTGACTGCCCATAGATTCGCAGACGTTCGGTGTCGGCCAAATCGGCGCCGGCGTAGATTCCTCCGCTGACGACGCTGGCCGTAATCAGCGCCGCGGTTTTTGCGCGATGAATATATTCGAGCGTGGCAAGGTCCGGCTTCTTGTGCTCGGCTTCAAGGTCGGCCACCTGGCCGCCGATCATACCGTCGATTGTGCCAGTCCCATGCGCGATCTCGCGGATGATGGCAACGCGCGCCTCGGCCGGGCATCGCAGTTGTGCGAGCACTTCGTACGCCTGCGTCTGAAGCGCGTCCCCCGCAAGGATGGCGGTCGCCTCGCCGAACGCTTTGTGGCAGGTAGGCCGCCCACGGCGGAGATCGTCATTGTCGAGCGCGGGCAGATCGTCATGAATGAGCGAGTAGGTGTGAAGCATTTCGAGAGCCGCGCCAAGGTTTTCAATACCCGCAGGAAGTGGAGCGATGTCGGCGGGGGCTTCCGAGGCATAGCAGGGACTGCTGGCGAGGGATGCAACGCCAGATTCGCGCGCCAGAGATACAGCCGCGATCATCCGTCCCGCTTCCATGCACAAAATCGGCCGCAGACGTTTGCCTCCCGCGAAAACGCTGTGGCGCATCGCCTGATGAATGGAAGTCGGATGTTGCGTCGCCGGCGGTAAAAGCAGTTCCAGCGCGGCATCAGCGGCGGCGCGTCCCTGATTGAGGATCTCTTTCAGCATTGCCCCGCAGTATAACAATTCGCCCCGGCGGCGCGGTTGACCTTGAAAAACGAAAAAGGACGCCCGCGGGCGTCCTCTTCGTAGAGCTGAGCTCTAGGCTGCGGCTGCCGCGCAGTGCGCGCGTTCGCGCAACACTGAGCGGACGACCTCTTCGTTGCGGGGTTCGCATACGTCGGTGGCACCCTGGTTCATGGCTTCGGTCCAGACTTGATCGTCCGCCAGCCGGTGGGTGGCTACGATGCAAAGCGATGGAAATTCGCGATGCAAATCTCCGACAGCATTCAGGCGCGAATTTTTCCGATCGGATGCTTCCAGATCCAGCACCAGCACGCTGGCACGATGCCGCGCGATGGCGGAACGAACTTCCTCATACCTTCTAACGAGGTTGACCGAACGAAAATGTTGGGAAAGGCTGACCACCAAAGCTTGAGCAGTTCTGGGGTCGGTGTGATAGACAACGAGACTTACTTGTTCCATGCATCCCCCTGAATCACCGCGTTGTGCGCGGTTGCCTTTGGCTGCGACAGCAAACTGCTACCACAGGCGTTGACGTCTCCGAGCGCGAACAGCGTTACTTGCGCAACGCCTTCTCGGTCGGGGGCTCGAACGGTTCAGCTTGGAGCTTTCCGTTCTGTTTTAAAAGAATTTCTACTTTCCCTTCCGCCTCCTCCAGTTGCTTGCGGCAGGTTGCGGAGAGTTGCATGCCTTCTTCAAACAGGGTCAGAGATTTTTCCAGCGGAACCTCGCCTTTTTCCAGTTCCAGCACGATCTTCTCTAACCGATCGAGGCACTCTTCAAACTTTGCCAATCGTCTTGCTCCTGCCTCTATTGTAATGCCGTTTGCCGCACGATATGTCCAGCAAATTTCGTCGAGTTTTGTAATTAGTTGGGCAGTAGAGTCCCAAAAATAGACTGGGAAAATTCCACTGTAGAAAAACTCTACACGGAGGTTGGCCGATTCGATCCTAGAGCCTCCAACACGTCAATCGCCGAGGTGTAGCGGCCGAGCGGAGCGCTGATCTGCGCGCCCTGCACCCGGTCGCGAACCGCGCTCAGCATCTCGCGCGCAATGGCGACGCCTTCCTCGCGTGCCGCTTCGGGCGTGGTGGCCCGCGTCATTCGGTTCAGGATTTCGTCGGGCACGGAAACCCGCAACTCGTTTTTCATGAACTCGGCATTCCGCGCGCTGACCAGCGGCCAGATGCCTGCCACGACCGGAATCCGGCAATGCTCGATGCGCTTCAAAAAAATCTCCAACAGACGCAGGTCGAAGACCGGCTGGGTGACGGCATACTCCGCCCCCGCTTGCACTTTGTATTCGAAGCGCTTGATTTCTTCGTCCAGGTCGGATAGTCCGGGATTCGCTCCCACTCCGATCACAAAGCTCGTTCCCGCGCCAATTGGATTGCCGCCCAAGTCAAGACCGCGATTTAGATTGTGAACAATATTCACGAGGCCGATCGCGTCCACGTCAAATACCGCTGTCGCGTCGGGATAATTCCCCATCTTTGGCGGATCGCCGGTGATGCAAATCAAATTGTTGATACCGGTAGCCGCCGCTCCCAGCAGGTCCGATTGAATGCCAAGTACGTTGCGGTCGCGGCAGGTGTAGTGCAGCACCGCTTCGATCCCGACCGACTGTTGCATCAGCAACGACAGAGCCTGGTTGCTCATGCGCGCGGACGCCCGCGGGCTGTCGGGAATATTCACCGCATCCACGCCTACGGATTTAACAAACTTCGCGCCGTCGAGCTCCTTCTTAACATCGATGCCCTTCGGCGGCACGATCTCAACCATGGTGACAAACTCACCGGCCGCAATCTTGGCGCCCAGCCGAGAGCGCTTCGCCATCGGAATACTTGCAGGCACGGCAGGCGCAGTCGCGGAATGCGCGGCTCCAGAAGCGGCCTTGTTGCCGCGCGCTCCCTGCACGCGCAACGACGATTTCATCGCGCGAATATGATCAGGTGTGGTGCCGCAGCATCCGCCGACCAGCTGCACGCCCGCCGCCACGAACTTGCGCGTGTAACTCGCCATATATTCGGGCGAGCACAAATAAATGTTGCGGCCCTCGACCGAGCGCGGCATGCCGGCGTTGGGCTGGGCAGCGAGCGGCAGGGAAGTGGCGGCTCGCAGACGCTCGATCGCGTCCAGCATGGCAACAGGGCCAACGCTGCAATTGATCCCGGCGACGTCTACGTTCCATTCCGTCAGGCGAGCGCCAAAAGTTTCAGGGTCCGCGCCGTCGAGGCAGTTCCCATCTTCGTCGATGGTGACGTGCGCGATGATCGGAATTTTTGGATTCACGTCACGACACGCGAGCACGGCTTGCCGCAGCTCTTCAAGGTATCCAAACGTCTCGAGCATGAAGAGATCGACACCGCCTTCAGCCAAAGCGGTAATCTGCTCGCGAAACGACGCGCGCGCTTCCTCAAACGAAGTTTTGCCGAGCGGTTCGATGCGAATTCCGAGCGGTCCAATCGAGCCCGCGACCCAGACATCGAAGCTTTTCGCGGCCTCGCGAGCCACGCGCGCGCCCGCCAGGTTGATCTCGCGCACGCGATCCGCGATGCTGTGGCGCCCCAGGCGAAAGCTGTTTCCACCGAACGTGTTGGTCTCGATGATCTCCGCGCCCGCCTGGAGGTAATCGTGGTGAATCCCGCGAATCATGTCCGGTTGCGAGACGTTCAACTCGTCGTAGCACCGATTGATGAAAATTCCCTTGGCGTACAGCAGCGTCCCCATCGCTCCGTCGCACAGCACGGGGGCGCGTTGCAGTCGTTCCTTAAAATCTTGCGGCATCGTTATCAGAATACCGGAATGCGGCGAAATCTGGCATTGGCCGGGCTGGGCGGGGGTCCCGTTGTCCGTTATTTCCTTTGACGATTCATAGCCGGGCGGTTTATTTGCGCGGCCATCCCGGCGTCCGTCTCAGCGATCGTTTCAGCGGTCTTTCACTCTCCCGGACCCATAGCAATTTTGCCTTTGTTATAATCCCTGTTCTTGCATCCAAGAGATTATTCCCCTATGACTCTGGAGTTTGCCGTTTGAAAAGGCTCCGTTTGACCAAAGGCATTTTGCCCAAAATCCTGATCACTCTCCTCTGGCTATTGCCGGGTAGCCTGATCCTGTCAAATTGCGGCGGAGGCTATGGATCCACCGGAAGCACGCACACCAGTGGTCTCCACACTCGCGCCTTTCTCTCCAACAGCGTGGGAGGAAACGGCCCCGCTGGGATTTATATCGTCAACGCGTTTACTGATGTTTACCCCGCCGGTCTGTCTCCTATTTCGGCGGGCAATACTCCGGGAGTGATGGTGGTCACTCCCAACCGGGCGCAAACTGTCATTTTCAGCGGCAACAATACTCAATCTTCCGACAACGAATTTTCCATCATTAATAACCTCAGCGAGTCCAATGCGGCGCATTTCATATTGCCGGCTTACACCGAGAGTTATGTGGTTTCGCCGGACAGTACCACGGCGTACGTCGCGATCCCCAATGCTCCGGTGATTGGACAAAACCCCGGCTATATTCAGATCGTCAACCTCATTCAGGGCGCTCTCAGTGGCCAAATCAACGTTCCGTCGGTGCATTATCTCTGGCTCAGCAACGGCGGCAACCGGCTGCTGGCGTTCACTGACGTTCTCTCAACCCTTAATGGACAGGGTTGCACTCTGACACCAGCCTTCGCCTTTGTGATTATTCCCAGCGATGTGGGCATCGAACCCTGTCCGGTGATCCCCGTTCCTGGTTTCGACCATCCTGTGCAGGCCTATTTCACGCCCGATGACACCACCGCCTACATTGTGAATTGCGGACCTGAGTGCGGCGGCCTGCAAGCCAGCGTGCAGCCGTTTAACTTAACGTCGTGCAATCCGACTGCATTGACGTGCAATCCTCCCGGCGTCCCAACCCCCGTCCCCGCTTCTACCGAGGCTCTGGTCGAGGGTTCCACCATGTATCTCGCGGGCACTCCTTATACAAACGGTGTGCCGTCGCAACCCTGCACAGGTGAGACGACTGCGGCAACCACCTGTGGACTATTGACGATCTTCGACCTCACCAGTATGACCTACCAACCTCCGATCGTCATCACCGATGGCTATCACAATCGGATCGCTATGGCAGCGAACGGACAGCTCTTCATCGGTGCGCGAACCTGCACGGAGATCGTTCCGCCACAGCCCCCGCCGCCAGGTGCGGAGATCCGCGGCTGCCTTTCCCTCTACAATAGTCTGAGCACCGCTGTCGGCAGCGTCCCGGGTTTTGGCGTGCTGATTCCTCCCGAGAATGGCGATGCAACCGGCATTCAGCCGATCGGCGATCGTACCGTGGTCTACGTGATTCAAGGTGGATCGCTCTTGATCTACGACATCACGATCGACGCATTGGAATACAACCCCAACGATCCGACGAATCCCGGCGAGATCTTCGGCCTGGTCGGAGATTTCATCGACGTGAAGACGGTGGATTTCTAAAAAACTCTGTCGTAGAGACGCGGCCTGCTGCGTCTGGGGAAGTGGCAGGGGAAGTGGCA
>JBAWBE010000009.1:0-13981 GCA_049589635.1 Terriglobales bacterium
GCCCAGTCTGTCCCCAGTTTCTCCCCGGTTTCTTCCCAAAGCGCGGAGAAAGAAAAATTTCTTGGACGTTTTGTCGAATTTCGCGCGGCCGTTCGACTATATCGTGAAGGTAGGGCAACTGGCCCGCTAAAACACAGTTACAGGAAGAAGATCGTTACAAGAAAAACGACGCCTCAGGAGAATGGAGAAATCATGCCGCAATATTTAGTTGCGATTCACCACGCCGACAACTACGACCCGTCCGTCGAGGACGAAGCGATGCACCGCGATATCGACGTGCTTAACGAAGAGATGATTGCTGCCGGGGTCAGGACTTTCGTTGGCGGCCTGCACGCGGTGAGCAAAGCGAAATCGCTGCGGGCGCAGCCCAATGGTAAGGTGCTCATCACCGACGGGCCCTACATAGAGGCCAAGGAGCACATCGGCGGTTTTTGGGTGCTGGAAGCCGCTGATATGGACGAGGCGCTGGCATGGGGTCGCAAGGCTGCCGTCGCCTGTCGGGCGCCGGTCGAGGTGCGTGCGTTTCAGTCGCGGGTAAGAAAGGACGGGCGTAGTCGAACGGCTGACTGAAGACCCGACGGAAGTGATTGAACGGCAGTATTGGACTTGGCCCACTCTCAGGAGAAAAACGATGCGGAAAAATAAAATTGGCGCAATCGCAGTCGCAATCAAGAGCTTCGCAGTGCTTGTTGTGCTCGGTACGGCGTACCTGGCTACGGCGAATCAGGCGATGGTACAGGATGCCACGACACCTTATCCGAACATGCGCCCGGCAAAGATGGCCCCGATCGACCAATACCTCATGATGGATCAAGGTGCGGAAATAGCCCTGGCGCGAAGTGCAGCACCGGAGCCCATTTCACACGATGCAGATGTTCTGGTCCTCGGACGGCACGGTTTCGAAACGGCGGTCAAAGGCAAAAACGGTTTCGTGTGTATCGTGGAACGTTCGTGGACTTCCGCAGCCGATGCTGACTTTTGGACTCCGAAAGTGCGGACCCCGATTTGTTATAACGCGGCAGCCGCGCATACGCTCCTTCCACGCAACCTCAAAAGGACTGAGTTGATCCTCGCGGGACGCACGCAAGCTCAGACGGACGAGGCCATCGCGGCCGCCGTCGCCCAAAAAGAACTGCCGGCGATGGAAGCCGGAGCGATGTGCTACATGATGTCGAAACAAGGATACGGCGGCGACAGCGTCAAACACTGGCCTCCGCACGTGATGTTTTATTATTCGCAGACCGACCCCGCGACCTGGGGAGCGAATCTGCCGGGTTCTCCCATCATGGCCGTGAGCGACGAGCACGAGCACCTGACCGAGCACTTGACTATGTTCTCGATCGGCGTGCATCGGTGGTCGGACGGAACGGAAGGTCAGTCGGTGACAACCTCTTCTGTTCATTGAGAAGCAGGTTCCTCACCGCCGCTTTGCGCCGGATTCGGAATGACATCAGAGAGAAAAGGGAGTCTGGATGAGAAAGCTCAGAATCATGGAACATATTTCGCTCGACGGCGTGATTCAGTCCTCCGGCGAAGACGATTTCACCTACGGCAACTGGACTGTGCCCTATCGCACACCCGCTGGCAGAGATGCAGTCTTTGAGGCGCATGGCGGGAGCTTCGATCTGCTGCTTGGCCGGCGCACCTACGATCAGTGGTCGGACTTCTGGCCGAAGGCGCCGAGCAGTCCTATGTCTGACGCCCTCAACGCCGCGACGAAATACGTCGTGACCCACAGGCCTGAGAGTCTGGAGTGGAGTCCGTTCGAGGCGGTTGGGCCGAGCATTGTTGGGACGGACATCGTGGATGGCACTCGCCGCATCAAGTCGCAGGATGGCCCGGACCTTGTCCTCTGGGGTAGCTCTACGCTGACATCGACGCTGCTCGAACATGGGCTTGCGGATGAGATCCTGCTGATCGTCTATCCAGTCCTGCTGGGCAAAGGGAAGCGCCTCTTTGCAGAGGGAACTCCGCCTCGCGCATTCGAGCCGGCCAGCACGAAAGCTTTTTCCTCAGGCGTCGTTATCAATGCCTACAAGTTCGCTGGGCCTTTGAAGAACCAACCATAAGGAGCAACTCAATGCGGTTCATGATGATGGTGATTAAAAGCTTTGCGATGTTGGTTGTGCTGGGTATGGGGAACGTCATTATGGCGAACCTTATTATGGTGAACCTTGTCATGGCGAATCAGGCGATGGCACAGGATGCCGCGACGTCTTATCCGAAGATGGCCCCGGTCGAACAATATCTGATGGATCGCGACGCAGAAATTGCCCTCGCCCGCAGCGCCGCTCCAGACGCCATCTCCCACGACGCCTCAGTTATAGTCCTGACCCGCCACGGCTACGAGATTGCGGTTCAAGGTAAGAACGGCTGGGTCTGCTGGGTCGGGCGCGGCTGGCTGGGCATGTTCGACCACCCGGAATTTTGGAATGCAAAAGTCCGCGCCGCAGATTGCCTCAACCCACCCGCCGCCCGGTCCGTCCTTCCATACGCCTACAAACGCACCGAACTACTCCTGGCTGGCCATTCCAAACTCGAAGTCATCGCCGCAATCAAAGCAGCGATAGACAAGAAAGAATTACCGCCTCTCGAGCCGGGAACAGTCTCCTACATGATGTCCAAGTCCTCATATCTCACCGACAGCGGCGGCCACAATATGCCCCACCTGATGTTCTATCAAGCAGCGAAAGACGGCACAGCCTGGGGTGCAAACCTAACCAACTCTCCAATCCTCGCCGTAAATTACTGGTACTTCTCCGAGCAATCCTACCCACAACTCAAATCCTTCCCGCCACTGTCCGTCTTCCTAATAGGAGTGGACAAATGGTCCGATGGAACGCCTGCACCGAGCATGTAAATACCCAGCGCAACGGTAGTGATGAAACGGAAAATCGCTAAGCCGAACTATGCAAAGGGCGGACAAACGCTGGTACACAAGCGCTGTTACATACTGGTACATAAGAGAGGACAATCAAATGAGAAATGTAATCTACGCAATCAACCTTACCCTGGATGGCTGCTGCGACCATACCAAATTCAATCCCGCTGACGACCTACTTGAACATTACACGCGCCTCTTGCGAGATGATGCTGACCTGCTCGTCTATGGGCGTAAAACCTATCAATTGATGGTTCCTTATTGGCCTGATATCGCAAAAAGCCAGTCCGAGACAAAAGCGGATATCGAATTTGCTCAAGCCTTTGTCTCCAAGAAGAAGGTCGTTTTTTCACGATCGTTAGACAGCGCTGAAGACGGAAATACGAGAATTGTTCGCACGAACCTTCGCGATGAAATACTTAAATTGAAGGAAGAACCGGGCAAAGATATTCTGGTCGGCGGTGTCGATATTCCTTCACAGCTTAAAGAGCTTGGTCTGGTTGACGAATATCGTATTGTCGTTGCGCCAGTCGTTGTAGGAAAAGGGAGACGGTTGTTCGAAGACGTTAGCCTGCCCGAGAAATTGCGACTAAAATTGGTTGAGTCGAAGGTTTTTAAATCGGGATGTGTTGCGCTTCGCTACTTGAAACAGTGACGGGAAAATCTGCAAAGCTGTGGCACTGAATCAGAAGCCGGGGACAGACGGAACGTTCCCCAATGTTTCCACGAATAGAAATTGGTGAACATCCCGCCTGTTCCCAGTTTTTTCGTTTGGGCCACTCGACGGGCCAGCCTCCTCTTAAGCGGCTCGCTTCTTCTTCGCGTCGAGTGCCGGTAGAAGAAGTTTCAGTAGCGCTTGATCAGAGAATGGATTCTGGCCTGAGATCAGCTCGCGATCCTGAAGGACATAGCTACCCCAAGGCTCGACCACACTTACGTCACCGCCCGCCGTACGCAAGGCGAAGTCCGGGTAGAAGAGAACCTTCCCACCAATCTCAAGCGGCTCCCGCTGCTGCTCTTCCGCTGTCGAAAAGATAGTCAGCTTATAGCCAGAATAGATCCAGCCTTGAGCCATCGCGTGCGCTCCAGCGGCATCGCCCGCCGACAGCGCGGCGACAAACTCCTTCGAATTCGGAAGAGCCGAGAGAAGTGAAATCGGGCCATGGCACAGCACCGCCGTTGGCTTGGATGTTGTATGAAAGTGTCTCATCACGGTGCCGGCGTCGGGATCATCGAGAAGATCCATCATTGGGCCATGGCCGCCGGGGACGAAAACCGCGTCATATTGATCCAGCCCCGATGCGATGACATCCGAGATACGAGTTGGATTTTTGAGCCCAGTCAGACTGTCCTTGAATTTTAGATAGTCCTGAAGCTTAGCCTCGTCTCCACCGAAGAACTGGGCTATCGCTGAATTGACATCCAGTTGCGGCGTGTTGCCTTTGGGGTTGGCGAATGTGATTTCGTAGCCCTCCGTCATCAGGGCGCGAACCGGAACCGTCAGTTCGTTGAGATAGTAGCCAGCGCCCTTGTAACACCCGCCATCTTTCAAGGGCAAGCCGTGACCGCTCGAGACTAGTACTAAGATTTTTCCTTTTGTTGTCATTTTGTTCTCCTCTTTGAGATCGAGTCTGTTTCCTGAAATATGGAACTAAAACTGGGAACTAAAATCGGAAATTGGGGACAGACGGGGCGCTCGCTAATTCCCATTCATTGAAGTTGGGGAACGTTCCGTCTGTCCCCACTGTTTCACCCGCCGTTGCGAAGGAGCGCCCGCTCGGCTCGGCGTATTTCGTACAGATCAAGAAGCAGCTCATCAATCTCTTCGAGAACTGCGGACTGCGCGCTCTCCTCGAATGCGGGCAGCGACCTCAATTCCCTCACTGAGATGCTGCGGTCAGACGGGATGAGGAGCCCAGAATCGTCGCCGAAACGCGCCCGAAGCGTGGCATCAATCAGGTCAGCGGACCCACGCGCCACTGGGAACGACAGTTCGCCGTTGCTATGGGTCAGTACGAGCCGCCGCACGTTCATTCGAACGTTATCGACCCGATGCAGCAGCGTGTCGATATCGACGAATTCACCGAGTGTCCGCTCCTCCATGGCAAGGGCCTTCCCGACTAGATCGACGATCTTCCTCTTGGCAGATGCCTTCGCGGGCGTATCAACCAGCGGCGGCCGAACGAAATCCTTGAGCCGAGTGATGGCCACGAACATGCCAACCTTCTCGTTACCCAACGAGAACATCGCCTCGAATATGCGGCGCGTAAGGCTGGAGTTCAGTACAGCAAACAGAAAGAATATCTCCTCCTTGCTGTCCGAAGAAATGATCTGGCAGTGGCTCATGGACGGAACCACATCCGCGTCAGTGTAGTAGGGAATTTCTGGGAACCTGGGACCGACGGGATGTTCCTTCCAACTAGGGACCACCCTTCATCATGCGGAAGGAAACATTCGCATCAGAGGTTGATGTGCTTATGCCCCCGGGAATCCGAACATCAACCACGACTGATTGGCTACCCAATGCGGGTACAGCTCCGTCATCTGATCGAACAGCTCCTGGTCGGACGTAGCGGTTTTCTACGATCAAACTAGTTGATTGACTGGTTTGTTCTATGAGATAATGCACGCATGAAAACCGTCGGTGCGTTCGAGGCCAAAACTCACCTCAATGAGCTGCTCCAGAGAGCCGCGAAAGGCGAGACCATTCAGATCACGAGGCGCGGAATACCGGTTGCCAAGCTTTCTCCACCCGACTCCGGCCCGAAAGAAGACGGTCACATTTTAGCCTCCTCCATCCGCCGGTTGCGTCGCGGGGCCACTCTGGGGAAAGTTTCCATACGCGAGCTGATCGATGAAGGCCGCCGCTACTAAACGCTTCGTGCTCGATGCGTCAGTGGCCGTCGCCTGGTGCTTTGAGGACGAAGCAACCAAGTTCACCGAAAGCGTTCTAGACCTGCTTTCGGCCGGTGCCGAAGCCCTGGTTCCTGCCATTTGGCCGGTTGAAGTCGCCAATGCTTTGCTGATCGCAGAGCGTCGTAACCGCATTGTCCTGGCGCAGGTCACGGCCCTTCTTCAGAGAATCGCCGCCCTGCCCATCGCGGTCCTCCCCATCGACGCGCCCCGCGCCTTCGACCACATCCTGCCGGTTGCGCGACAACAGTCTTTATCCGGATACGACGCCGCTTACCTGGACCTCGCCCTGCGGCAAGGCCTCCCGCTGGCCACGCTGGATGAGCAATTGCGCCGCGCGGCGAAAAAAACCGGCGTCGCCCTGCTGTCGTAGACGGTTAGGCTGCATTTGGAGGATGTTGCCAGTGGTTGATATGGCTTACGCCCCCGGGAATCCGAACATCAGCCACGACTGATTGGCTACCCAATGCGGGTACAACTCCGTCATCTGATCGAACAGTTCCTGGTCGGACTTCGCGGTTTTCTGCACCCGATATCAGAGCGAGTGATTATTCAAGAATGGATTAAGCCAGAACAAAATGGGCCGCGCAATTGGACGTTGGTATTGGGCAGTGGCCCTCCTCAAGGACTCTTGTGTACATCATCCCCAGTGAGGGTGCCCCATCCTTGCGTTTTTTGCAAGGGTGGGTGGCGATCCTGCCGACGCAACTCTTGTTCGTTCTCCACAAACGCCGTTGCGTATGCGTTCGTGGTATCTCCTTCGCCAAGAACGCGAGAAATGAGGCACCCACCGTGCTGGTGATGCCAGCGAGATCAAAAACTTGGGCCGCCCGCCTCGAGGGCGCAACTCATTACCGGTCCATGTTTACAGCATTGTCCATGGCACGCGTCTCGGCCTCGACAAAAGATTCCATCTCCTCCACAGATCTCATTGCGCGTTGATATGTTCCATCATTTGCGTGCGTGAGAACAATGGGGAGCGATGCCTCCTGAATGAGGACCTTAGCTGGAGCCAGGTTTCCTTCCCATAGCTTCTTGATGAATAATTCAGCTGTCTCGATCGCCGCTGCCTCGTCGAACGAAGGGCCCCGACTCCATCGGAAAATTGTCTCTACCTTGTAGGTCTGTTAAATTGACCGGCACTGCGTCCGCACCAGAGTGAAACGTGAAGGCTTCTCCACTCTTACCGAAGGCGCCGTGCGCCATGTAATTTCGAACTTGACGCCGAACAGCGAGTAATTCGTCGTATAGGGACTTGAACTCTAGATCAGCGAACCCGATCGCGGTCTTTATTTTGTCGGTCCAATCCGCCGCTGCCAAAGATGCCACTTCGTCTCCAGTCTTCAACTTGCCCCGCAAAATCGCTATGTGAATCAATGCGTGTTCGGTCCAACTAAAAAAAGCATCAATCGCGGCGATTCCGAGCCACGCTGCTTCTCGTCTTATGACGAATCTGATTACCGAATAATGCGTAATCTTCGTGCCATTCGGTAGCATCTCCTCGACCTTTTGTACTTCATTTTTTCGGGCCTCCTCCGCAGAAACTCTTTCTCGAAATTGATCTCTTAAGTACTCATAGCGACAAAACAGCCAAGCAGTGTTGTTATTGACGTTCAACCGAGATCCTTCTATAGCTTTAGCCGCAAGATGATCGAAGAATGGCGTGGCAGCCTTTACTCCTCTCTCGACGGCTCTTACGATTCCCTCTGCCGCAAGCTCATCGTCAGGAGTAGCTGCTGAGAATACCCCGAGACCAAACTTTCGGTGCTCCAAAGGGCAAGTTTGCCTTCATAATCAACGGGAATCGTCCAAGCGACCTTTTCCCAGCGTCCACCATGCGCGAAGTTCAATAGGTCAACAAGCAAGAAATAAACGAGGTAATATGGCGGAAGTTTTTGCCCAGCCTTGGTCCGTTCTCCAAAGCCGATGCGTGCTGATTGATCTGGTGGTTTGAGCGGAGCGATCGCCTTCAACGCTCTGTCGCGGATGTGCTGAATCTGGTCAGCCGATAAGATTATCTTTGGATATGCCATCACAAGCGATGAACGTGGATCGCTGAGCTGCCGTGCCCGCTACAAGCGTCTGCGGGCTGGTTCACCTCACCGATCTTTGCGTGCACCATTTCGACTGAGGGTGCCCCACCCTTGCGTTTTTTGCAAGAGTCTGCGCTGAGCTGGTCGAAGGGGTGGGCGGCGATCCTGCGCGCTATTCGATTTTGTTGTCGGCGCGTGATCAAACCCACTTGGCGCTCGGCATTTCCGACTCCCACCCTTCGCAAAGAACGCGAAGGATGGGGCACCCACTGTGTTGGTGACGTCAGCGAGATCAAAAGCGTGGCGATCCTCTGGACAGCCGGAAGGCCTCAAGCGAACATCCGCAACCGTTTAAATCCGCATCCCGTCTGGGCCGAGCGTTAACCATAGATCTGATCGGTGCTCTGTCCGACTTCGATGATGTAACCGTCAGGATCGCGGATGTAGCAGCGGATCTCACCGTACTTGGGAATCGGTTCCGTGATGAATTCGGCTCCACGACTTTTCCACAATTTGTAGCACGCTTGAATATCCGCAACGCGGAAATTCATAAAGCTGTTGATGTGATTCGGTTCGGGGACGCTGAGCGTTACCGTCGGCTTATCCGGCGTCGGCCCGCCCCCAACGTTCAGAATCATCCAGATATTCGCAAGCTGAAGGTACCAGGCGCGTTGCCATCACCCAAGCTCAGAATGCGAGCGCCGAAGACCTTTTCGTAGTAGCGAGCCGATCGCTAGATGTCGGCAACGGTGAGAAATTGCGCGACGCTGATCCCTTCCCGCGGGGGCATCTCGTAGCTCTTCTGTTCAATTTGTACGCTGTTCATTGCTGGCTCCAATCTCGATAGGGTGCTCATTTTAAGTATGGTGTCCCAGTCCGGTTTCCGCTATGAGGTGCGGTGGCCGCAGTGCTCACGATTGCTCCGATCAGCGGCACTTTGATTAAACCGGAAGCGCGACGACAAATCTATTAGACGAACGTATCGACCAGTATCAAAGTATAACTGGGAAAACTGGGGACAGACGGAACGTTCCGCAGTCTTGCCCGATTATGGTGTAGCGAGGGGTTTGTAAATAAGGCCGATGACTATTCCGACGATCGTCCACTGGACGAAGTAAGCGACAGCTTGCTCCAGAGCGAGTTTCGGCCCGATGTTCAGGTTCACATAATTGTGCAGCGCAAACGCGCAAACCACAAAAATGCTAATGAGAACGCCCAGGCGCGCACCTTCCATAATGCCCGATCCGCCCGGGTGCATCATTGCGAAAATTATTGCGACCACCAGGACCGCTATCAAAGTTGCGACCATTCCAATTGGCATAACACTCATCATTTTTTCCTTAGGTCGGAATACGGCGGGGTATTTGTGAGCTTCATCGATTAGGGCCGGCACCAACCAAAAGAGTAAAAAACCAAAGGCAAAATAGACGACTGTGCCACCAAGCGCTGCCAGCGCCAGACGTGAATAGTTCATTTGCACTCCTTTGCAAATTGCGGATGAAAATCACAGTCGACAGCAGGGTGCTCCCATGACCCACGCGATCATTCCCTCTCACTCTTGCTCGTCTCCGACGGGTTCGGGAAGCGTTCTTGAATCCATGCTTCCCAGAGCGGCGTCTCGCGGGCGACGGTCCCGGCGGCCTGATCGCCGTAGAGGTAGAAGTTTAATGTGACCATGCTCTGGCCGCCGAAGTTGACGGCGCCAAGCGCGGCAGTGGCCGGCCCCGGCTTGTCGAGCCGCAGCAGGGCGTTGTACGGACTCTGGCTGACGTGCTCCACCACGCCGCTTAACGCCGGGACGCCTGCCGGTGTGGTCCAACGTTTTCCGGCGCTGACGCCTTTCAGCCCCAATGCCGCAGTCAACGTTTCCCACGCCTCCGCTTCGGTTCCTGCGGCGGGGGCCATCCACTGCATCATCGCGGAGCGTTGGCCGCGGAAGTGCGTGAGATAGATCCGCAGGATGCGGAAGAAGCCAGGCCAGCCGGATTCGGTGCCTTCCAACTGGTTGTCCCAGTCGTCCGTCTCGGCGAAGAGGCTATGCACCACGCGCACGACGCAGATACCTCCGCCGCGCGCTTCAACAGTCCACTCGTCCGCGATGACCGGCGAGCCTGGGGCCCAGCCAGGAGCCTCGGCGGCAAACTTCCGCGGCGGGTCCCAGGCCGTCACGACGGAACTGGACTCCATGCCCGGGCCGAAGTTCAACTTCACCGCAACTGGCTTCCCGTCGCGCTCCTCGAACTCAGCGGGCACGAACCAGGACGAAATACCCGGCCCGGTGGCGATGGCCTGCCAGACTTCCTCCGGCGTGCCGGGAACCTCGACTTCGACCTGGACTGTACGGCGTCCGGATGCTTCTTTCTTTACGCTCATGACGATGATGGCTCCTTGAGAAGGGATTTCTGGGGGAGAGGGTGCGCCAAGACCATCAGGCGATGCGCGCGGCCGCCGGGGGCGGATGCATCGTGGTACTTCGAAACTAGTTTTGTGATGGCCTCGGCGAGTTCGTTGCAGAAGGCTGCCCGGTCCGTCGGCGACCGGAAGCGAACCTCGGTATCCACCGCCAGGGTCGCCAGGCGTTTGCCCGTCTCTTTCGCACGACGAACCAGATCGCCCACCTCGCGGACGACCCGTGCGCCCAGAGCGATGAGATAGCTTGCGGACAGCCGATCGATTTCGCGATTCGGATCCGCGCCGACCGGACCCAGGGCGCTCGGCGAAACCACGTAGGAAGCGGCCGTCGCCACGAGCAGCCGTTCCGTCAGCCCGCCCCACTTGCGTTCCTCAGCCAGCCGCACTAGCCCGTGCGCTTCGAGCGCGTGCAGGTGATAGTTGACCTTCTGCCGAGCCAGGCCGACCCTCGTGGCCAACGTCGCTGCCGAGGCGGGCACGACCAGCTCGGAGAGGAGTCGACTCCGCATGGGCTCCAAAGCCACCGTCGCCGCTGCCGGATCGTCGATAACCTGGAGGTCGAGCACGAAGAGACCTTAGCATTGACAACTTTTATTGTCAAGAACGATCAAGAGCTTTCTTTACGAATTTGCAGAGTCCATGTCGCGCCGCAAAATTGTGGTGTTGCAGCGAGGTCTCCTCCTCTGCCAGAGGCGACGACGGGCGACGGTTAAGGGAGCTTCGGGAGATTGCTTCGACGGGCGCCCTTTCGCCTGGCTCGTTTCCAGCATTCTGGTTTGAAACCGCTCGGAGCTACTATGTCGTCGGCTTGAGGCGGGCGCGCTCTTCGAGGATATCCAGGAGCATAGTCGCGCAATAAACTGGGTCGGGCTTCGCAACGGCTACCGTTTTGCGACACGCGCACGTTCTAGTCGTTCGAGGGCGCGGGGCGGTCGCAAATGCGACGCCAATTTGTCCGCCACGCTTTTTTGTAGTGATGAAGGGATTTGCCCCCAAGAGTTCGACGATGCGCAACGGGTTTTTGCTCGATTCTAGCGAGACTCTCTTCTGCCACTCTGCCAGTCGTCCATTGATGTGTATCGCTCGACTCAAAACATCCTCAGATATGCGAGCGACTTCCGGCAGAAAATGCTCCAACCTGTCGTTCCTTGCCCCGCGCTCGCTGATCCTGCAAACCGTCGTAGTAGTCTCGCCTTGATGCTTCAAAGAACGCCGACAAATAGAGCAGGGGCGTCGGAAGGATCTGACGCTCGATCAGGAACAGGGTTATGAGGAGACGTCCGACTCGGCCGTTGCCATCCCCAACGGAGTTGACTTCGATCACCATGGCGAAGGCAGTGGATCATTACACCGTCCACGAACTTGCGGACTGTGGTGCAGAAGGCAAAGCCCACTCTACCCGCTCTAAGAAGACGCAGCTTTTGAGCCGGTGGGTTGTTCGTGCAAAACACTGATCAGACATGGCGTCCCCGACGGGATTTGAACCCGTGTTACCGCCGTGAAAGAGATACTCACAATCGTAACTAATTGAAACCAGAGGCACGGATCGCAATCGTTAGAGCTCGAAGGAAAGCTTTGGTAGTCTTATCGAACCCTTATCGAACCCTCGCGCAAGTGTTATGGCGCCCGGTTTCCGGATCGCCCGTCAACCGGGAGCAATCGCGATCACTTCCTACAGGCCGACTTGAACTAAGCCGCGTTGCGGCGGACGCATTCGCGTGTTGCGGGGCCAACGGTCGAGGTGATCTGAGCTAGTTTGCGGCGCAGAGGAGGAATTCTCTTGTGACCCATCTACGTCAGATCATGCTTGAGGAACTACGGCGCCGCAACTACGCCGAGTCCACCATCTACACTTACATTCACACGATCGAGCATTTCAGTCGGCACTTCCATCGTTCGCCCGATCAGGTTGGCCCCGAGCATATTCGCCAGTATCAGGCCGCGTTGTTCACGCGCTGGAAGCTGGCCCCGAACACGGTGACGCAGCGGTTAGCCGCCCTGCGTTTTTTTATGTCCAGGTGTTGAAGCGAGGCTGGAGCGTAGCCGAGACCCCGTATCCGAAGCAGGTGCTGCACTTGCCGCAGGTGCTGAGCCAGGACGAAGTGGCGCGTTTGATCGACGCAGCCGAGTTTCCCTTTCATCGCATCCTGCTGATGACGCTGTATGCCACGAGCGCACATCGCGCAGAAGTGGCGCACCTGAAGATCAGCGATATCGACAGTCGGCGCATGGTCATTCATATTCGGGGCGGCAAGGGCCGCAAGGACCGCGATGTCATGCTCAGCCCGAAGCTGCTCGATGCTCTGCGCATCTACTGGCGCGGGCTGAAACGCAAGCCCTCCGACTGGCTGTTCCCCGGCAACCGAGGGCGCCAGGCAGTCGCGGATTTCGTCATTGGAACTCGCGAGGGCGATGTCAGCAGTCATGGTCCCCTCCAAGAATATCGGTGGTCAGCGAGCCGCTTTTTGTAACAGATCTTCGATTTTCTTATCCAGATTCCGGGCGACCTCTAACGCGTCGTGATTCCCATAAGGGGCTAAGAAGCTCGCCATCCTGTCATATGACAAATGGACGCCATCGGCGCGTTCGTCTACAAGCACGGTAACCGGCGCGTAGGAGCCCGCATCCGGAACATGCTTGACCATTTCCTTCATGATGAGGGGATTGCCAATGACGAAGCGAATCATCTTCGGAGTCTCGCGGCCCGCTTCTTTGCGGAGAATCGCACCGTGATCCAACTGCATAAACAGCATCAATCCCACTGTGCTCAGGCCTTTCCCAACTGCGCTTTTCAGCTCGGCAAAAGAGCGCGCTTCGCGAGTTGATCTCCCAAATTCAGCCATATCCGGATGACCGATGCCGGCGTTTACACCCGCTATTACTTCATCAAATGGCTTGGAAGTCGTCAGACTGAACCGCTCTATCTCGATTTTTCTTGTCATCTCGAAGGTCACCGCAGTTTTTGTTGTAGAAATTCGCTCGTCCGACCGTTGGCAAGGTGAGCCGCGGCGGCGTTGTAATGCGCCCCATTATGACGAGAGAAGGCATGACTCTGACCCGGATAGCTGTAGACCGTTGCGTTCGGTTTCTTGGCAAGTGCCGCTTTAATCTCCGCTTGTGCAGCCTTGGAAATGAATTCATCCTCCTCGGCGACATGCATGAGAATGGGCGCATGAAGGCCATCGATCTCTCCCAGATATTTGTCAGTATCGGCGCCGTGATACCAGACCGCGGCGTCGATGCCGTCGTTGCGCACGGCTGTCATGAAGACCATCAGCGCGCCGAGGCAATAGCCGAGCAAGGCAACCTTGCCGTTGCATTCCGGGAGCTTGCGTACTGCGTCGATGGTGTCCTTGACGTCCTTGACGCCGGCATCTCTGTCATAAGCCTGATAGAGGCGAAGGCCGTGGTCCCAGTCGGCTTGGGAGGTGACGTTCAGGTCGACGCCTGGCTCCTGCCGCCAGTACAGGTCCGGAGCGACCGCAAGGTAGCCTTGTTCCGCCAATTCGTCGCAGTGATTGCGAATGTCGGCGTTCACGCCGAAGAGTTCCTGTAGAACGACAACAGCCGAAGCCGGCGAGGTCTTCGGTCTTGCGATATACGCGGCGAACGTGCCGCCTTGCCCTTTAACGGTGATGTGATCCATCATTCGCCCTCCTGAGGCAGCTGGATCCATACAGACTCTCCGCCGGCCGTAACTGGATCGGCGGAGATCATTCTGTCTGAAAGCGCAGAGCTACCC
>JBAWBE010000010.1:0-1839 GCA_049589635.1 Terriglobales bacterium
GAACTGATGGCGACCGCGACTTCAATTCTGAAGAGTCGAGTTGAGGTTTCGAAGCCTGCACGGGCTGCGAGCGCGAACGGCGCGAAATCCGCAAGTGGCATCAAGGCCGGCATCGTCGCGAAATCGGCAATCGCGCCCGGACGCTTCGGCGTCTACGGTGGACGCTACGTTCCAGAAACGCTGATGGCCGCTCTCCAGGACCTGGAGCGCGAATACGAAAAAGCCAAGCGCGATGCCAAATTTCAGAAGCGCCTCGACCTTCTGCTGAAGACTTACGCCGGACGCCCCACGCCGCTCTTCTTCGCCCGACGCCTCACCGAGAAATTAGGCGGCGCAAAAATCTATCTCAAGCGCGAAGACCTGCTCCACACCGGCGCCCACAAAATCAACAATTGCCTGGGCCAAGGCCTGCTGGTCGAGCGCATGGGTAAGCGCCGAGTAATCGCCGAGACCGGCGCCGGCCAGCACGGTGTCGCGACAGCGACCGTTGGCGCGCTGCTAGGTTTTGAATGCGTGGTCTACATGGGCACCGAAGACATGCGCCGCCAGGAACTCAACGTCTTCCGCATGCGCCTCCTCGGCGCCGAAGTCCGCGGCGTAGATTCCGGGTCACGCACCCTCAAGGACGCCATCAATGAAGCGATGCGCGACTGGGTTACCAACGTCCGCACCACGCATTATTTGCTAGGCAGCGTGCTCGGAGCCCACCCCTATCCAACCATGGTCCGTGACTTCCACCGCGTCATCGGACGCGAAGCCCGCGCGCAAATCCTTAAAGCCGAAGGCAGGCTTCCGAAAGCAATCATCGCCTGCGTGGGGGGAGGTTCGAACTCCATTGGAATTTTCTACGACTTCATCAAAGACAAAAGGGTTGAGTTAATCGGCGTAGAAGCCGGAGGCCGAGGCGAAGCTCTTGGCGATCATGCGGCGCGATTTCGAGGCGGATCGCCGGGAGTATTGCAGGGAACATTCTCGTACGTCTTGCAAGACAAAGCCGGTCAGATCGCGCTCACGCATTCCGTCTCCGCTGGCTTAGATTACCCATCAATCGGCCCCGAACACGCCGAACTCCACGACACGGGGCGCGCCGAATACGTTCCCGCGTCCGACGCAGAAGCGCTCGCGGCAACTACACTCCTGGCAAGAACAGAAGGCATCATCCCCGCGCTGGAATCCGCTCACGCTGTCGCCGAGGTCATTAAACGCGCTCCAAAGATGAAGAAGTCGGAGGTGGTGATCGTTAACATCTCCGGCCGCGGCGACAAAGATATCGGAATTATGCGGGAGAATCTGAAGTTAGATTGAAACCAACAAATAAGTAATTACAAAGCTCGCGTGCCATTTCACTTTGAAAGCAAACCATCTCTCGTCGCCTACGTAACCTGCGGCGATCCCGACCTCGCGACCACACGCGAAGTCATCCTCGCTGCCATTGAAGCTGGTGCGAGCATCATCGAACTCGGCGTCCCGTTCAGCGATCCGCTGGCCGATGGCCCCGTAATTCAGCGCGCCAGCGAGCGCGCCCTCAAGCACGGCACGAGTCTCGAGCATGTCCTCAAACTCGCTGCCGAAATCCGCGAGCATTCGCAATCCGTCGGCTTGGTCGTGTTCTCTTATCTCAATCCAATTCTGCGCATGGGGCTCGCCAAGTTCTGCCATGTCGCGCGGTTGGCCGGAATCGACGGCACACTCGTTACCGATCTGCCCATTGAAGAAGCGGGCGAATATCTGCGCGAGGCACGCAAGAATGACCTGTCTACAATCTTCCTCGCCGCACCCACCTCGACTGACCAGCGACTGAAGGAGATTGCTGCGGTATCTACCGGCTTCATCTATGCC
>JBAWBE010000011.1:0-9473 GCA_049589635.1 Terriglobales bacterium
ACCCACTACCACACTCAACTCATTCTCGCGCAGGCTCTCGAATCTCACGCTCTGAGCGGTCACCGTATCGCCCGCGGCAGGCACAACCGTCTTCAAATTTGCGACCGCTGCCATTACCGCCGAAGACATCTTCTCGTTCAACTCCGCACCCAGCGTCCCCGACTTCAGAAGGTCGGCAAAGAATCGCTCCGCTTCCACGTGCACGATCTCCGAGGAAATCTTCAACTGCCCATCCGCTCCCATGCCCGCAGTGAGCTTCATATCGACTGTCGCGTTGCCCTCAGTCATCTCGCGGTTGCCGCCATATCCCGAACTGCACACCCATCGCTCATAATGCAGCCGCGCCATCCCAATGCCCAGCGGAATTTCCGGCGTAAGCGTCGTCTCCTTCACCCGAATCCGCTCTCCGCAGCGCTCTTCTTTATCCATCGTCGCGCCTAATATCGCCCCAATATTTTCCTGGAGCTCCGCCAAATCGGTGGTCGCCTCGACCTTATACACACTCTCCGCGCCCGGAGCCGCGGCATCCGAGGTCCGCGTAACCACCGCCGACGTAGTAATTCCCACCGTCTGCCCGCCAATCATGACCGCTGACTTCCTCGCCGGAATATTGAACGCCACCTGCGCCAAGCCCTCCGACGTCACGATTCCCATCTCGACCGCCAGATTCTCCTGCTCGCTCCGGAAATTCGCGAGCGCCTTTCGCAATCCCTCAGCGCGCCCAGTACTCCGTACCGCTTCTCCTCCGGAGTCGAGCATCTTCTCCTGTTCGCCCAGCTCTGACTCCGCCTTCATCAGCTTCGCGGTATTTTCTTTAAGCCCAGTCTTCTGCCCCAGAGAAAATCCATTCACGAACTTTCCGATCTCCGTTCGTGCAGTGTCCAGCGACTGCCGCACCGCACTCGCTCGCGCGCCCCATTCCTCCGCGTTCTTTGCGGATGCCTGGGAGTCCAGACCGCTCACCGCTTGATCCAACTCACGGCTGGCCGCCTCCGTCGTCTTCACAATTTCCCGGAACTGCGCAACCTGCTCGCTTGTAGCCTCCACCGCGATCGCCCGATGAAATCCCCGCAGCTCGTCTTTCTCTTCAACTCCGCCAGGCCTGCCCACGTTCGTGGTTGCCCCGCCACCACCAATTGAGCCGCCGCCGCCCCGCTGCGCAAGCAACGAGCCTGCAAACACCAACAGCCCAGATCCCACCACAGCAGCCGCAAGAAACGAGCCGCTGTACCTCGCCCATCGATTCGAACTCATGATTCTTAGAGTATATCTCCGTCTCCAAATGGAGGCACGGACCTGCCCTCAGCCGAGTCGAAGGGGTCTCGCCCGTGCAAGCAGACTTTCGCAAGCAGGAGACCAGCAGCAGGAAGCCATGCTCGCGACTGCACCGACCAGCGATTCAAAACCCTCCCCGATTCTCCCTACGCAGCACCCTGTATCGCAAATCTCCGTGATTTCTGCCATCTTGAATGTGCCGCCCCGTCCCGCAGTTGTCCTATGCCTCCCGCTCGCCGTATTGAAGATCGAATTCGCGAACTGTGTGCGCGCATAAAGTCCGCTCCCGACGCCGAACTGGTCCACATTCTTTCCGAGTTGCGCGTCGCCACCCACGAATGCACCCGTCGAACCGGCAACAAAGTCTCCGCCACAGTTCTATCCTGGCGCACCATCCTTCCAGAACGCCGCAAATCCTAAGGGCTCATTCCGCAGGAACCTGCGAATCCGAAATATCGGTGTGAAATGTCGATGTGAAAGTGCCAAAGTGAACGGCTGGTACATCACAATCGAAGCTTTCGCAGCGCGTGATTGTGACCCGTGGCCTCTGACCTGTGACCTCTAACCTTTGTCTTGACCAAACTCTACTTGCTTTTCCGCCCTCGAAAGGCAGACAATTCCCGGTCAATAACGAAACGCAGTC
Source organism: Terriglobales bacterium (assembly GCA_049589635.1). GTDB lineage: Bacteria > Acidobacteriota > Terriglobia > Terriglobales > Acidobacteriaceae > Acidiflorens. Next base: position 1,919 of record JBAWBE010000011.1, read on the forward strand.
CCAGAAACATTGGCAACTCGTGTTCGAGAAAAAGGACCTTCCCATGCGTTCGGTGCGCTTCCTGTTTCTGCTCGTGCTCTCGGTTTCCCTATTCCACTCTTCCGCCTGGACCCAGTCGGCCACCGCGACCATCCTCGGCCATGTTACCGATCCGCAGGGCGCCGCCATCCCCAAGGCCCACGTCACCGTCACCAACACCGCCACGCAAGTCGCGCACACAACCGAGTCTGACGCTGAAGGCAACTATCGCGTCTCCGCGCTGCCCATCGGCACTTACGAAGTCACCGCCGAACACGAAGGCTTCGCCAGGCTGGTCACCGCTCCGCGCACCCTCCAGATCAATCAGGAAGAGCGCATGGACCTCCATCTCGTCGTCGGCGCCAAGACCGAAACCGTCGAAGTCACCGGCGTCGGTTCGAACGTCGAAACCCTCAATCCCACCATTGGTGCATCCGTCACCAGTCGTCCCATAGTCGACATGCCATTGAACGGACGCGACGTTCTCGATCTCGCTCTCCTCCAGCCTGGCGTCAGCGAAGACAATCCCGACGACACCGGCTCCGGCCACTTCAACATCGGTGGAGGCCGCGCCGATTCGGTCACCTTCCTCCTCGATGGCGGCCTCAACAACGACCTGATGGGCAACAATGTGGTTTTCGATCCCAATCCCGACACGATCGCCGAGTTCCGCATCCTCACCAGCAACTACACCGCGGAGTATGGCCGCAACGGCGCCGGTATCATCACCGAGGTCATCAAGTCAGGCACCAATCAGTACCACGGCAGCGCCTTCGACTTCGTCCGCAACACTGACTTCGACGCCAACTCCTACTTCAACAATGAAGATGGATTAGCTCGCAACAACCTTAAGCGCCATCAATTCGGCGGCACCTTCGGCGGCCCGATTACGATCCCGCGCTTAATTAACGGCAAAGATCGCTTCTTCTTCTTCGTCGGCTATCAGGGGCAGCGGCAGACGGTGTCCGTGCTCGAACAAACCACCGCGTTCACCACCGCCGAACTGAACAACGGAGATTTTTCGCAGGCGCCCGATGCTTCGACCATCGCCGCATTTCTACTCGCCAATCCATATTTCCAGCCCAATGCGTCTCTCGCCGCCCAGGCCATGATCGATACCTCCAAGTACGATCCTGCCACTAAGGCCTATATCGCCACCGGACTGGTGCCCTCTACCACCAATCCCAGTAATTTTCTCGTAGAACAGGCGCCGCAAATCAATAACAGCAACGAATTCACCGCCAAATTCGATTTCAACATCGGCGCTAAGGATAAGCTCGCCATCACCATCGGCGGAGTCCGCAGTCCACTCACCGATCCCTTCGGCGAAGGGGCCAATACTGTCACGGGCTTCCCAGTGGAGTATAAGAACAACAACTATTACCTGAACATCGGTTACACTCGCACGTTTTCGCCAACCCTGTTGAATGAGTTCCACGCCATTGCCCAACGCCACAATGACACCCATGACGTCCCTACCCTGAACCTGCCAACCGGCGCCGCACTTGGTTTTGGCATCCTCTCCGACCTTCCCAATGGCCCGCCCAGCATGTTTTTCGACAACGGCCTCACCTTCGGAGACGATCCCTCGGGCCCAGCCTTTCTGATCGGCACTACTTACGCTTTTAGCGATGCGCTCACATGGGTCCGGGGGCGACATACCTGGAAAGCAGGCGCAGGTTTTTCCGCTTACCAGAACAACACAATCTACGATTTCTACGGTGACGGCCAATTTGAGTTTGTCGGCCCATATGACGAGGGCGGAATCGGCTCCGGCGACAGCCTTGCCGATTTCCTCATCGGCATCCCCAACAACTTCTTTGAGGCCGCCAACGCCGCCAACAACCTGCGCAGCAAAGCCGTCTACGGCTTCCTTCAGGACGAATGGCGCGTGACCAAGAATTTCACGCTTTCCCTCGGTATGCGCTATGAGTACAGCACGCCCAAGCTCGACACCCAGGGAAGGACGTTCTCCATCGTTCCCGGCGCCCAGTCCACACGCTTCCCTCTGGCACCGCTAGGCCTAGTTTTCCCAGGGGATCAAGGCGCGCCGAGAGGCGTCAACTTCCCCGACAAAGACAACTTCGCTCCCCGCTTTGGCTTTGCCTGGGATCCCACCGGCAGGGGCAAGATGAGCATTCGCGGCGGCGTTGGTATCTTCTACGATGTCCTCAAGGGCGAAGACAATCTCCAGTTCAACGGCGCGCCGCCCTACTACAGCGAGCAGTCTGCCTATTACTCACCGGAAAAAAAATATAAGAAGAACGGAGCGGGACCGCCCTACTTCGCCCAGCCATGGACCAGCGGAGGCTTTCTTGGCAATCCGTTCCCCTCAGTTCCACCCACAGCCGAAACCGCCTTCAACACGACCACCGGCAACTCCCTGCCCTTCGGCGGACTCGGCATCTATTTCGTCGACCCCCATCTCCACACGCCCTACACCTATCAGTACAACCTCAGCGTTCAAAAAGAACTGGCCAGAGATCTGGTTGCCCAACTCAACTACGTCGGCAGCAGCTCCAAAAAACTTACCTCCCTGGTCGATGTCAATCCCTTCATCCTGAGCAGCGTGGTCGCCGGGACTCCAACGCGCGGCTTGAACGTACTTCAGAACGCGAATCTGACCAGCTTCTGCTCCGCCTTTTTCGAGGGCCCCGCGGATTGCCCCTTTGAAAATGCCGACGCATTCGGCAACGTCAGCTTTGCCAGCTTCAACAGCCTCGAAGCTTCGGTGACCAAAGATAACGGCAAGAACCGGTTCATCGGCAATACCTACTTCACTCTGGGCTACACCTACGCCCACAGCATCGACAACTCATCCGGATTCCGAAACCGCAGCAGCCAGGTTCCAGCCTTTGACCCCGGCGTCTTCCGCTCCTCGTCCGATTTCGACCTTACCCACCGCGTCGTCTTCAGCGGCGGATGGGATCTACCTTTTGACGATGCCTGGTCCGCCGGACCAAAGCGTCTGACCAGAGGCTGGAGTCTCTATCCAATCTTCAGTTGGCGCACGGGCTTTCCGCTCACCATCTCCAGCCAATTGCTGGATTCGTTCGATCCCGGCGACCCAGGACCCTCCGGAGCCGGCGATGGCTATCTGGCGAATGCCATATTCGCCCCAGGCTATAACAACGTTCAGCTCATGAATCCCAAGAATAGCCAGGGTTCATGCACCAATCCCAACACCGGTTCCCAGCAAACCGGCAACTTATATTTCAATTGCGCCGCCTTTACCTCAATCCCCGACGTGTATGTCCCCGGCCAGACCGGCTACGGACTGCCGCGCAACTTCTTCCGTGGCCCGCATCGCACCAATCTCGATCTAACGTTGGCCAAAACCACAAACATTACCGAACGGCTAAAAGCCGAAATTAGAGTGGACGCTTTCAACCTGCTCAATGAAGTCGAATTCAATAATCCCGACACAAACATTTTCAGTTCCACGTTTGGTCAAGTCACGAACACAGATATTGCCAGCCCCGCCGCCCTATTCCACACCGAGCGCCAACTTCAACTAGCCCTGCGTCTGACCTTCTGATCGTGTGGCGCAGATCGTGGTGGCGCAGATCGTGTGGCACAGATCGTGTGGCGCGGACATTCCTGTCCGCGCTGCCAGCGGAAAGAAACGTCGGGCAACAAAAAAGCCCCGCCACTGGCGGGGTCTTCTTTCTGTGTCCAAAATTCCAAATTACCAGATTACAAATTACCGATCACAGATTCCGTCTTGAGCACCCAATCTGTCTCGATCACCCAATCTGTTTCGCGTCCCGCCGAATCAGCGCAAAGTCCACAAAAAATCCCAGCCCCACGCTCAACGGAACCACTCCACAAGCCGCCGCCGTCCATGCATCCGGCTCCACTCGTCCGATCAGCGCGCAGCACGCAATATAACCAAGCGACACCGCCACCAGCAAAATCCCCCACCGCCGCGAACGCGCCGACTCACTCAACTCCGCCTCCATCGGAACATTCACGCCCCGCGCCAATGCCGCCAGCCGTTCATCCGTTCGCAGCCGGCGCACCCGATAAAACGTATACATCGCCGCCATCGGAATCCCCATAAACAAAACCACCGCCGCCAACCCAATGATGTTCCCGTCCATAAACTCCTCCTGTCGTAAACCGGATTACGTGACGTAATCACGTAGCGCAATTCGCGCATCCCGCCGTCCTGCCAGAGATACGCAACCAACAGAAGGGAAGTTCCAAACGAAAAACGAGGTCAGGGTCTAAACCTCTGACCTCTGACCTGCTCTTATCTAAGCCGCCTTCTTCTCCCGTCCGGTCACGCCAGCAAATAAAGCAATCATCTCCCGGTTAAACGCCGGAATATCATCCGGCTTCCGGCTGGTCACCAGATTCCCGTCGCGCACCACTTCCTCATCGACCCACTCCGCGCCTGCATTCCGCAAATCCGTCTTCAACGAGGGCCACGAAGTCACTCGCCGCCCGCGCACTACATCTGCCTCAATCAATGCCCACGGAGCATGACAGATCGCGGCCACCGGCTTCCCCGCATCAAAAAATGCGCGCACAAACTTCACCGCCTCTGGCTTCATCCGCAGATGATCCGGATTCATCACCCCGCCCGGCAACTGGAGCGCATCAAAATCCTCCGCCTTGGCATCCGTGAGCGCGACATCTACCTCAACCTCGTCGCCCCACTCCTTCATATCCCAACCCTTAACTCTTTTTCCCGCCGGAGAAACAACTTGCGTCACTGCCCCCGCATGATCCAGTGCCTCCCGAGGCTTCAACAATTCCACCTGCTCAAATCCGTCATCAACCAGGATTGCAATCTTCTTTCCCGCCAAATTGTCCGCCATAAATCCATCCTTTCTGTACGCGATGAGATACTCAAGACAGTCCCTTTAGGATGCCTGGACCATAGGATCGGTAGGCTGCGGCCGGGGCACGAAACTAATTTCAAATTGTCATCCCGAGCGGAGTGAGGTCCGTCAGCGGGTGCCCCACGTCTCGTGCTTTTCGAGACGTGGGTACCACAACTGCCGGCACCCTAGGCTTCACGCTGCCAATACTAGAGTCTTCATCTTGAGAATCTCCCAATCGTTGACCCGCACCGCGCCTTCTTCCCCCAACGCGTAATCCCGGCAACTGCTCCACCGCCATAACTCCGGCGACTCCACCAATCCTGGTTTCACCGGATTGCGGTGCATGTACCGCAACTTCTCCACCCGCTTCCTCGACGTCCAGACATTGACGTACTAGAAGCGCGCCTGCCATACATGCTGCCGAGTATGTTCGAATAGGCTGTCCTGCGCCGAATTCCGGGGCTCCCGGTTTTGCGCCAGTAAGCGTCGCGCAAATCCCAGCTCAAGAGCCTGCATCACGGGCCGGGCGTACGCTCCCGCGGTTCGCTGATAAACGGTTCGCTGATCAGGGGTTCGCTCATCAAGAGATGAAAGTGCTCGGGCATGACGACATAGCCGACCACCACGAACTGATAGCGCTTCCGCATGCGTTCGAGCACCGACAAGAACAGATCGCGCCGCCGCGCCGTTCCCAGCCATGCCTGCCTGCGGTAACAACTACAGGTAATGAAATGCAGATCTCCGGTGCCATAGTAACGTTGAAGACCAAGCGGCATTGCGCAATCAGAATAGGGTCCAGCGAACCCCGATACTGTGACGCCGACTACTCTTCGCCTGTGATGATTTCTCTCCGCCGCACACACCCACGTCTCGAAAACCGCGAGACGTTGGGCACCCAGATTTAGTATGTCGGCCCAGATGTGGCCCGCCCATTAAACACGTGGGCGGTGGCTCAGGTTCCATATTCCACTTCTTTTTTTGTGGTCGCGTGATTCCGTGGGTGCCCCATGTCTCGTGGTTTTCGAGACATGGGTATCCGACTGTCGCGGCTTAGGGATTTGCGCCGCTCGTATTGGTTGAGGATCAAGCGGCACGCGCAATCTTGATAGAACCGGGCCACCCGCCTATGATTGGGTGGTTTCCGCATGAACCAAGAACTCCACATAATAGCCAAGTTAGAGTATGGAAAACTAATTGCCAAACTCTCCGAAGACAGAGTTGACAAGATACAAACCGCGAATCGCATCCCTCCCGGTGGTCAACAGAAGCTAGCGGTATTAGAAGTTTACTTGGGTCAAGCTGAGCAAATTTGTCGTGGATACGCGAAAATCTGGCAAGACCTGTTGGAAACCTCTAACGGTGGGTATTTGCTGCGCTCTGACGTGGACTTCATCAACGGTGAAATAGCGACGATGACGAACACTCAAGCCAGCAATTTATTGAAGAACCCGCAGGTGCCCCATCTGGCTTCGTTCACAGGACGAATACAACGGGACTTGCACGGTCTCAGGCACTCAATCAAAAATGATCTGGAAATCAGATTCCGCAAGCAGCAGGCGTTTCCGCCGAAGAAGGAACCGGAGCCTATGGCAAAGCCAAAAGAACCGCCCGCCCAACCACCTACACTTTCGGCAGAAAAAGCGATTCCGATTATTGAAGGCCTGATAGTACAGGCAGACACTCTGAATCAAGAAGAACGAACTCAGTGGGTAAATAATGGCAAAGGTGCGATTATCGCGGCACTAGGAAGCACGCACTCAAACGTCAATGCGTTCTGTCTGGCTCGTGATGGAGGGTTTTTTTACATCGGCATGAGCGAACCCGAACGTTTGGCACAGCACAACGAACAGCTGGCAAAAATGGTCGCTGTTCTAAAGAGCACGGTGGACCAATTGCGATGGCAATTGCCCGACTCGAAACAGGTGTTCTTGCCAGCAGGCACCCAGCACAGTGCATACCAAGAAATTCGCAAAGTGGTCGAGTTGTCCACAAAGGAAATCCAGATTGTAGATGGGTACGTGGATGGAGCCCTTTGGATGCTCCTCACGAATTTACCAGTGGCCGCTAAGATCAGGGTAATGACCATGCAGATGAAGGGCGACTTTATCCTTGAGGCAAAGAAGTTCGCAGCTCAACATGGCAGCACAGTGGAAATCAGGGAAATGCAGTCGTACCACGACCGCTTCATTGTGGTGGATGGAAACCGCTGTTGGCATCTTGGGGCTTCCATCAAAGATGCTGGCAACAAAGCCTGCCTCATATCTGAAATAGAGGGCGGCTCCCTCTGTGCTGCTGTCAGGGCAGATGTGGACGCTACCTGCCAGTTTTTCGCGCCCGAAATCGGTGCCAATGCATGCCCTGTCAACTTGACAAAATCCAGCCGCAGAAGCCCCATAAAACACGGAAAGCGAAGCAAACTAAAACGAGTAAGTCCTCTATTCGCGGATACTTCGCTGTAAGTGCTTCATTTTTAAACCGAGAACCGCCAATCCCCGCTAACCCCAGCATTCTGATAGGACCAGTGAAGCTCAAAACAGGTAAACCCATAACCAGATAGTAACCATCCCGCCCAGCGAAAATCCCCGATTCGCGCCCTTTCACGACGCCCCGGAACCTAACTTTATTTTGTTCGCAGTTTCTTCGCCTGGTAATCACAATAATGTACGTACAATAAAGTCAATGAATGTTCCACGTGGAACATTCAT
>JBAWBE010000012.1:0-1552 GCA_049589635.1 Terriglobales bacterium
CCGGTTGGAGTTCGAGCAGGCGATGAGCCAATTGCGGGGAGAGTTCCAGCAGCGCCCCGGAGGAAGGATCGAACATCAGCACGACTACGCGCGGAAAAACGAAATAAGCGAGCGCGAAACCAAGGATCAGCGCCGAAGAATATCCTAGTATGGTGGTCATCCAGCGAAGCCATGCCGGCTGTCGTTTGACTCGCGACGTCCGCCCTTGACCAATGCGGTCGATCGCCCGGCTCTCCTCGTCTTCCTCCGGCGTGAACTCGATCTCTTTCGGTGTTCGCTCAACGCCGTCGCCGTTATTGTCGATGATGGATAAATTGGATATCCGGTGGATTGCGCCATCGACCCAACCGAAGCAACCTTCCTCGTCGGTATGTGGATCATAGACCCAGGCCACCTGATCGGGAGATGAGAAGAAATTTCGATGAATGAAGGCGTCGTGCTCCGACAAAAAGACGCCGAAACCGGGGTGAGAATGGTACCAACCGACAATGCGTTGGTTGGGATATGACTCATCTTTGACTTTATAGATCGTCTCCCATGCATCCTGGGTAAAGGTGACGTGGGTACCCGCCTGGGCGGCATTCAACGCCTCGATCGAGGCGCAAACTTCGACGACTCCATCGCGCGTCTCCCCAATCAGGACACCGCAGACCTCAGTCTTCATGTGAGAACGCGCATGTTTGCGAATGCAACGTGTCACTTCGTTGTCAATCTGAAATAGCGGTCCGACCGGCTTTCCTGCTGCCTGACTCATAGCCCTGCCTCGCTGATACACGAGTTGGCGAGCGGTCCTAGCACAGCCTCTGCGTCGCCCGTAATGTAGTAGGAAATCTCTGCATCGAGCGAGCGAGCAGTAAATGCATCAAAAAGAGGAAGGCCCAATTGGTCGAGTCGGCGGTTAGCAAGCTCCGGTTCGCCTCGATAGCCTGAAAGCGTGTGCACCGCTCGCATGTGGCCGTCGCGCGGACAATGTCCGCGATCGTATTGAATCGCTCCCACCGGGACAAAACACTCTTCTTCTTCGCCGCACTTCGGGCAAACCAGTTTCCAAATGATGTCGCGGCTGAATTCAAGAACGACTTCATCGCTCGCCAAAGCGTCGCCGGCCCGCTTCAGGAGTTGCTCTAGTGTGAGTGCGCTGGAAGGTTCTGGTATTTGTACGACATTCTCGAAAGTGTAATGGCTTAAACAGTCGGGCTTCTCCGTGTAATCGATGACATAGGAGGTGTGATGCAGTCCCTCAAAGATATAGGCTTTACTGGCCAGGGTGGGCATCCCATGCAGCAGCTTCACCGCCTCCTGCACCTGGATGCCGCCGATGATCGAAGAAATTGTCGGCGTGGTCGGCACGCGCCCCTCAGTCGTGGCCTCATGCAGCAGCAGGTTGCAGGACATGCGACGATCCAGAATCGCCCAATCGGTTTCACCGAGCGTGCATTCATAGCAGGGTGCTCGACCCGGCAGGAAGACTCGGGCAACTCCGTTGATACCCTCGATGGCTCCGTCGATCCAGGGGCGATTCGCCTTCCATGCGCAGCGGTTGATCCACAGG
>JBAWBE010000013.1:0-9577 GCA_049589635.1 Terriglobales bacterium
AGTGTGAGCCGATGCAACTCTCGCATGTCACTGCGTTTTGACTCCGGTTGGCTGGTAATATACTTCTCGATTTGTTCTTGTATGTTCATACGTTCCACTCCCAAGCTGCGCGCACGAGATTATACGACGTTTGATCGTTCTCCCCGTTGCAAGGGCGGTCTATCGGCGTTCATCCGCGTTCATTAGGTGCACCCACTGGATTCGCGCTGGAAGGACTATGAGATGCGAAAAGGGTTTACGAGACAACCAAAACCGGACGAGCCCGGGACGCCCGTCAAGAACTACATCACGCCGAGCGGCCTCGAGCGCCTCAAAGATGAGCACCGGTTTCTGCTCAGCAGGGAACGCCCGGCCGTGGTGGAGGTGGTGGCGTGGGCTGCCAGCAACGGCGATCGCAGTGAAAACGCCGACTATCAGTACGGCAAGCGGCGGCTGCGGCAGATCGATGGGCGGATTCGCTTTCTCACGAAGCGAATCGAAGCCGCGGAAGTGGTAGACCCGGAAGCACGGAGAACGGGACAGGCGGCAACGAGGGCATTCTTCGGAGCGACCGTCCGCTATACCAATGCAGCGGGAGCAGAGCGAGTGGTGAGCATCGTTGGCACAGACGAAATCGATCTCGACCGCAACCACATCAGTTGGGTGTCACCTTTAGGGCGCGCGTTGATGAAGTCGGCAGAGGGTGACAGCGTAGTCCTTCAATTGCCGGGCGGCACAGAAAACCTGACCGTGCTGGAAGTGTGTTACGAGCGCATTTCTGTGGAACCGTTCCGTGAACCACCTGGATCCGAAGCTTCGGCAAAGGGACTCCCTCGCCGACGCTAATTCACCTGACTAGTCACATCCACCTGACTAGTCACATCCACCTTCAGATTCTCTCTCCCCGACACATAAGGACAATTGGGCATCTGTCGCGCCCGACAAGTTGAAACTGCGTCGCAGTTCCCCTTATTTATTGAACTGAGATCTGGTGGTTGGCATGCCTTTTCGGTGAAGATGTTTCACAATTGCGCAATTGCCCGATTGGCCCTTGATTCGACTGACAGGGCCATTAGAAATCAGAGCGAGGGCCCACTTCCTCTACCAAGGCCTTCATCGCGAGGCTGTCGGGAGTGTTGAGTTTTGCCAATCCGTCGACTACGCCGTTTCGCTCCCGCTCGGTTCGGTTCTGGCTTACCTTCCACTTGCCTTCAAGCCGCTGGATCGGCAGTTCCAGGCCGACAATCCCTTTCAATTGAGATTTGATGAAGTCTTGCGGCGCATCGCTGACCTTCCATGGGACCGGCGATGCTGCTTCATGGATGTTGGTCAGTTTCTCCACGTTCGTCAGGAGCCAATGCTCGTCCTCGACCACCTTTAGCGGGCCATAGGCATGCACAACTACATAGTTCCAAGATGGCACCTCTTTGCCGTGCTCTTTCGTTTCGGGATACCAATTGGGCGAGATGTAGTGTTGATGGCCAGTAAAGATTGCAAGCGCATCCACCGTTGGGACGAAATCTCGCCATTGTGTGTTTGCACGGGAGATGTGTCCCTTCAGGACTCCGAATTGCGAGCCGTCATCTTCCAGGATCATCGGAATATGGGAAGCAAAAAGGCCGGAAGCTCCCAGAGTCACGAGCGTCCCAAGAGGTCGAGAGACGATCAGCGAGTGCATCGCTGAGACGCGTCTCTCTTCATTGTGGCGTGGAATATACATTTGCAGCCTCGGCTACATCCTAACTCAGCGGCGCGAAGTGGCTGATTCTCGTCCTTCTGCGAATATCCGTGCAAAGACTCCCACGCCATGCTCGCCAATCACTAGATTGACGTGTGGACGGAGAGTGAATGGAACCAAGTAGCAGTAGTTTGCGGAGCCTGCGGGACGGAACTAACCATCCATTCGTAGATGCGGAGCGGCTCTCACTGCCCCGCCTGCAATGAACGGTTCAATCCTGGATGTCGAAACTACCATTTCTATTTTCAAACGTTGTCGTCATGATTGTCGCCGGTTCGAACCCGACAAATTGAACGCGCGTGGCGCTGACTCAACCTCGCACGTATTTGTTGAACCAGTCGATGGTGCGTTGCCAGGCCAGATCGGCTGCGGCTTTGTTATACCGTTCCGGCGTCGCGTCGCAATTGAAGCCATGTACGGCGCCTGGGTAAATATAGCCTTCGTGCGGAACGTGCGCCGAGGTCAGGGCCTGGTCGTAAGAGGGCCACGTCGCGGCCAGTCGCGTGTCGAGCTCCCCGTGATGAACCAGAATCGCTGCCTTGATTTTCGGGATGTCCTCCGGCGCGGGAGGACCACCATAGAACGGCGCCGCTGCCGCCAAGTCGGCCCCCAGCCGTACCGCTAGCATATTGGCGGTCGAGCCCCCATAGCAAAAGCCGGTAGCGCCAATCTTTCCGGTGCAGTCAGGGCGCGACTTCAACCACAGGGCCGCAGCTACCATATCTTCAGACATCTTGTTCTTGTCGATCTTGTTGAACATCTGGCCGCCCTTATAGTCGTCGCCAGGATAGCCACCCAGAGAGGTGAGCCCATCCGGCGCAAATGCCATGAAGTTGGCTAGGGCAAACCGTCGCGCAATGTCCTCGATATGCGGGTTCAGACCCCGATTTTCATGGACCACAATTATGCCGGGCAACTTCGTTATCGTCTCGGAGCGAGTGTCGGCGCTGATCGGCCGCACGAGGTAGCCCTTGATGTTTCCGTTGCCCTTCGGGGAGGGAACGGTCTCATAAGTGGCCTTGATCCGGTCATCGGTACGGGAAACCTGCTGGCCCAGAGCATAATTCGGCATCAATGCATTAATAACCGTGGCTGCGGCCAGACCGCCTGCTAGTCGCTGCACGCCTTCCATGAAGGCGCGGCGACTAATCTCACCGTGAATAAAATCGTTGTAGAGCTCAATGGCTTCACGTGGAAGTTTGGGTTTTGTCGGTTCCATTGGTGACTCCCGCCGCGATAATACCATCTGTTTCTTGTCATTTGGGAAGGCGCATCTCTTCTATATGGAAGCGACTGCCCCGTCACGCACGCCAATGTTCACTCCGACCGTAGCGCTTGCATAACATCGACTCGCGCGGCGCGGGCCGCGGGCAACAACGATGCGATAACGGCGACTGCCATCAAGACGAACGCAGCAATGAATGCCGGCAAAAGACCTGGCATTTTGATCTCTCCAAAAACCCTGCTCGCGAGCCGCGCGAACATGAACCCGACGGCCGCGCCGGCGATCACGCCAGCACCCGCCATTACGGCTCCTTCGGCAATGACGCGGGTCAAGAGGTGGCGACGTTGCGAGCCGATTGCCAGGCGGATGCCGAACTCACGAGTGCGTGCACTGACGGAAAAGGCGAGCACGCCCGCCACACCAACGATGGCGATCGCCAAAGCTACGGCGGCAAATCCGCCGAACACAATTGTATTGAGTCGATCGGGGGTTAACACTTCGGCGCGAATGTCTTCGAGCGTGGCGGCGTGCTCGACGGGTTGATCGACCGACATCTCGCGCACAATGCGCGTGACCGGCGTGACCAGCGCGTAGGGATCGATGCGCGTGTGCACGAACAGGCGGCCGCCAAAGACGCTCACGCCATTGTTGTCGGAAAGATTATCCGGCACCTGACCGAACGGATGATAGATGGTAGGTGCGGCTCCTGGTATGACGTGCTCATCATCGACATCAGCGGCGACGCCGACAATTCGGCGCGGTCCTTTGTTTATGCCGACGAAATCAAACACCGGGTCGGTCCACATAACGTGGCGATTGAGGGGATCCTGGCCGGGGAACATCCGCTGCGCGACACTCTGGCTGACGATCACTACCGGCTCGCCACCGCGCCGGTCGTTATCGTTGAAGTCTCGCCCTTCAACGATGGGCACGCCGAGCGCCGCGAAAAATCCTGGCGAAACTGCGCGGAACTGTGCCAGAGGATCCTCTTCGCGACTGCCTTTCACATGCCCTTCGCCGGTGAATTCAAATCCCGGACCGAAGCTGCCGGCGTCTCGCCAGGGCACGCTGGTTCCTTCCGCGACTCCGTCAACTCCCGGCAGCTCCTTGATGCGGCGGATTGCGTCCCGATAGAAATTGATGATCTGATCGGCGCTCTTGCCATAGGACATGACTGGCATATCCATGGCCAGCACGCGGTGCGTGTCGAAACCAGTCTGCGCAGCTTGCATCGTGAGAAGCGTCTTGATCAGCATGCTCGCTCCAGCCAGCAGCATGAACGAGAGGGCAATCTGCGTGACCGCGAAGATGCGCAGCCGCCGGTTTGTCCCGCCGGTGATGCGCACTCCTCCGGCGCCGAGGTTGATACCTTGCGATGTGTTGGCAGTGGGTAACCGCGGGACGAAAGCGAGGAGCACTGAGGCGACGATCGCCAGTGTTGCGCCGAGCCAGAGCATGCTCGAGTCAATCTTCAAGTCGAGCGCGCGCACTGAGAAGCGCGAAGCGTAGCGCGCCAGGACGTTGACCATCGGACTTGCGCTGACCACTCCCAGAATCGCTCCCGCACCGCAGAGCAGCAGGCTTTCCGCCAGCAGCAGGCGGCGTAACGTACCTGTGCTTGCGCCGAGCGCGGTGCGCACTGCCAATTCCCCTTCGCGGCGAACGGTTCGCGCCAGAATCAGATTCGCCACATTGCAGCAAGCAATAATGAACACCAGTCCCGAGGCAGCGAGCAGTACGAGCAACACGGTGCGAGCATTCGACGTGATCTCATCGCGCAGCAGCTTGGCGTCGATGCTGTATTGCCCGCTCGCAGGGTAGGCTTCGGGGTGATCTTTCTTCATCGCAGAGTATGCTGACCGCAACTCGGCTCGAGCCTGGTCGAGAGAAACTCCCGGAGCCAGACGCCCAAACAAATCCGTCATCCGATGAACACGACCAGTGACCATCGTTGCGGAGAGATGATGCGGGCTGGTCACAACGTTCGCGATGAGCTCGGTATCCGCAGGGTAGGGAACCGAAGGCTCGAGCACGCCAACGATGGTGGCAGTGCGTGTATCGAAGCGAACCTGCTTGCCGATCACCGATGGATCGCTGTGCAGCGCAGTGGACCAGAAGCGGTAGGTAAGCACGACTGCGCCTGCGGCATTGGGGCCGTCGTCGCGCATGTCCAGAAGCCGGCCGAGCACGGGGCGAAGGCCCATGACTTCGAAATAGGAGCCGTCCACAACCCCGGCGCGAACTTCACGCGGCTCGCCGAGGCCAAGCATGGTGAAGCCGATCGTAGAAAACTCTCCAAACTCGCTGACCGATTTCACACTGGCCTGCAAGTCTCGGACTTCGGGCACGGAAAAACGGTCGTTATCCGCGCCGATGCCGGGGGCGCTCTGTCGAATGTAAATCAGGCGATTTTCGTCGCGGTTTACCAGCGGTCGCATCAGGACGCCGCGGACTAACGTAAAGATGGCGGCATTGGCGCCGATGCCGAGCGCCAGCGTAAGGATCACGGCGCAGGCTAACCCCGGAGTGCGCCCCAAGGAGTAGAGGGCAAATCGGAGATCGCGAAGAAAGGACATGGCTCACCTCTATTCCGCCGAAGTAGCGGTATTGTTGCCACTTCAAATGTCACATTGTAAGCGAATTGAGGGTGCTTTGGCCCCATCCTCGCCGTTCGTTCTTAGGACGGTCCAGGCCCAAATTCGGACACTGATAATTCAACAGGGTGACTTCGCCAGCCGCTTCCCTTTGTCCGCAAAGCGATGAGATTGCGCTCCTCCCGGGACTGTTCGTTGTTTGCGGTGCAGGAGTGAAGAGATTCATGCCAGCAAAACGCCGTCGGTGGTTGAAGTTGCTCCAAATACATTCACCATCGCTCTTATCCTTAATAAATACATGAGTCGGTTCCGATGCGATCGGATCATAACTCCCTCCTACGAGATCAAGAGCGCGAGACTAATCACCACGGGATCGTCACGTTTTCCCAGCGCGTGAACGTACCTGTTGGGCCGTCCGGGCCGAGCAGCGCAATGCGCACCACCTCGCGAGAGCCTTCTTCGACGGAAGCGGTGCCCTCGTATCCATTGAGGTTAGTCTTGGTGAAGCCCGGGGATACTAAGTTGACCTTGATCCCGGTGGACTCCAGTTCGATCATCATGGCCAGGGTTATCGCGTTAAGAGCGGCCTTGGACGCAGGGTACACGGGGCTAAAGAACGCGTGATAAGGGTGGGCGCGGTTCGCATTATCCGCCAGCGAGCCAACGCCGCTCGATACGTTTACGATGCGGGCATCCGATGACTCGCGGAGGAGCGGCAGCATCGCCTGATAAACGGCGAGGACGCCGAACACGTTGGTCTCCCACACCGCGCGTATTTCATCGAGCGAAGCATTGCTCGCCAGGGTTATTTTTGCGTACTCCTGGAGGGACGAATTGCCCTTCGTCGTATTCGAGATAGCCGCGTTATTGACGAGCAGGTCGAGGCGGCCAAACTCCTCGCGGATGCGCTCCGCCGCGGCGGCGATCGAAGCCCGATCCGTCACGTCGAGCTGGACCGCGATGCCCCCCGGCCCAATATCCTTGGCAGCGGCCTCGCCACGCTCAAAATTGCGCGATCCGACCAGTACCGTGAGACCGCTCGCCACGAGTTCCTTTGCAACCTGAAGTCCGACTCCTTGATTGGCCCCGGTGATCAGCGCGATGCGTTTGCTCTGCATGGTCATCTCCTCTCTTTCATCGGTGCATGGTCAACGCCGGCCGCGCCGGGCTAGTTCGGCAAACCTCAACCAGAATCCGTATTAGTCGGAACGCTATTTACTATCTTTACTATCGCGCACGCGTTAGCCGCGCACTACGACGGCATCCGCAGCGTGTTCGAAATAATGGTCCGCATTCAGATCGGCAACGAGTCCCGCCTGAACCGGTCGCCATCCTAGACGTTCCTGCGTCAGCGCGCTGGAAGCCGGAGCGTCTATACCAAAGAAGTGAGCCATCCAACCAAAATGATCGGCGGCTTCCTCGCGAGACTTGCTGACGACCGGTACGTTCAGTCGCTGGCCGATAACCTCAGCGATCTCTCGAGTCGGTACGCCCTCATCGGCCACGCCGTGATACCGCGCATCGGGCGACTTTTTCTCGAGCGCAAGCCTATAAAGATGAGCAGCATCGATCCGATGTACAGCCGGCCAATGGTTGAGCCCATCCCCGATATATGCGGAAACGCCCTTTTCACGAGCGATGCTAATCAGGCGTGGCACGAAGCCGTGATCGCCGTTGCCATGGACCGATGGGGGAAGCCGCAGCACCGATGTCCGGACTCCGCGGGCTGACAGCGCACGCGCCGCATCTTCCGACTTGCGGGGGAAGCTGGGATTGTGCGCATCCTCTTCTGTTGCAAGCGAGCCTTTCCGTTGAACGAGCAAGGTCCCGGAAGTGACGATCAACGGGCGATCAGAGCCCTCCAGCGCGCCGCCGAGCGTCTCGATGGCACGCTTATCCGCTTCCGCAGCTGGCGCGTAGTTGTTGAAGTCGTGGATGAAAGCGGTGTGAATCACTCCATCGGCAGCCGCTGTACCGCTGCGAAGGCTTTCGAGATCTTCGAGCGAACCGCGATGCACATCTGCTCCCGCCGCGATAAGCGACTTGGCGCCCGCATCCGAGCGCGCGAGGCCGAGGACCTGATGACCAGCGTCGATCAGTTCTCGCACGACTGCCGTACCAATGAAGCCTGTAGCACCCGTAACAAAAACACGCATATTCTTATCCTCCTAAGCAATTTGCCGATCGGTCGATAGTGATGACGACAGGAACGAAGCGTTCACTCGACTTGCCAGGCGAGTCGAAACCTTCGCAGTGATCAATCGCCATTCGGGGGCTGAAGTGGGCAGACCATCGATCCCGCTCAACTCCTGCAGCCAGTCTTCCGCCGAGAGCTCGGCCTGTTCTGACCCGAATGACTGAGCAACCGCGTTGAAGAATGCCGACAACTCGCGTTCCGCCATCGTCATGAGGTCGGGGCAAGGATGGTTGGAATTCTTCGATGTTTGATAATGAGCAACTAGATTCATATTTCTCACCTCTCTAATCCGGAACCCGCTATTGACAGCCCGCCTGATTCCGGCTAAAACGGAGAGTGTCTCCGAATCACTAGATAAGATAACCGGAGAATGCCTCCGGTTGCAACTTTTTTATATGCCAACCAAGAATCTGAAGATTGCCCCAAGAAAGCCGCGGACCGACGCGCGGCGCAACCGCGAGCGGATTCTGGAGGTGGCAAAGGAGGCGTTTACTCGGTCCGGCGCCAACGCCAGCCTAGACGACGTCGCCAAAGAGGCAGCTGTTGGAGCGGGAACTCTGTACCGCCACTTTCCCACTCGCGATGCTCTAATAGAAGAGGTCTATCGCGCTGAAGTGGAAAAGCTAGCAGCAGCGGAGCGGAAATTCTCTGAGGCCATGCCTCCTGTTGAAGCGTTGCGAGCCTGGATGCTCTTGTTCGTGGATTACATCGCAACGAAGCAGATCATCGCCCCTGCGCTGAACTCGCTCGTCGGAGGTCCTTCGAAACTGTATGAAGGTTCACGCGCTCGCGTTCAAGGAGCGATTGATGCGCTGGTAAAACGCGCGATCAAGAACGGCGACATTCGCAGAGATCTGGAGCCATTCGATCTGCTCCGCGCGTTGATCGGCGTCTCCCACGTGGCATCCGGTCCTGACTGGCAGGAAAGCGCCAGAAGACTTGTGGATATCCTTATTACGGGTTCGCGGCCAATCAAATAAACGCAAGACGCCGCCTTCGTCGCCGTGGGCACATGCGTTGAAATCCTCGCCCGTCCTTAACTGTCCAATAAGGATTCCTTGATGCTTCTTACAAGCGAGGGCGTAGCGCTCGTCGTACGAGATTCCACAGGAGGGCCACGATCGCAACTGCCGCCACAATCCACAGGTCGAACCTTGCCCGCTCAATCGCGAACTCAATGAGCGCGGCGAAGAAGATTGAAAGAGATGCTATCCGTTTCATAGGTAACCCGAATTCGTGGATCAAACCACGGCTCAATGAACCTCCAGGATGCTGCTAGAGACCCGTTGTGAAAGATCGTGAGTTGTATGGTTCCACAGTCGGCTGAAGAGCCCGTAACGTCGAGGTAAACCCAATACCAAGAGATCACTCTCAGTCTTCTGCACACTCTCAACAATCGCCTTTACTTCATCGCCTTCGGCCAGTTCGGTCTTCAGGGCTATGCCTTGTTTATGAGCTGCTCGTTGGGCACTAACCCGCAGCATTCGGTAGTACTGAGAAACCTGCCGAGGTAGCACGATGCTGGCGCCGGTTACTCCAAGATCCATGTACCCAGCAGCATAGGCGGGCAGCTTCTCGAATACGTAGATTGTGCTCAAGTCGGCCTTCAGGCTCTTGGCAAGCTGAATGCCGACGATTAATGCACGTCCCGCTTCCGGAGATCCGTCATAGGCAACTAGAATTTTCTTAAACATCTTGGTACCTTTCGCGAATTGTTAAGGGATTCCGCCAAGATCTGAATCGCTTTCCTCTCGTGTTCTAAGGACCGTGATTGCCGCCACGATTTGAAAAGAACTGAGCGTGCAAGCCTTGCACCGTTCCCTATTGCTGCCACCCACCTCCCA
>JBAWBE010000014.1:0-14578 GCA_049589635.1 Terriglobales bacterium
TATAAGTTGTGCTTATTGATACAGCAAGATTCATAAACCAGCGATCGGAGACGGCGAAACTAAACTATGGACCTATCTCAACTCGAAGTCTTTCTCGCCGTCGCCCGCGAGCGCCGTTTTTCGCGCGCGGCAGAAAAGCTGTTTCGTACCCAGTCGGCGGTCAGCCAGACTGTTCGCAAGCTGGAAATCGAAATCGGCGAGCCGCTCTTTGATCGTTCGTCCCGCGATGGCGTACTCACCGACGCCGGCCGCGTTTTGCAGGAGTACGCGGAAAAACTGGTCAATCTTCGCCAGGACGCGCACGAAGCCCTGGTTGAGATGCGCGAGTTGCAGAAGGGCAAGCTGACGATTGCCGCCAATGAATTCACCGCGCTCTACCTGTTGCCCGTGCTCGCCGAATTCCGGCGGCTCCATCCAGCACTAAAAATCACGGTGCGGCGTTCGCTCGGCAGCCACATCCCCGACGACGTTCTCAAGCACGACGTTGAACTGGGAGTCCTCTCCTACGATCCCCAGGAGCCGCAACTCAAGTCGATTGTTGTCTACCTCGACGAGCTAGCGCTCGTCGTGCCACCCAGCCATCCGCTGGCTTCGGCGCGCGAGGTCAGCGTGCGGCAACTTGGCGCCGAGTCATTCGTGGCCCACATTGTTGCATCGCCGTATCGAGAAAAGGTGATTGAAGCATTTCGGCGCCACAAGACTCCTCTGCACATGGATGTCGAACTCCCGACTCTCCAGGCGATTCAGCGCTTTGTGACGATGGGCAACGGCGTAGCTCTCGTGCCCGAGATCAGCGTGGAGAATGAAGTTGCGCGCGGAGAGCTAGTGCACGTTCCGGTGCGCGATCTGCATTTTCAACGCAAGCTGCGACTCGTCTATCGGCAGGATTCAGCGCTCTCGCACGCAGGCCGGGCGTTTCTGAAAGTAGCGGAGCAGGTGGCAAAGGATAAAGGCGCGCGCTATCGCTTCCAGCGAGAAAAATAGCATCGTCGCGCAAGCCTCCTCGAGAACCGTGGTTGTCCCTTCTCAAAGAGAAGACTGGGAACTGCGACCGCTCTACGCCGACTGTACCTGTTCTTGATGCATGGCCTGGATGGCCGCATCGACGCTCGCATAAACGTCAAGCACCGAAACCAGATTCGTGCTCTCAAAAAGTCCGCGAACGGAGTCGCTGGGGCTCGCGAAAGTCAGCGCATATCCGGCCGCCTCTGCCCACATGTGAATCATCACCAGTTCGCCGAGCGCCCCGCTGTCGAGCGCATCAACTGGGGCGAGGTCCACGACCATGCGCTTCGCCGACGGCAGCACTTCAGCGATCAGGCCAGCAAGGGCGCGGCCTTCGCTGCGAAAGATGGCATGATCCTGGCAACGGAGCACCACGGCGGGACCGAAGCGCGCAGATTCCAGGCTGACTTTAAGGATCTTTTCGGAAGCCGGGCGACTGCTCGCCGGTGAGCGGCTTGATCCCGAATGAGAAACGCCCGATTCTGAAGCGGAAGATAAGATCGGAGCGGAATCCTCGGCTCGCATATGGTCACAACTTAGATCGCCGCCGCCCGTAGTTGGTTGCGCCGAGATGAATATCTTGTGAAAGGTTTTTCGTGAACCCACAACGACACTACTTCGAGGATTCTTTCCTGCGCGATGCATCCAGGGTCGGAACCGGCCGGCGCAGAGGAACAATAGCGCCCTTCGACGGATCGGCCGCAGCCGTGGCGCGCGTCAACACTTCCTTCTGAATGTATTGCACAAAATCCTGAATCTGGAACTGCATTTCCTCCATCCGCGCCCGCATTTGCAGAATGATGGCGATCCCGCTGATGTTTACACCCAAATCGCGGGCCAGCGAAAGAATGAATTCCAGCCGCTGCAAGTCCTCGTCAGTGTAAAGGCGCGTGTTGCCCTCAGTTCGGCTAGGCTTCAGCAGGCCTTCGCGCTCGTACAGCCGCAACGTCTGCGGATGAATTTCATACATCTCGGCTACCGCCGAGATCATGTAGGCGCCTTTGGATTTACGTTTGGTCATATTTCCCGTCCACTACTGTACACCTCAATTTGCGGCTGGTGCGACGGTTACCGCGGCCCGTACACCGCTCGGAACTAGGTTCATTTTAGGTTCACCGTAGTCTTTCGAACGCTGGAAACTCTCGACTTCTCGGAAAAGGGAGATGTACGATTATCTATAGTAGTAAGGAGAAAACTATGCCCTCCAAGCACGGGAAACTTTGCTTGTTGTTGACCTTCGCATTGTCTCTGCTGTTCGCCGCGACGGCGAGCCAGGCGCAAGATGACATGAGTAAAACTACCTCTGTGACCGGTTGTTTGAAGAAAGGCGTAGAAGCGAGCGGCTTCTACATCATTGGCGAAGGCGGCACGATGTGGGAGTTGAGCGGCAAAGTTGACGCGAAGCACATTGGCCACAAGGTGACAGTCAACGGCCACGTCCTCCACAAGGCCCAGGTCAAAGAAGCGAAGTTCGACGACTCGGAAAAGAAGGAAGCGGCCGGCAAACCATATGCCGATTTCCAGGTAACCAGCCTCAAGATGCTGAGCGATTCCTGCCAATAGGTAAGGGTGGTTCCAATTTCGGAGGCGCAGGCTGACGAAATGGTCGCAAAATGAAAGAGGCGCGGGAGAGCCGCGCCCCTAATCATTCTTGTAAGAGAAAGATCCGCGCGCATCCACGGAAAAGAATTTAAGCCGCCAGCTCCGGCTTAGGTTCAGGCCGAGCCCATCCCGCCGGTTTCAGCGCGCGATTGATGGCATAAGCGACCACACCTGCGCCCATCAGAATGAGGCCAAACCAGAACGCGCTCATCCCGAGGATTGCTTCGTGCTCGCTGTTTAACACCGCAAAGCCCAGTAGCAGCGTTGGTGGAATGCCGACGGCGATTGCTCCAAACAGGCCACCCGGCACGCGGAACGGCCGTTTCAGCTCCGGCTCACGAACTCGCAGCACAATCAGCGCCACAAATTCGAGCGTCAAGCTTGCCCCATAGATCATGATGTCGAGTGTAACCAGCCGCTCAAATCCAATGTTAAGCGCCAGCCCCCACCCAATCGCCAGCGCGATGATCGCCACCCACGGCGCGCGCGATTTCGGATGCAGCTTGGCGAAAATCTTCGGCAGCATTCCATCCTGCGCCATAGCCAGCGGCAGCCGCGAATAGCTCATGACGAGCGCGTTGAACATGCCAAAGCCGCTCATCATGCCGCCTG
Organism: Terriglobales bacterium; assembly: GCA_049589635.1. Lineage (GTDB taxonomy): Bacteria > Acidobacteriota > Terriglobia > Terriglobales > Acidobacteriaceae > Acidiflorens. Next base: position 3,220 of record JBAWBE010000014.1, read on the forward strand.
CGACCAGCGCGACCCGCAGAACGGGACCGCCCATCAGCTGTGCGATATCGGCCCAGGCGCCAGTCTCCCAAGCCGAAGCCTTGAGTCCAGTCATCCACATCGCCGCAAACGGCAGCACGTAGGTCAAGGCGACGATCGCAACCGACCAGAGCATCGCCCGCGGATAAGTCCGCTGCGGGCGCTCAACCTCTGTCGCAATCGTCGAGGCGTTGTCCCATCCCATGTAGTTCCACATGCAGATGAGCAGCCCGCCGAGAATGTCGACGTTGGAAGTGGTCGGCTTCGTAACGGCGTTTGTCAGCGCTCCGATCTTGAATGGAGCCAGCAGAAAAATGGCCGCAAACGGCGCCGACAAAGCGAAGAAGAGCCACAGGGAGGTAGTAGAAACCACCTTCACCCCAGCAATATTAAGCACCGCGCAAACGATCACCACTCCCAGCGCCACCAGCACGCCGCGATGGTTCTCCTGGAACCACGGGAACATGCGCGTCAGATACGCGACGAACAGGGTGGGGTAAATCGCCATATCGAAAATGGACGCAACCAGCGACAGCCATGCTTCCTGAAACCCCCAAAAATTTCCCATCGCGCGGCGCACCCAGGCGTAGTAGCCGCCTTCAAAAGGCAGCGCGCTCGAAAGCTCGCCGATCATGAACGCAGTCGGCAGGCTCCAGAGGAGCGGCGTGAGCAGCAGAATCAGGATGGCTTTGCCATACCCGGCGCCATGCACGATGTCTTCTGTGCCATACGTGCCGCCCGACACCATAAAAAAGGTAGCGGCGACCAGCGGCCACAGCGTGAGGCGAATCGATTTTTTGCGGGGAGCAACAGTGGCGGCAGGACTAAAGCCCGACTGTTGAAGGTTGGCTGGAGCGGTTGCAGTTGCCAATTCCGATGTCTTCCTCCTCAAGCGACTCACTCTCACCACCGCGTCTCCCTTGGAAATCTTTCTCGCGGCTCCCAGGGTCGACAGCGATTTCCCGGGCATTTCGGCGAAGTTAGTTCGCATTTGTGAGATTACGGGAATTTCGCGCAGATGCAAGAAATTTTTTCGAAAAATGCAGATTTTTTCAGCGGCAAAACCGAGTACCGAGGTAATGGTAGGTGGTCGCGTAGATTGCTCCGGGAACGAAACCCGCGAGCGTGAACCCGGGCTAACCGACCGCGCTCCATTGCGTCCAACGAATCACATGAACAGACTCGTCGTCATTGTTCCCGCGCTCTTTCTTCTGACGGTTGCGCTTTGGGCCGCGGATGTACTGCCATCGTCTCCTCACGGACAATTGGTGCGCCAATACCTCGACGCTTTCAACGGTGGAGAGGCTTCCATGCGCGGATTTCTGGAAAAGAATCCGAATGCCACGCCCGTCGATGAGCGGCTGGCACGCTACCGCGGCATGAAGGCGAATCTCGGAACCATGACGCCGGTACGATTCGTCGGCCAAGATGCCGACAGCCTGCAAGTCATCGTTAGAACTGCGGCCGGAGATGAGCTTTCGCTGACTGTCATGTTCGGCGGCGACAAGTCCCAGATTGTCAGCCTGCGCCTCGAGCCCGTCGGCAATCAGCCTCAGACGGAGAATGGCGCGCCGCAAGAATCCAGCGGGCCGCCGGAAGACGAGAACAAGATTCTTCGCGAAGTTCAGGATCTGGTCGAGCAGAAATCGAAAGCCGCAGAATTCTCCGGCACGGTCCTGGTCGCCCGCGGCGAAAACATTTTGTGGCAAGCCGCCTACGGATTCGCGAATGATGCCGCCCACATCCCCAACCAGCCGGATACTCGCTTTGACGTAGGCTCGATTGCCAAATCATTCACAAGAGTCGCGATTGCCCAACTAGTCGAGCAGGGCAAACTGAAGCTCACCGATAGAGTGGGAGCCTACCTCCCCGACTATCCCAATCAAACGGTCCGCGAACAGGTCACGATTGAGCAATTGCTCGATATGCGTTCCGGCATCGGAGACTTCTTTGGCGAAAAGTTTCGCCAGGCCCCAAAAGACAAGATTCGCACCCTGCGCGACTACCTCCCATTTTTCGCTGCCGACCCGTTGCTCTTTCCGCCCGGCACTCAGCAGAAGTACTCGAACGGCGGCTACATTGTGCTCGGCCTGATCATCGAGATCATTACTGGCCAAGGTTATTATGACTACGTACAGAAAAGCATCTTCGAGCGCTCGGGCATGAAGAATTCGGAATTCGGCTTTCGCACCGGCAACGATCCAAAACAGGCGATCGGCTACACCACGCAGCGGGCCTCGGTTGAAGAATCAGCATCGGCCAAAGACGCGCCCATCCCGAATCGCCATCCCAATCTCACCCTGATGCCGGCACGCGGCAGTTCGGCGGGATCGGCGCAGTCGACAGCCGCCGATCTTCTTCTTTACGTTCAGTCACTATCGAAGGGCAAGCTGGTCTCGCCATCCATGCTTGAAAAACTCGATGTTCATCCCGACGGAATGGGCATCGCCGGTGGCGCTCCGGGACTCAATGCCACGATTGACTCCGGAATCCCGAGCGCCGGCTCCGCTACCTACACGGTCATCGTGATGTCGAATTTCGATCCCCCGTCAGCCGAGCAACTCAGCGAACAGATTCGCAGACTGCTGCACCGCGCAAAGTAATCGGCAGAGTAGTCGGCAAAAGTAGTCGCAAACTTATCGGCAAAGCGATCTGCAAAGCGCGATCTCTACGCTTTCCTCCGTGCCCATCCGCGAACCCCCGTGGTTAAAGCCTTTGCCGTTGCCCCCCGACCTCGTCGTAGCCAGCCACCTCTCCTGCGCGTAGAATGTGCCGATTAAGTTCCCCGCACCCCAGGAGGTCTCCATGAACTTCAATTTCACAGCCATGATGCAGACGGTCACCGCCGTTCTGACCGCCGTAGGTTTGAAAATCCTGGGCGCGATTGTCCTATTTATGATTGGCCGCTGGCTGATCGCCCTCGCCCTGCGGCTCATCGATAGCGCCCTCCGCAAACAGAAAATCGATGCCACTCTGATCCGCTACATCAACTCAGGCGTGGGCGCCCTGCTGAACATCGTGCTGGTAGTGGCGATTCTCGGCTTCTTCGGTGTCGAGACCACCAGCTTCGCGGCCCTGATCGCAGCCGCAGGCGTGGCGATCGGCATGGCCTGGTCGGGGTTACTTGCGAACTTTGCCGGCGGCGTTTTCTTGGTGATCCTCCAGCCCTTCAAGGTGGGAGATTTCGTTACGGCCGCCGGGGTGACGGGCACGATCGAGGAGATTGGCCTGTTCGCAACCACGCTCAATACGCCCGACAACGTAAAGACCATCGTCGGCAACGGCAAAGTCTTCAGCGACACGATCCAGAACTTTTCCGCGAATGCCTACCGCCGCGTCGAACTGACCGCGCAACTGGCCCACGGAGTCGATCCCCGGGAGGCGATCGCGCTGCTGAAACCGGCGATTGCGAAGGTACCAAACGTCCTCGCTCAGCCCGCGCCCGACGTCGAGATCATCACCTTCAATCTCGCAGGCCCCGTGCTGGCCGTGCGCCCGTACTGCAACAATGCTCACTACTGGCAGGTATATTTCGATACCAATCGGCTGATCCGCGAGACCTTCGCGAATGCCGGTTTCCCGGTTCCAGAGCAGCATTATTCAGTGCGCGGAGGAGACGAGTTGAGATTGGCCAAGACCGCGTAGGCCAGACAACCATAGGATTTGGGCCCCCTCCACCGATCGGAAAGCTGGTTAGGACGAAATCCATGCCCTTCGGTCCCCGATATGCGGTATAACTCTTAGCGTCAGTTGTTCAATGAAAACTTGGGAGATCCGCGATGAGGAAGCTTGCGTTTGGAATTTTGTTTTGCGCGGCAATTTTGGTCGCGGAATCGGGAACGCAGAACGCGTTCACGCCCGACCAGATAAAGTGGGGTCCACCGCCTCCATTCGTTGCGCCCGGCGCCCAATTAGCGGTCATTGAGGGAAATCCCATGGCAAGTTCCGGCGACTACACGATTCGCCTAAAAATGCCCGCCGGCTACAAGATCGCGCCGCACTGGCATCCCCTGCGCGAAAATGTCACCGTCATCTCCGGCGACTTCAAAGTCGGCATGGGAGACAAGTTCGACGAAAAGAACATGATGACCTTCCCGGCCGGCAGCTTCGCGTACCTCGATCCGGATATGCACCATTACGCCATGGCATCGAGTGCGGCGATCGTCCAGATCCACGGCATGTCGCCCGTACAGTTCAATTATGTGAACCCAATGGATGATCCGAGCAAGGTGGGAGTGCCTGTCCGGCAATAGCGAATATGTTGCTCCTTGCGGCTCGGGCTAGATCTTAGCCCACAGCTCGGCCCGCGGATCTTCCGGGTTGAGCTTAGCCAGTTCGCGTAGCAACTCTTTCGTCTTCTCGTCGCGGGGCATGGGCACGGTAATCTGCACTTCCACGATCTCATCGCCGCGCACGCCTTCTTTCGTCGCGGAAGGCACGCCCTTTTCGCGCAGCCGCAGCTTCTGCCCAGACTGCGTACCGGGAGGAATCTTCAGCGTGCTGCGGCCATCAATCGTCGGCACGTCAATCTTCGATCCCAGCGCGGCTTCGACCGCCGTCACCGGCACCGTAATGTAGATATCATCGCCTTCGCGCCGAAACAGCGGATGCTCGCCGATCCGAATAATCACGTAGAGATCGCCCGATCCGCCCCCGCGCACCCCCGCGTTGCCCTTGCCCGCGATGCGGATGCGCTGTCCGTCGCGCGTCCCTGCCTTGATGCGCACTTCGAGAGTATCGGTGCGTTCCACGGTGCCCTCGCCGTGACACACCGGGCAAGTCGAAATGTTCTTTCCCGTCCCGTGGCAGCGCGGACAAGTCACATTAAACTTCATCCGCCCGCCGGTCTGCTCGATCGTCCCTTTGCCATGACATTGCGGGCAGACGCCCGGAGCCTCGATCGATCCATTGCCGTGACAATTTCCGCACACCTCGCGGCGGGCGATATTGAGCTTCATCACGCCCCCGCGGATCGCCGTCCAGAAGGGAACATTGACCTGATATTCGAGATCAGATCCGGGCTCGGGACCCTCTTCGTCGGCCGTGCCACGGTTCCCGCCGGTAAAGATGCTCGAGAAAATGTCGCGGAATCCGCCGCCCGAAGACGACGATGATGTGGTTTTGCGGTTGCCCTGGCGCGCGCCTTCGAAAAGATCGGAAAAATCGAAGCCGCCGAAATCCACATTGCCCGTTCCACCGGATCCTCCGGGATAACCGCCGGCCGCGCCACCCGGGAAGCCGCTGCCAAATCCACCCTCGCCGGGTTGTCCGCCGCCGCGCGCATAAGCCTCGGCAGTAGCAGGATCGATATTGTCGGAATAGAAGCCGACCTGGTCGTAGATTTTGCGTTTCTTGGGATCGCTGAGAACGTCGTTTGCCTCAGAGATGACCTTGAATTTTTCCTCCGCGGACTTGTCCCCAGGATTTACGTCGGGATGGTATTTGCGGGCGAGCTTACGAAAAGCCTTGCGGATCTCGTCGGCGGAAGCAGATTTCTTCACGCCGAGCGCTGCGTAATAGTCTTTAGTTTGAGTGGCCATGTTTCAGCGATCAGCCGTCAGCTCTCAGCCATCAGTTTTAAACTTCAATCGAATCGGCTCAAGGCCGTCCATGCGAAAAAAACTGACGGCTGATAACTGAGAGCTAGATTCTAGTTCACCACTTCCTTCGCTTCCTCGTCCATCGGAACCGTAAACGACACAAAGGGCGCCCCGTCCATCGAAACCGGAATACGCTGGATCCCCGTCGGCGTCGGAGCGTAGCAGTACCATCGCCCTTCCTCTGGAACGAAGTTTACGAAAAACATCTGTCCATTCACTTCAAATTTCACTTCGTCTCCTCTTTCTGAACCCACTAACTTAAACCCGTTTCGATGCCCTTTGTAGCGTTCGCCGCGTGATCAAACGTGAATTAGATTTGCGAAGTTCGGCATCCGCTCTCGTCAAACGGCATCGCTACATTCAACAAAACAACGTTCGAAGAAACAACGTTCAAAGAAAACGTCGGGGGCGTTCATCACGCCCCCGTTTCCTAGAAGCTAGCCAGCAGCTTACTTCTTGTCCTCGACGTCGACATACTCAGCATCGATCACGCCTTCATCTTTCTTCTGCTGAGCCTGCCCATTATCCGATCCAGAAGCCGCACCCGCTCCAGGTCCGGCGCCCGGTCCACCCGAGCCTGGACCACCCGAGTTTGGACCACCCGAGCCCGGTCCGCCCGCCTGCGTAGCCTTATACATCTGCTCCGCCAGCTTGTGCGAAGCCGCCGTCAGCTTCTCACGCGCCGAATCCATCTGCGCCTTGTCGTTCGACTCGATGGCCTTCTTCGCGTCCGCCAACGCGTTCTCCACATCTCCACGCTCCGAGCCCGAGATCTTGTCGCCATGCTCCTTCAGCATCTTCTCGATGTTGTAAGTCATCGAGTCGAGCTGATTCTTGGCGTCAATCGCGTCGCGCTGCGCCTTGTCTTCGGCCGCATGCGCGTCGGCTTCCTTCGCCATGCGCTCGACCTCTTCCTTGCTTAGACCGGAAGACGACGTAATCGTTATCTTCTGATCCTTGCCGGTAGCGTTATCTTTCGCAGTCACGTTCAAAATGCCGTTCGCATCAATGTCGAACGTCACCTCAATCTGCGGAATCCCGCGCGGAGCCGGTGGCAGCCCGGTCAAATGGAACTTGCCCAAAGTCCGGTTCTGCGCCGCCATCGGACGCTCGCCCTGGAGCACGTGGACTTCGACCGAAGTCTGCGAATCCGCCGCCGTAGAAAACGTCTCCGTCTTCTTCGTCGGAATCGTAGTGTTCCGCGGAATCATCGGCGTAGCGACGCCGCCCAGCGTCTCGATCGACAGAGTCAAAGGAGTCACGTCGAGCAAGAGCAGGTCTTTCACTTCGCCCTTGAGCACGCCACCCTGAATCGCCGCGCCCACCGCCACGACCTCATCAGGATTCACGCCCTTATGACCTTCGCGCCCAAACAGTTCCTTCACGATCTGCTGAATGCGCGGCATGCGCGTCTGTCCGCCGACCAACACCACTTCGTTGATCTTCGAGTTGTCGACGCCCGCATCTTTCATGCACTGCTTCGAGGGCCCAACCGATCGCTGCAGGATGTCCTCGACCATCGATTCCAGCTTGGCGCGAGTCAGCTTGACGACGAGGTGCTTCGGCCCGGAAGCATCCGCCGTAATAAACGGCAGATTGATCTCCGTCTCCATGGTGGTTGAAAGTTCGATCTTCGCGCGTTCCGCGGCGTCGCGCAGACGCTGCAAAGCCATTTCATTGCCCTTGCCGCGCAGGTCGAGTCCTTCATTCTTCTTGAACTCGTCGATAAGCCAATCCACCAGCCGCTGATCGATGTTGTCTCCGCCCAGGTGGGTATCGCCATTGGTCGCCTTAACCTCGATCACGCCCTCGCCCACTTCGAGCACGGAGATATCAAAAGTTCCGCCGCCAAAGTCGTAAACGGCAATCGTCTCGTCCTTGCCCTTGTCGAGCCCATAAGCCAGCGCAGCCGCCGTCGGCTCATTGATGATGCGCTTCACTTCGAGCCCGGCGATCTTGCCGGCATCTTTCGTAGCCTGGCGCTGCGCGTCGTTGAAATACGCGGGCACAGTGATGACAGCTTCCGTCACCTTCTCGCCGAGATAATCTTCAGCAGCCTTCTTCAGCTTCTGCAAAATCAGCGCCGAAATCTCGGGCGGAGTGTACTTCTTCCCCTGCGCCACGATGACGACATTGTCGCCATCCCGCTCCACCTTATAAGGGACCATCTTCAACTCTTCGCTGACCTCGTCATAACGCCGTCCCATAAAGCGCTTGATCGAGTAAACCGTGTTCTCCGGATTGGTAATGGCCTGCCGTTTGGCGACCTGCCCCACCAACCGCTCTCCGGTCTTGGTAAATCCAACCACCGAAGGGGTAGTCCGGCCACCCTCCTCATTCGGTATAACTTTCGGCTCGCCGCCCTCCATAACCGCTACACAGGAGTTGGTGGTGCCGAGGTCAATTCCGATAATCTTTCCCATACTTCCTCCTAAAAACCGCCTCATTCGTTAGAATAAGTGCATTAAAATCAATGCGATGATGATTGCGTCCTATAGCATGATAGGACTTGAGTGAATCACTGTCAAGTATTAGATGCCGTTGAATGGCCGGGAGATGCGGCATTCTGGGGCGGGGCAAGTCGGACTTAAAACTGGTGTTGGTTTCTAGGAAGAATTACGGCATAGCTAAGAGCGAGGCGTGAAGATCGGGAAGTCGGCTACGACCGAGTCATCAATCCCTTCGCTCTTCCAGCGCGTCTTTCAGTACGTTCATCATCGAGGAAGGAGAAACAATCCGAGTGGCTCTGTGGCGCTTCAGAGATTGCAGTTCCTTGTCGCCCGTCACCAGAAAGTCGGCAGCGCTCGCTTCCGACAGCGCGAGCAGGAAACTGTCCTTTGGGTCGGGCGCGATCGGGCCAGAAGGCAAGTCCTCGCAGAAAAGCGAGAAGTCCCGCAGGCCCGCCGCCAGGAGTTCAACGGCGCTGGCGCGAAGTTTGACTTTGAAAAATGGCCGGCTGGCGACCTCGCGAAACTCCGCGATGAGCCCTTCGCAGGCGACGAGCGTGAATTGCTTCCGTTCCCATGCGTCAAGCAGTTTCGCCGGCGCCCCCTGTGCGATCAAGAGACCGGAGAGCAGGACATTGGTGTCCACAATGATTCGCATCAGTGCCGTTTGGCGCGCGTCCGGTATCGCTTGGCCCGCACTTCGTCCACCGCGTCGTCGATCATCTTCTGCAGCTTGTCAGCAGGCACCTCGGCGAAAGCCTCACGACTCCCCCGGACGGTCTGGTGGAAAATACGCCAGCGGACAGCTTCCTCGATGAACTTTGAGAGATCGCCCTTTTTCATGCCTTGGGAGCCGAGATAAGAGCGCAAGGCAAAATCGGCCTCCTTGGACCACGTGATGGTGAGACGCGTTGTGTCAGCGTCGGATACGGCATTCTTAGTCATATAAACATCTATCCGACTATCAGCATAGTCGACTATATCGTTTTTATCAACGGAAATGGGTACCAGAAATTCTTCCGAGGTGAGTGCTTGGGCGCCGTCCGGCACGCGCTCAATCCTGCTCTCATTGAGGGGGTGATACGCACATAAGCAAACGTGGCTAGACGGCTAGACTTTCGCTATTGCTCGCGTGTCAGAAGCCGTCCGGCGTGGGTTCTACTTCGCGAAAAGTAATGCAAAGAGCGCTACTCCCGATCGCTCCTCAATTTATTTGCAATGTTCTTTATCTCTTTTTCCCGCGGTATATTCACGATTCCTTTCGCATCGTCGTAAAGGCTTTCGCGCAGCGGGGTGATGAGTCGAGCCTTGAGGCTTACGCGCGGCACGTGAGGCCGGCGAACGGCGACAGTGAAGGGTTGAGAGCACGTCAGAGGACTCCCGACGCACGCAACTCTGAGATCAGGGTTTGCTCGTCCCATAGCATTGGCCGGCGATTGCGCGCCAGCCAGGGCAGCACCAACAATGACAGGCAGCAGAAGAAAACTCCTCTCGGCGACATCTCTACCTCCATTTCCGATGGGCGCTCTGGGGAACGATGCAGGGTTCCAGAGGCTGAGGCAAAGATGTGGCGTTCTGCGCAGCGGTTGTCAAGCTAGGGTAATCCCATGTTCGGTGTACTGTCCGCATGGGACTTTCGCCTTATGGCGCGCTGACTTGGAATCTGATCGCAAGATGTCTACCCCGGTAGGCGTGCGGCGGAATCGCTCCTTATTGCATCAACGTCCACGCCCGAAAAGCCCACACCACCGGCACCGCGAAGAGCATAGCGTCGATGCGGTCGAGCATCCCTCCGTGGCCAGGGAGAATAGAGCCCGAGTCCTTAACTCCGGCGCCGCGCTTGATTAGGGACTCGACCAGGTCGCCAAGTTGCGCGGCAACGTTCACCACGCCAGAGAGAAGAATGATAGGCCAGAGCCGCGGCTGTTCGAGACCAAACATTCCACTTCGCGGATCAATGAGCCCGGCGCGCAGAAAAAAAGCGCTGATCTGCGGCGCGTGCTGAAACCAGAGCGCGCCCACGATGATGCTGGCCAGGATTGAGGCGACCGCACCTTCCCATGTTTTCTTCGGGCTGATTTCGAGCGACATGCGATGCCGGCCGATTGACTTGCCGACAAAGTAGGCGAAGATGTCTCCCGCCCAAACCGCGAGCAGCGTGTAGATGACCCAGATCGCTCCAGCGGGCTGGCGACGTATCTCGACCAGCAGTGCCATGGGAATGGCGATGTAAGCGAACGCGAATGTCGAGGCCGCAGCTGCCGGATAGCCGGTGGGCAGGTCGGCACGGCGCATGGCGGCGGTTAAGAAGACGAATGGCGCGAGCGCGGCGGCCAGCGCGATTCCGAAGATGGCCGAGGTTGCTTCCATAAGCGGTGTTGCGTTCGAAGAAGCGAGGATGACGAACGCAAAAAAGATAGCCACGAAAATGTAGGTGAGTTGCGAAAGCGGCTGGACTCCGTAGTACGTTGCGAGCTTCAGAAATTCCGCAATTGCGAGTAGCGCCACTGCTGCGGCGACGATGACGAGCAGATAGGCTGGGGCTTTCAGAACAAGAAGAAGAACTAGCGGAATTAGAACGACAGCCGTCGCGATTCGTTGGATCATTACGAGGAGTTCTGATTAGTTTCGGAGCAAATCTTAAACTACAAAGGGCACGCGAGCCATAGAGATGCAGTTGCTATCGCTCCAACACATCAAATAAAGACCTTGACTTAAGGTGAGGAAATCACCTCAACTTAAAAGAAGGGCACAGAAAGTGCCGCCTTGCAATCAGATCTTTGATAATTCCACAATTTGGCTGACAGTAGTTTGGCTGACAGTTTTGCCTGCCCCGCACCCCGAAGGTAGTGACCCGACCAGCCAACCAATAATTCACGTTTACGGTCGCTCACTAACTTATTTGTCCTCAATATTTTGCGAGCAACCCGTTGCGGCTCAAGATTTTGCGAGGAAATTATCGCTAACCCGATGATTCTAAAGATCGAGGGGGGTATGGGGGGTGGGCCTATCCATCCGACTGTCAGCCTTTGACTTGCGCGTGGACGCGCGGCTTAATATGTTCGCGCCCGGAGGTCTGATCATGGACCAGCCCGCCGTAGCGCCGTTCACGCTTTTGATATTCCTCGATGCCTTCCAGCAGCTGAAGTCCGCGGAAGTCGGGCCACAAGGTTTGCGTCACGTAAATTTCCGCATACGCGAGCTGCCACAGCAAAAAATTACTAAGCCGCATCTCTCCGCTGGTGCGAACGACCAGATCGGGGTCGGGCAAATCGCGCGTGTACAGATTTTGGC
>JBAWBE010000015.1:0-2336 GCA_049589635.1 Terriglobales bacterium
GGCTCGCTCTGAGGAGATGAGATTGAAAGCTCAGATCGGGCCAGATTCACTTGGATACAGGCGGCCCGCGCTACAACAGGATGGTGCCAGGTGGTTCAACGCAGTTAGCATCCAAGTGGTCGATATATGAAAGCGGCATGCGGACCAATCCCACCTGGACCGGTTGAGAAATACAGCACGACCCAAGACCTGTTGCGCTGGATGGGCGACCAGTTCGAGCGATTCGGAGATATTTTCAAAGCCTCTGTCTACGGCGCCAGCGTGTATGCGAGCAGGGATCCGCAGCATGCTCGACACGTGCTCCGTCAGAACTGTCAGAACTACGTAAAAGGTCAGGCCATCAAACGCATTGCCTTCCTGCTCGGCAACGGGCTGATGGTGAGCGAAGGAGAATTCTGGAAAACTCAGCGGCGGATGATCCAACCCGCGTTTCATCGCACAGCGATTGACGCGCTAGCCAACGTAATCACAGCTTCAAATGTCGCGTTGCTTGCGAGGTGGGAGAACGCGGCCCACAAAGGAGCCAGCGTCAATGTCACGCGTGACGTCAGCGGTATGGTGCTGGAGGTCGTGCTGCTTTCTATCTTTGGAGCCGACTACAAGCAGGTTGCGCCGCATTTCAACATCGTGTCCGAAGAATCGGCGCGGAACCTGGAGTTCGCGCAATCGTTCAGATCGTTGGAAAAAGTCATCCTTGAGCTGGCCGCTCGAAGACGGCAAGAAAAGACCACAGCCACCGACATTCTCGGCATGCTCATGGACGCGCGCGACCAGAAGAGTGGGCAGGCGATGTCAGATCGCCAATTGGTGAATGAGATCAAGACGCTCATCGTTGCCGGACACGAAACCACTGCCAATACCTTGAGTTGGAGCTGGTATTTGCTCTCCCAAAACCCAAAGGCCGAGGAAAAGCTGGCGAGCGAGATCAACAATTTAGCTGGGAGCAAGTTTCCCGGACTGGATGATCTGCCGAAATTTGCCTACACCCGCCAAGTCATCGACGAAGTGTTGCGCTTGTATCCAGCCGGCTGGCTGCTGACACGGAGGGCGCTCAAAGACGACCAACTCGGTGTTTATTTCGTTCCCGCTGGTACGGAGATTTATGTTTCGCCATACTTCATCCAGCGGCACCCCGACCTGTGGGAAGAGCACGATCGCTTCAATCCCGATCGATTTGACCCCGAAAATTCGCGGGAGAGTAATCCGCTGGCGATGATCCCGTTTTCCACGGGCCCGAGAAATTGCATCGGAGAAAACCTCGCCCGAGTCGAGATGCAGATCCATCTGATGACGATTGCTGGTCGAATCCGGTTCCGACCGGTTGAAAGCAATCCGCCGGAGTTGGATGTCGGCGTCAATTTGCGGAGCAAGCATGATTTCATCATGAATCCAGAGCTCAAGGCGGAGTTCGAGAGCCGCGGGCCATCCAGCGCTCTAGCAAAATGAAATCAAAAGTCGGTCAAGAGGCGGGCCGCGATTCTCCTCTCAAGGCGTGGGTGCGCGCACTCGAAATGACTGCGCCCATAGCCCAGAATCCTGCGAATACCTTGCCGGTTCTGATCGATTCTTTGGCTGAACGGTTTGGGACTGCGCCAGCTCTTCTTTCCGGGAATGAAAGCTTGACCTATCGCGGGCTTGCGGAGCGATCCAACCAATACGCGCAGTGGGCACTTCGACAAGGCCTGTCGTTTGGCGACGTCGTGTGTCTGCTCATGCAAAATTCCCTGGAGTACATCGCGATCTGGCTCGGGATAACGCGTGTCGGCGGCGTGGTCTCGCTGGTCAACATCAACCTGGTCGGCGACGCTCTTGCCTATGCCATCAATCTCGTAGCGCCGAAGCATGTCATCGTCGGCGCCGCGCTAGTCGAAGCGTTCGCCGCCGTCGTGCCTAAACTACCTCCCGAGATTCAAAACTGGGCGCATGGCGAGAACAGTCTCGGGTTCTCGCGGATCGACCATGAAATCGAACGGCTGGAAGGGAATAGTGTCGCCGGCTCAGAGTTTCGGCCGCCGACTATCGCCGACCGTGCCCTCTACATCTACACCTCCGGGACGACGGGCCTGCCCAAGGCGGTGAATGTCAGTCACTTCCGAGTGATGCAATGGAGCCATTGGTTCGCCGGCATGATGGACACCCGGCCCGAGGACCGGATTTACAATTGCCTTCCGATGTACCACAGCGTCGGAGGTGTGGCGGCGATAGGAGCGGCACTTGTCAACGGCGGATCCGTGGTGTTGAGGGAACGATTTTCGGCTAGCCGCTTCTGGGACGACGTCGTCGAATCGAAGAGCACTATATTCCAGTATATCGGCGAGCTTTGCCGCTATCTCGTG
>JBAWBE010000016.1:0-8610 GCA_049589635.1 Terriglobales bacterium
CGATGAAGTCTCCGAGCCCGCGCCGCGCCTTCAGGCCTGCCCGTTCTGCGGACCAGCGGCCGAATCCGCGCAAGTCGTGGCCACGCAGCCCGGACTAAACGGAGCACCCTGGTCGGCGCGCTCCGTAGTCCATCCCCATGCGCTATACCACATCGAAGGCGATGCGGGGCGCCGCGGCGAAGGCCTCTACGATCGCATGCGAGCCGTCGGAGCCCACGAAGTTCTGGTAGAAAATCCGCGCCATGACGGCCACATCTGGAACGCGGGCGACGTCGAGGTGGAACAATTTCTCCACTTGGCCGCGCTGCGCATTCAAGACCTGAAGCGCGACAGCCGCCTCAAGTACGTCAGTATCTTCAAAAATCACGGCGAAGGCGCCGGACAGGAATTCGCGCATCCAACTTCGCAACTCACCGCCACCACCTTCGTCCCACGCCGTGTTCTCTACGAATTGCGCGCTGGACGCGACTACTTCCAAAGCAAAGAGCGCTGCGTTTTCTGCGACATCATCGCGCAGGAAGAACGCCAGGATGTGCGCGTCCTGGAAATGCGCGGCGACTACATTGCGCTCGGCCCCTACGCTCCGCGCGTCCCCTACGAAACCTGGATTCTCCCCCGCACCCACGAGTCTTCTTTTGAGAGCACGGGCACGTCGCGCGTCAACAGCCTCGCTGATCTGGCATCGCTGCTGCGTCGGACACTCCAGCGTGTTCTCACCGTCGCCGATTCGTTTCATCTCGTGCTCCACACATCACCCAACAGCCATCATCCTTCCGAGGCGCTAGGCTATTGGAAAACGATCGACGAGGATTATCACTGGCACATCGAGATCATGCCCATACTGGCCGCCAAAGCGCGCTCCTACACCTTTAAGGAAACCTATTATTCGCCGCTAACATCCGAAACCGCAGTAAAACGTCTGCGAGAAGTGAAGTTGTAAGGTTGTGGCAGTTGCAGCTGCTGACGACTGACGACTGAAGACTGACGACCGATTTCCCATGACCATCCGCCGCCTGAAAACGTACGCAGGTTCTCAAGGCTACGTCTATCAGTATTACTTCGTCGGACAGCGGCCGTCCGCCGGACCTCCCCAGGGCACCGAATACGTTTTCGACGTCACCTCCGATCGCAAGCTTACCTACTCCGTCAGCATCCTGCTGCCGCGCGCCATCGTGCTCGCCTGGGTCGAGTCCCACAGCCGGCCGCTCAGCGACTCCGAGCAGTACGCCGCCGTGAAGCTCCGCCTCTTCCGAGCCTTCGACGAGATCGAAGACATGCAGGCCCAGGGCCGCCAGCTTCAGATCGATCTCGAATTTTTAGGAGATGCCCTCACTAGCCTTGGGGTCGAATAAAAGGGTGAGGCGAATTCTGCATATCGGGCTGTCGGCGCAAACTAGCTCTTGTCGAATGGGCGGTTGGAGGAATTTTAGGCGCTATCGCTGATTACAACAACAATCATGACGCCGAACACAAATCGGGGCCATGATGTCGCTGAAGGCAAACCATGCGCACGAACAGGGCGAAGGTCAGGTTTTTGGTTATAGGTCCATTCCTTTTCTACTTATTGATTTTTCTGCTATGGTTCCCCCGCTGGCAGCACGCGTCACACTCGTTTTCGACGCGGCTTCTCGGCCTTTTGTTCGGAGCCATGACAGCAGTCCTTATGGTCACGGGCATTATCGGCGGCTTCTTTTCGCCCTTCGGATTGGGGCCGCTTGTACAAACCGCAATTAATGTCTACGAAACATTCTTCAAGGGCGGTCCCAATAGAGATCCTGCACCCAGTAGCCGCAAGACCTTTATCGCAGCAAACCGCCCGCCAATGGTGATTACGAAACAACTGAAAGACGGAACACCTATTCGAGGAACCTGCCCGGTATGTGATCTTGAATTCAGCTCTGAAGCTTTTGAGGCAGACAGAACATATTCGCACCAGAGCACGTTGGAGAGATGGTACGCTGAGCATTTCGAAGGTCACGTTGCGGACGGCGAGTTTTGAAACGAAGTATCCCGATTACCTCCGCCCGGTGCCGTATCCCTTTCGCGCGCCTGTCTTTGCGATCGCGCTCAACGGTCTCAACAAACCTTCGTGTAATCCCCATCACACCCTCCTGTGACCGCTGCCGTTTCCCGCGCTCTGCGCGGCCCGGCACACTATAATTGCCAGTCGGGGAGTGGGGAACGAATCCCGTTGGCGGCAAAGCAATCGAAAGTTATATGACTCTGACCTGGCTACGCGTGGCGCTCGCATTCTATGGAGTCGGCTTGCTCTACGCGATGTTTGCGCTCACCCGCACGTCGGAAATTCTGAGCAAGGTCGCCCTCCACGCCGCCTACCTCGGCATGGTCTTCCATCTGGTTTCGCTCACGGAATCCGTCGTGCAGAGCGGCCAACTCGCGTCCGCCTCGATCCACAACGCCGAATCCCTCCTAGCTTTTCTCATCATGGTCGTTTTCATGCTGGCGTACCTCGTTTATAAAACGACCTCGCCCGGCATCGTAGTCTTTCCGCTCGTCTTCTTATTAACCTTCGTCGCCGCCACCGGACAGCAGCCGCTCGTCTTCACCTCGGTCGCCGTAAAACATGGCTGGCTGGCCGTCCACATTCTGATGATCTTCACCGGATACGCCGCCCTCTTCTTAAGTTTCGGCGCCAGCATCCTTTACCTGATTCAAGAGCGCGCCCTCAAATCAAAAAGCCGCAGCGGCATGTTCTCGCGCCTGCCCGCCCTGCAAGTCATCGACGACATCGGCTACCGCTCCTTAATGCTAGGCTTCCCGTTCATGACGCTTGGCCTAATAGCCGGTTCGGTCGTAGCCGAATTCGCGTACGGCAAAGTCGATTTCCTCGATCCCAAAATTCTGCTTTCCGTTCTCATGTGGGCGGTTTACTCCCTGATGGTGTTTACGCGAATCGGAGCCGGATGGCGCGGCCGGCGCGCCGCGGTGCTGGCCAGCGTCGCCTTCGCCACCGCCATCGTCGCCTGGATCGCCAACTACTTCAGCGGAATGCACAGGTTCATCGCATCATGAGATTCCAGCTTATCGGCGTGAACCACAAGACAGCCCCGGTCGAAGTCCGCGAGCGCCTGGCCATCCCCGAGTCACGCCTGCCCGAGGCCTGCAAAAAGCTAGTCGAGCATCCCGGCGTTGCCGAGGGCATGATTGTCTCTACCTGCAACCGCGTCGAGTTCATCGCCAATATGAAAAACGGCGCAGGCGATCTGCGCGAATTCATGCGCGACTATTTCCAGCTCGATCCCAGCCAATTCGAAAGCCATCTCTACGAATTTCGCGAAGACGAAGCCATCCGCCACATCTTCCGCGTCGCCTCCAGCCTCGACTCCATGGTTGTCGGCGAACCGCAAATTCTAGGCCAGGTCAAAGAAGCCTACGCCACGGCCCGCGCAGTCGGCGCAGTCCGCGCCCAGCTTGATCAGTTGCTGACGCGCGCCTTCGCCGTAGCCAAGCGCGTGCGCACTGAAACCGCCGTCGGATCGTCTTCCGTCTCGATTGCATCGGTCGCAGTCGAGCTTGCGCAAAAGATCTTCGGCAGCCTGAATGGTAAAAGCGTTTACGTCGTTGGGGCAGGGAAGATGAGCGAGCTAGCCGCCCGCCATCTGCTCGCCCACGGGGCGTCTTCGATCTTCGTCGCCAATCGCACCTACGATCGTGCCATCCGCCTCGCACAAAAATTCGATGGCCAGGCCATCGAGTTCAGCCGCCTCTATGAAACCTGCGACAACGCCGATGTGGTGATCACGTCCACGGGCTCACCGCACTTCATCTTCCGCCGCGAACACGGCGAGAAATTTCTCTCCAAGCGCCGCAATCGCCCGATGTTCTTCATCGATATCGCCGTCCCGCGCGACGTCGATCCGGAGATGAACAAACTCGACGGCATCTTCGTCTACGATATCGACGACCTCCAGCAAGCGGTCACCTCGCACGTCGCCGATCGTAAAAAAGAAGCGGAAACGGCCGAGGCGATCGTCAACGAGGAAGTCCAAAAATTCCACGCCCGTGTCCAGACGCTCGATGTAGTGCCGACCATCGTCAGCTTGCAGGATCATTTCGAAACCATTCGCCAGGCTGAGATCGATCGCGTCCGCGGACGCCTCGGTACGCTCTCCAGCGATCAGGAAATGGCGGTCGAAGCGCTAACTCGCGGCATCGTCAACAAGATCATGCACACGCCCATCAGCACGTTGAAGATAGCGGCACGCGACCCCGAGTCGACCACCGTTGTCGATCTCGTGCGTCGGTTATTCAATCTTCACGATCAACGAGAGATCCGCGAAAAAGCAGCCGAAAGTTCTGGCGAGAGATCTGGCGAAAGATCGAGCGAAAGTTCAGGAGAAAGATCAGCCGAAAGAAAGACCAAGAACGAAACCCTCCCCCGATCGACCGCCCGCGGAGTGAGAGATTAATGGCCCGTCTCCGGATCGGGTCCCGCGGCTCGCAACTCGCTCTCTGGCAGGCAAATCGCATTTCCGAACTTCTTCGTGTTCAGGGCCACACCGTCGAAATCGAAATCATCAAAACCACCGGCGACAAAATTACGGACGTTGCCCTCGCCAAAGTCGGCACCAAGGGCATGTTCACCAAAGAAATTGAAGAAGCGCTCGCCGACAATCGCGTCGACCTGGCCGTGCACAGCCTGAAAGATCTACCGACCGAACTAGCCTCCGACTTCGAAATTGCCGCTATCACCACACGCGAAAATCCGCGCGACGTTTTCTGCTCAGTAAAATTCGCCAGCATCGACGCACTCCCTCATGGTGCTAATGTCGGCACCAGTAGTCTGCGGCGCCAGGCGCAGCTAAAGGCCATTCGCTCCGATTTCAGCATTCGTCCATTGCGCGGCAACGTAGACACGCGCCTCCACAAGCTCGAGGCAGGGGACTACGACGCCATCATCCTGGCCGCCGCTGGCCTGAATCGCCTCGGCAAGACGCAGCTGATAAGGCAGGTAATCCCCGTCGAAGTGATGACGCCAGCCGCCGGACAGGGCGCCCTCGCAATCGAAATCCGCCGCGGTGACACTTCCACACGCGAGTTGATCGCCTTCCTCGACGACGCCGACGCCCGCGCGGCCACAACCTGCGAGCGCGCGCTACTGAACAGGCTAGGCGGTGGATGCCAGGTACCAATCGGCGCCTTCGCCGAAATTCGCGGCGGCGCGATTCACCTCAACGGACTAGTAGCTCATCCGGACGGCACAAAGCTTTTGCGCGAATCGCGCGAAGGCGTCGATCCGATTGCTCTTGGAGAAGAAGTCGGGCAAGCACTTCTACGTCGAGGCGCCGATGTTATTCTCGAAGAAGTCTACGGCGAAGGTTTCGCTTTGCCGCAACAACCATAGAAAGTCAGAAGTCAGATTGCAGAAGTGAAATCCAAAGTGGTTTAACTTCTGCAATCTGACTTCTAACTTCTGCAATCGATCTCATGCGCCCCAACGAAAATCACCCGCTAAGCGGCACTCGAATCCTGGTCGGCCGCGCCCGCCATCAGGCCGCCAGCCTCTCCACTAGCCTGCGCAGCCTCGGCGCGAGCGTCGTCGAAATTCCATTCATTGAAATCCGCCGGCCGCAATCCTACGCGCCGCTCGATGAAGCCTTAAAGAACCTCAAAACCTACGACTGGCTCATCCTTACCAGCGTCAACGGCGTCGAAGCTATGTGGCAGCGCGTCCGCAAACTCCGGATCCCGCGCGCCCGCCTGAAGCATCTGCAGATCGCAGCCATCGGTCCAGCCACCAAGCGCGCCATCGTCAAGCATGGCCTGAAAGTAAAGATGATGCCGGAAGAATACGTCGCCGAAGCGGTTGTGAAAGGACTCCACGACAAAGTGAATGACAAACGCGTGTTACTAGTCCGCGCGAAAGTCGCTCGCGACGTCATCCCCGATTCGCTGCGCGCGGCGGGTGCCCACGTCGATGTCATTGAAGCCTACGAAACAGTGGTTCCAGAACAATCAAAGCCACGCCTGCGGACTCTTTTCAAGAACAAGCAGCGCCGCCCGCACATCGTGACCTTCACCAGTTCATCGACCGTACGTAATTTCGCCGAGCTACTGGGCGGGGGTAAGCCGAAGAGTTCCATTGCCACTACGCTGCGCGACGTTCAATTTGCGTCGATTGGCCCCATAACTTCGGCGACGCTCCGTGAACTTGAGCTGCCCGTCTCGATCGAGGCCCGTGAATTTACGATGGGTGGATTGATTCGCGCGATCGTGCTGGCGTGCTATGCCACGCCCTAGCCAATCTCAAATTCCCGAGCAAGAAATGTCATCCTGAGCGCAGCGGGGTGAGCGAAGCGAGCCCCGCGGAGTCGAAGGGCCTGCCCTGAGAAGAGTAGGAGGGACTTCATGCCTGCTGAAGGCGCAAACCGGCCTTGCAGGGAGTCCTCACCACTGTTGGTTTGACGGGAGAAGAACTGCTTCGCGCGGGACAATGCAGTAGCGTTACTCGCCCTCTGAAATTCCCCGCTGCGGGTCGACGGCATCCAGAAATTTTTGCAGCTTGATCTTGCCATCCGCCGGCAAGCCAGTGAACTCGATTCCATTCCCCACGCCGGGGTCGCACGTGCGTATGACCGCCGTAGCCGAGATCCGGTCAGTATCAATCCAGATTTCAATCCGCAGCATCGTGCCGACCTGCATCGGCATCATGGTCTCGATATAGCAACCGTTCCCGCTTACGTCGGTGGCATTGATCCGGGTTGGCGCCTGCACGCGTTCGTCGCGAATTTCAATAGGAAGACTGATCTTATGCCGGTAATAGCGTCGCCGGTTCGAGGCCGAAATCTCAGCGTTCTCGGCGCCCTCAGGCAGATGCTCCCGCCACGGGCACTCCTGGTCCGTCACTAACCGAACGCCCACCTGATTTTTCTTCAGCGTGCCGGTGTTCATCGCCCAGATCACTGTGCAGCGTGCCTTGTTGCTATCGCACTGGATGCCGATCACGTCGCCGACTTTCAGTTCGCTCTCCACATCGTTCAGCGAGGCGCCCTCGCAACTGATGTTCTGAGCCCGCACATGTTGCGAGAATGGCCGACCCTGCGCGCTCATTCCCCAGATGCGCACGGGTATATCGACGGTAAGCCGCTTTTCTGCTGCCTGCTGCCCAGACATGCTTGCTCCTCGCATCCCAATATCACCGATGCGGACTCTTCAAATGATACAGCCTTCGGTGACCGGCGCGATATTACCTCAGGCTCCTCGGCTCACACGATAGGAGTATCACTTTCGGTGCAGGCGGCCCACCCCGGCCCCGTTTCTGCTGGTCTGACGAACCGCTTGTCTGACAAACCGCCAATCCGCTCTCAAGTGGGATAGGATCTCCCTTTCCAGCTAACTTTTCGGCGGAACCTGTACATGAAATACGATCGAAGTAACAGGTATGCAAATAGAGGCAACCCGAGCACGCTGGACGGCGATCTCGACAATCTCCATCCCGCTTTTCTAAGTCGCCGCGCGAACCCGATATAGCACCCCAGCGTCACAAACAACGCGACAACCGCGAAGCTGAACTGCCGCCTTAGCAACAATGCGAGTATCAGCAGCGGTCCGCACAATAATGCGAGCGACTCCAGTAATCGGACGATCGCCAGGGCGAGCACTCCCGGAAAAAGGGCTGCCAGATTCTTTGTCCACCCGGCGACAAGCTCGTGCAGGCCCCGGTACATCCGCGCGGAAACCGCGTCCGGTCCATACCGAAATCGCAATCTACCTTTTTGCTTGATCGCGCGCGCGAGGTCCACATCCTCCAGCAGCGAACTCTTCACTCCATCGTGCTGGCCGATTGCGTCATAAGACGAACGTTGAATGAGAATATATTGGCCGTTGGCCGCGGCACGCTGTGAGTCAGGATCGTTTATATCCTCGTAAGCAAACTTGCGACTCAGTTCGGCGAACACCACGGGTTGGATGGCCCGCTCCCAAAAACTGTTAGCCTCCTGTTTCGGAGAGTAGGACAACATCGCCAACCCGTCGGTCTTGGCCTCTCGGAGGCTGCGTTCCAGCGACCCAGACAGGTGGACCGTATCGGCGTCGGTGAAGAGAAACCACTGGCCCTTCGCGACCGGAATCGCCGTTCGTATCGCGTTCGCCTTGCCCGTCCAACCCGGCACCAGAGGCCGAGCTTCTAGAACTCGAACCTGCGGATAGCTTTCCGCAATTTGGCGCGTCCGGTCCGTCGAGTGATCGTCAACCACAATGATCTCGAATGAAACGCCGGCTTGATCGATCAGAGAATCCAGACATGCGGCAAGGTTCGACTCTTCATCCCGGGCGGGAATGATAACCGACACTTCAGGTTCTAGGGCCATTATCGGGTGATCTGGCTTGCCTCCAAATCATCCATCCTTAGGGAGCGGCCTTAGGCGAACGTGCCTTAGTTTTCTTTCCTCAAACCGCGCTCCCAACTTCAACACTAACTCCCAGCTCCCGGTAACTAACCACCCGTATCTTCTGGCTCTCCAGAAACTCCCGCAACTCCGGAGAAGTCAGTAAGCTCCGCTCCCGGTCCCGCGACTCAACCAGCCGCGTGCGTACCGCCCGCAAATCATCGTCCGCATAGCCCGGATGGCAGACCAGTTCCCAGGTCCC
>JBAWBE010000017.1:0-2248 GCA_049589635.1 Terriglobales bacterium
GTGTGAATGGCTTCGGTGTCGATTTCGTATTCGTGAAGCGTGCCGTCGGCCAGCAATTTCTCCATCATAGGCACAATAAAGTTCTTGCTGACCAACCCCAGCGCGTCATCCGGGGCATCTGCCTTGAATTTGTATTCGGCGACGTGAGTATAGGCGCCCTTGACCGAGCCGGAATGCCAGTTGTAGTAACGGCTGACGAAGATCGAATCGGAATGCTTGGTGGCGCTTGAAAGGACCGGGCTCACCGCGTTGCCGGCCTTGTAGAACTGATCGAGCACATTCATCAGCCCGGCGAGAGACATGCTGGACCACCAGTCGTCATGAGTTGGCGCGTCGGGTTGGTGAACCAACATTGAATCGTCGCCATAGCCGATGAGTGTGCCGGCCGCCATGGCCTTGGCCAGGATGGGCTGATCGGCCGCGTTGCTTTTTTCCATCTCCGCCCATTGCGGGCGCGGGATTGCCCAATCGGAAACGTAGGAATACATCGGGGCTTTTTCTTTGACCTCCGACATTTGAGCGTGCGCCGGCGCAGCGCACAGGACGGCGAGCGCGAGTAAAGTTAGCGTTGCAAAAACTCTCCCTAACCTTTTCGTCATTGTTGTTTTCCTTTGCTGTCTTCGCCAGAATTTTGATCGAGATATTCTGGGCGTCGGCAGTGTACACCCGCGCAAGAGAATTCGGACGTTTCGTGCGAGCTTTGGCCTTCGTCGAGCGGGGAGGAAGTTTGATTTTGGAAATCTTCTGCTGTGATCGTGTTTTTCGGATCCCGCAAGATGCCGGCGCTACGATCTGGTTATGGCACCATAGATGGCTTGCTGCCAGCCTTCAAACTCTTGCAACGCTTTTTCGCATTGCAGGCGATGACGTTCCTTGCGGTCGCGAACACGATTTTCCAGCGCAGGCAGAAGATCGAAGGTGATGTTTGCCGGCTGGAAGTTTTTGCTGTCGGCTTGCGTAACGTAGTGGACGAGCGAGCCGAAGGCCGAGGCGCGCGGCGGGGGGATGGGATCGACTCTAGCGGCTAACGCGGCCGCGTTGATTCCTGCCAGCAGGCCGGTGGCGATCGATTCCACGTAACCCTCTACTCCGCAGATTTGGCCGGCGAAGAGGATGTAAGGGTGCGCCTTCATTTGCAGCGTTGGCGTCAGCAGCGCGGGCGCGTTGATGTAAGTGTTGCGGTGGATCTGGCCGTAGCGCAAAAAGCGGGCGCTCTCGAGGCCGGGAATCAGGCTCAGCACACGGGCTTGCTCGCCGAACTTCAGGTGATTCTGAAAGCCGACCAGATTGTAGGAATCGGCGCGCAGATTTTCCTGACGCAATTGAACCGCTGCATACGGGATTCTGCTGGTGCGCGGATCTTTCAGGCCAACTGGCTTCATCGGGCCGAAGCGCAGCGTGTCGCGGCCACGGCGAGCGATTTCTTCGATGGGCAGGCAGCTTTCGAAGTAGTTGAGGTTCTCCCAGTCTTTTTGCTCGACGGATTGCGCCGCGATGAGCGCATCGTAGAACACGTCGTACTCGTCCTTCGACATCGGGCAGTTGATGTAGTCGGCCGAACCTTTGTCGTAGCGCGCGGCCAGGTAGACCTTGCTCATGTCGATGGAATCGGCGTCGACGATGGGGCTGATGGAATCGTAGAAATAAAGTTGCGCGTCGTGGCCGTCGATTGTGCTGAGCCGTGCAATTTCTTTGGCAAGCGCGTCGGACGTCAGAGGGCCGGTGGCGATCACGGCGATTTCCCCGTCATCGATCTGGGTGGCTTCTTCACGGCGAATGGTGATCAAGGGCTCGGCCGAAATTGCTTCGGTGACCTTTCGCGAGAATTCTGTGCGATCGACGGCGAGCGCGTGACCGGCTGGCACTGCCGTTGCACGCGCGATTTCAAGTAGGAGCGAACCGGCGCGGCGCATCTCTTCCTTCAGTAGCCAGGGCGCGGTATTTTCGCTGTCCGACTTCAGAGAATTCGAGCAGACTAATTCCGCGAAATCGGCGGTTTGATGGGCCGGAGTCTCGCGAACTGGACGCATCTCGATCAGGTCAACTGCGACTCCGCGGCGGGCGCACTGCCACGCTGCTTCCGAGCCGGCTAGGCCTGCGCCGATAATGCGAATCTTGGGCATCTGCGTTTCTTCGTGCGGAAAAGTCAAAAGTTAGAAGTCAGATTGAAGAAGTAAAATCAAAATCAGTGCCACTGGCCACGACTAGCCCTTTCGAAAGGTGTTACTTCTTCAATCTGACTTCTAAC
>JBAWBE010000018.1:0-7731 GCA_049589635.1 Terriglobales bacterium
CGCACCGGTCAGGGTCCAGCATTCCTGCACGCCCATGTGATTCGCCCGTATTCGCACTCGCTCTCTGATGACGAGCGCGCCTACCGCCCAGACAGCGAGCGCCAGAGCGATGCCGCCCGCGATCCCATCTCGCTCATGCAGATGTTCTTGTTGCGCGAAGGCATCCTGGACGAAAAAGGGATCAACAAAATTGAGACCGAGGTCGAACAAGAAATTCAAGACGCGACCGATCGCGCCCTCGTAGCCACGTTGCCGCAGCCCGATTCGATCTACAACTTCGTTTACTCGCCCGACCTCGATCCCACTTCTGCTGCGTTCGATACGCAACCGGCGTTCGCCGAGCCACAGAATGGTGCGGATGGCAAGCCCACTGCCGCTTCCGCGCCCAAGACGATGGCCGACCTGATCAACGCCACGCTGCGCGACGAAATGCACCGCGATGAACGGATCGTATTGTTCGGCGAAGACGTAGCCGATTGCAGCCGCGAAGAGTACGTCAAGCAAAAGCTGGTCAAAGGCAAAGGCGGAGTCTTCAAACTTACTTCAGGTCTCCAATGCGAATTCGGCGGAGACCGTGTCTTTAACTCTCCACTCGCGGAGGCGAACATCGTCGGCCGCGCCATCGGTATGGCGACGCGCGGGCTGAAGCCCGTCGCCGAAATCCAGTTTTTCGACTACATCTGGCCCGCGATGATGCAACTGCGCGACGAACTCCCGCTCATGCGCTGGCGATCCAACAATGCGTTTTCATCGCCGCTCGTCATTCGCGTCGCCATCGGCGGCTACCTGACCGGAGGAGCGATTTATCACTCGCAATGCGGCGAGAGCATCTTCACGCATATCCCCGGCCTGCGTGTGATTTTTCCGTCCAATGCGCTCGACGCCGCCGGGTTGCTGCGCACCGCCATTCGCTGCGACGATCCGGTTCTTTTCCTTGAGCACAAACGCCTATACCGCGAAACCTTCGGGCGGGCGCCATATCCCGGCCCGGACTACATGGTGCCGTTCGGCAAGGCGAAAATTATTCAACCGGGCACTGATCTCACCGTCATCACCTATGGCGCAGTTGTTCCCCGGGCGCTCCAGGCCGCGCAGAAGATTGAGCGCGAGCACCAGGTCAGTGTCGAACTGATCGATCTGCGCTCGCTCAATCCGTTCGATTGGGATGCGATCGCCGCGTCGGTTCAAAAAACGAATCGCGCGCTCATCGCCTACGAAGATTCGCTAAGCTGGGGATACGGCGCCGAAATCGCAGCCCGCATCGCCGACCAGCTGTTCGATCACCTCGATGCGCCCGTCAAGCGCGTCGCGGCCACCGATACGTTCGTCGCCTATCAGCCGATTCTCGAAGATGCGATTCTGCCGCAGGCAAGCGATCTGTTTCGGGCAATGAAGGAATTGTCGGAGTTCTAGCTTCTTCCCGGCGCGGAGTGAAACGGGTCACCCTGGAGATCATCCGCGATGTCCTCCGGACTTGCGATATCCAGATTCACAACAATCGGCTCCTGTCCGCTGCGGACGATCACAGCCTCAACCGGCTGATCTTTGCGAGCGTTCAACTCCTGATGTGGAACGAATGGAGGAACGTAGACGAAATCTCCCGGACCTGCCTCGTCGACAAACTCTAGACGATCTCCCCAGCGAAAACGTGCCCGGCCGCGCACAACATAGATCACGGTCTCTAGTTCCCCATGATGATGCGGTCCGGTCTTCGCATTCGGATGGACGACCACTGTCCCGGCCCACAGCTTTTGCGCGCCCACCCGGGCGCGCGAGATGGCTTCGGCGCGCGTCATGCCGGGAGTCTGCGGCGTGTTGCTGTCCAGTTCGCCGCTGCGGATGATCCGCAGACCATGATTCTTCCAGTCTGGTTTTTCGTCTGTCATATTTATAACCGCACGTTTTTATAACTGCATGTTCGTGATTGCAGGATCCGTCGCGCTATGAGCGCGAGTTGTCAGCCATTCTTTCCCCTTGGCGCGCCACCCAATCGAGGCAGACTGAATCCCCACGGCCCTCCTCCAAAACAGAGCAGAGCGAGCGCAATCGTCGCGACCGCGAGCGGAAACTCGTAGCCTCCTTGACCCGTCAGGCCATTTTTGAGATGCACCTTCCAGATAGCGACGATCATTTCGATCAACACCGCAAACGAGAAGAAACGCGTGAACAATCCCAGCACGAGCGCAATTCCGCCGAAGAATTCTGTTCCGGCGGAAAGATAGGCCATCCACGCGGGAAGTCCGAGGGAAGCTACCGTGTCCATGTGATGGTGAAATCCGCCGAAGACTTTTTTGTAGCCGTGCGCGATCATAATAGCGCCGATGGCCAGGCGCATGACAAGTTGTGCGAACGGCTGCAAGCGGTTCAGGAAATTGAAATTCAAAGCTCACCTCCGTAAGTGGAAGTGAATAAATTAGCAGAAAGATGGGATGGGCGTCAGGAGATCGCCGTTAGAAGAAGAGACATTCAATTCCCGGTTGCAGAAGTAAACTCATGCGGCATGCCTCATCGCTACCACTCCGAATACGGCTTGCCGTTGCTGCCGACCCGGCTTGAGGAACTCTTCACACCGTAAACGCCGCCCTCGGTCTGTTGCAGAGACAGAAGTGTTTTTTCGTCTTCTTCGATCTCCCAACTTTGGGTTCCGGTAATGTCGTCCGGTACTGACGAGATGTATCCGGCTGTTTTAAGGTCTTCTAGTGACTTGGGCGCTTTCTGCTTATCGAGTGTGTATTGAAAAATGACCTGGTTCAGCGTCTCGACATTTTGTTTGAAGTTGTTTTCCCTTGCTTGTCGGATGCTGGCACTATAAATCGGCATCACCAGGGAGAGCAGAATCACCATCACGGAGATCGCGACCATCATCTCAATGAGTGTGAAGCCCCGGCTGCCGCGCTGGATTCGTCTTGTCACTCGTCCTAGTCCCTTGCGAATCATGTCCGTTTCACTACTTCTGCCAGCTTGAATATGCACTTCCGTCGAGCGCCGTCTGATCGGAACCACTATGCACCGATGCAATGCCGGTCTGCTCGGGATTGACCGCCTTCTCCGGATCTTCGTTTTCGGTCTGCCAGGTTGTATTGCTGCCGGTGATGTCGTCCGGGAGTGATTTGAGGTATCCCGCAGTGACCAGGTCGTCGAGTTGTTGGGGCGCTGCCTTCTTATCGAGCGTGTATTGCTGAATGAGATTGTTGAGGGTCACCAGGCTATGATGGAGCTTCGCTTCCTTCGAGCGCGTCACGACCGTGCTGTACACGGGCAACGCGATCGCCATCAGCACCCCCATCACGCTGATGACGATCAGCATCTCGATTAGGGTGAAACCGCGAGTTTTGGAGCGAGCTCTCATTGCCTGATATTAGAATGCCTTCTATCTCTTAGCTTGCATCGCGAAAGGCGCTGGCCCCAACAATCTCTGGAGTACCGCGAAGTAGGTCGGGCTGCCTACGAAATCCTTTCCTACCAATCCTTATACTTCGTGCCGTCCAGACCGGTGCTCTGCGACTTGCTGTAAACGTCGAAAATGTTCTGCTCGCCCCAGGAATCCGATGTTGGATCATCCTGCATTGATCGCAGTCCCCACTCATCCTTGCCGGTCATCGGATCGACAGGTACTCGCCGGAGAAACTTCAGCTTCTTCCCAGCGACGTCGACACCTTTGACCAGGGTATCTAGGTCTGGCGGATAGTTATTGCTATCCACCTTGGTTTGAAACGACCCGCGGTCCGCGGCATCTTTGTAGCGGTCGATGGCGTCGCGCAAGGTCCACAGGGCTGTGCGCAACTCGCGCTCGCGCTCCCTTTTGATCGTGACCTGAGCCAGCGGGACCGCCATGCCCGTCAGAATGATCAGGATGGTGGTGGCGACTATGAGTTCGATGAGAGTGAACCCGCCGGCTTTCTTACTTGCGTTCCCACCCATATTCCGGCGAAATGCTGGAGCCCGCTTCATGTTGTATCGATGAACCATTACATCATCCTGCTTCACTGAATCGTGATGGCTGCCTGTGCGCCATTCATGGCGATCGGTTGCATGGCGGGATCGCGTGCGCCGCCTCGCGTGATCGTAAGGGCCGACTGGCCGGAAGACTTCGCCATGAAGGTTACGGTCACGACCGATCCCTGGCCTGAAACTCCACCCACTCCGGGAGGCCGCGATGCTGTCACATTCAGGGTTCCGGTCGACGGATCGTCACGGTGGACAAGCGCAACCGCCTGCCCATCCTGCGAGAGGAATCCACCGTTCGAGACGTTGATCACCTGCAATTGGTTTGGATCGTAGCTCAGTTGCAACGGGACCGAGTACACGTTCTGGCCGCCCGTGATCATCAGGTTCACAGTAAAGGTCGATCCCTTGGTCTGATTCAAGGTTGGAGGATCGAACAAGAAGGATCCGGTCGCATTTGCGTCTCCCGGTTGCGCGGAGGCGCCCGGAGCGGCCTGGAATGTCTTCACGGGATGTGCGACTAAACCTGGGCGATTTGGCTGGGCTTGACCCTGCGCTGACGTTGTCGTGTCCGGCGTCTGAATCGCTGCACCCTGCGGGTTTGATGGCGGCGTGGCCGACGGCTGGGCCGCGGGACTTCCTGGCGCTGGAGTCCCAGTCTCAACCGCCTTCGCGCTGGTGCGCCGGAGTGAGATTGCATTGGCAGTACCGACGTCGAGCAGGTCGGTGGCGCCCGCCGGCAATTCGGCGCCGCGAATGATGTGCGGCGTGAGCACGAATACGATTTCGTCTTCCTGGTGCTCGGTGTTGGTCTGCGAGAACAAATATTTGAGAATCGGAATCGAAGCCAAGCCGGGGATGCCAGTCAACGCCTTGGTCTGCTGATCTTCCATGATTCCGCCAATCAGGTTCACTTCGCCATCTTTCAGGCGGATTTCGTGCTCGACCTTGCGCTGGCCAATTACGGGCTGGCTGATGCCACCGATGCTTACATAAGAAGTCACGGCCGAAACGTCAAGCGAGAGCTTTAATGACACTTCGTGTCCGGCGTGCACGCGGGGAGTGATATCGATATTTACGCCGACATCGATGTATTGAAACTGCGTATTGACGAGAGGATTGATGCCAACGCCGCCGATGCCGGGCTGAAACGATCCTGTCGCCACTGGCACGCGCTCGCCGATCTTGAGCGTCGCCTTCTGGCCATCGAGCGCGCGGATCTGCGGATTCTGTATGATCTTCGACGTGCTGTCGCTCAGGAGCGCGGTCGCTGACGCCGCCGGAATCGTTACCAGGAAGTCATTCGCGTTCAGGTAGTCCAGAGTGTTCAAGCTGACGCCGTTGGTAGTTGAGCCGTTGGTAGTGGTGCCAGTCGTCCCGGTGGTACCGGTGGTGGGTGTAGTCGTGGTGTTGACGTTGGGCTGGAGGGCTACCGAGACACTGGTCGGCGGACTGATGCCGAGCTGCTTCATCTTGTCGCGGCTGACTTCCATCACCGCCACATCGACCAGCACCTCGGGCTTCGCCTTGTCGAGGTCGTCAACCAGCTTCTGCGCCAGCGCTACCTGATCGGGTGTTCCGCGCACCACAATTGCCCCCTGCGAGGGCAGCTGCTGAATGCGGCTTACCTCGAGTATCGTGCGCATCGCGTTGACTACATCCTGCAATTCGGTGGGCTGCGAAAGATTGGAAAGATAAAAAGTTTTAAGGACGTTTTGTTCCAGCTCTTTCCGCTTTGCGGGATTGTCTTGCGCTACAAAAATCGTGTTCGGCGTGATTGGACGCCAGAAGGTCTTGGTTTCGAAGGAGATGATCGAGAGCGCCTCTTCGAGCGTGACGCCGTTCAGTTCGATGCGTACCTGCTTGGGCGTGTAATCGGGATCAAACAGCACGTTGATACCGGCCAGCTTGCCTACGGTCTCGTAAATCACACTCGATTTTTCGGTCAGCTTGAGGGTGATTGGGGCATTCGAAATCGACGCCAGTTCAACCGGACCACGCGCCTGCGAAAGAAATTTGTGAAGTTCGCCGGTGCCTCCGGTCGACGAGGCCTGTGGCTGTGGATTCTGCGCCTCCCGAATCATCTGGAGGGTCCGCCTCAGCTCTTGCTGTGCAATAAACGAGGAGGCGTCGATCGCCAGCGCCTTCTCGAACTCCGTCTTGGCGTCGTCGAGTTTGCCGGCATCGCGCAGAATCTGTCCGCGATGCACGTGGGACGAGGCCGCGAGAAACTTGTTGCGCTCATAGGCGGTGCGGTAGCGCAGGTCTTTCGGCTTAAGATCATAGGCCTGCTTGAAAAACTCGTAAGCTTTCTCGTAGTCCTGGCGCGCCTGGGCGTCGGCGCCCTTTTCGTAGAGGTCTTTAGCCTTATCGGCGGCGGTACCCACGAAGCAAAGGCACATGACTACCAGCATGAACAGAGCCGGACGCTTCAGCCGTGTCATCAAACAGTCCTCATAAGAATCTCTAGATTTCTCGCCGGTCATTCACCGGGCAGTGTTTTTGACATAAAACCACAAAAGAACCGGAGGGATCGGTATCCGACCGGGTCTTTGCCGCCAGAAAGGTTTGGAAAATTGGATTATAGCATCGCCTTAATTAGCGCTCGAAGTGATTGGTGCCCTGATGTTTACACTCATTAGTACCTGTACCGCAGGGTGTAACTGGGTAGTCAGGTGTCCGATCGACGGTCAGCCGGTTTTCCTGACTCCTCAGACCTGCCACCTGAAACCGATCTCTCAGTTCGTGCTAACTTCTTCTTAACCCCTAGCAATGGCCAAGCAGACCACCCACCAGACGCAGTCCAACCGGGAGAAGAATCCCCGCCGCCTGCCCACCGCGGCGGGAGAGAGAGATGCCGCTGTCAACAGGAACGCGAGCCATAACTATTTCTTGCTCGAAAAATTTGAGGCGGGGGTGGTGCTGACCGGAACTGAGGTGAAATCGATTCGCTCAGGCAAGGCGAATCTCAAGGACGCCTACGGGTTGGTCAAAGATAACGAACTCTGGCTGCTGAATTGCCATATCAGCCCCTATGAGCATGGGAGCTATTCGAACCACGCGGCGGTCCGCACTCGTAAGCTCCTGGCGCACCGTGAAGAAATTCGTAAATTGGTCGGCAAAACGCAGCAAAAGGGATTAACTCTGATCCCGACTAGGATCTACTTCAAAGGTGGCAAAGTGAAGGTCGAGCTAGCTCTCGCAAAAGGCAAGCAGCATTGGGATAAGCGCGAAACTGAGCGCCGCCGCACGGCCGACAAGGAAGCCCGCGAAGCGGTGGCGCGGTCGCGAAAAGCATAAAGAGAATTCGAGAAACCCGTAGGGTGCGGCCCACGGGTAGGGACGGGGCTTGCCCCGTCTCGCCACCGCGGAACTGACGATCACTCAACCGGGACGAGCACAACTTGCGCGTCCCACGCCTTACCGTGGATACTGAACACAATCCCAACTATGAATACAAATCTTTCGTCCACCTCCCCCTCTGCGATTGAAACCGATTGCCTGGTCGTTGTCGTCCTTGACCAAACCGAGAAGGACCAAAGCGACAAAGGCAAGCCCACGCCGTCCGTTGCCACCTCTGATGCCGCTGTGTCGGCTGCCGCCAAAGAGATCATCACATCAGGCGAAGTGACTGGCAAAAGTTTCGAGACTACGCTCCTGCATCATCCTGCCGGAGTGAAAGCCAAACGCCTGCTACTGCTTGGCGGCGGGAAGGCAAAGACATTTTCCGCTTCCGATTTGCGCAAGCTCGCGGGCGCGGCCGTGCGAACGCTCAAGGCCAAAAAC
>JBAWBE010000019.1:0-4043 GCA_049589635.1 Terriglobales bacterium
CGGACCTGCTGCAACCCTGTTCGACGGCTCATTCGAGGATCGCTATCACGATCCGGGCGAGCCCTTCACGGTGATGAACAGCTTCGGCAAGGACGTTCTGCAAACCCGCTCCAGACGGCGGCATTTATTTGCACGCGCGTGGAGCGTCGCCCGAGGGTGATCGTCCGTTTGTCGCCGTGATGAGCGTATCGAATGGCGAGAGCAAACGGCTCTGGCAATCCGAGGCAAAATTCTTTGAAAGTCCAATCGGGTTGCTGGACGCAACGAACGCGACCATTCTGATCCGAAGAGAGTCGCAGGAAGTGAGCCCGAATTATTACGTCGTAAGCATGGCGAAGACTGCCGCGAGCGGCGATCGCAAGCAAGTGACATTCTTTCCGAGCCCTTACGGCGACGCTCCTCTGCCGAAAAAGCAGGTGCTCAAATACAAGCGCGCCGATGGCGTCGACCTGAGCGCGAATTTGTATCTGCCTCCCGGCTACAGGCCGGGCGACGGTCCGCTCCCCACGCTCCTCGAGGCATATCCGACAGAGTACAAAACGAAGTCCGCGGCCGGACAAATACAGGGGTCTCCGAATGAGTTTCCGATTTTGTACTGGGGCTCGCCGGTGCCGTTTGTGACGCAGGGTTACGCGGTGCTGGAGAGCGCGACAATTCCCATCATCGGCGAGGGCAAGGCGGAGCCGAATGACACCTACGTCGAACAGTTGGTCGCGAGCGCGAAGGCGGCGATCGATGAAGGTGCGCGCCTGGGCGTGGTGGATCGCAATCGCGTAGCGGTCATGGGCCATTCTTACGGAGCGTTCATGACGGCGAATCTTCTCGCGCATAGTGACCTCTTCAAAGCAGGCATCGCCCGCAGCGGAGCCTATAACCGTACGCTCACCCCATTTGGTTTTCAGAACGAAGAGCGAACGTACTGGCAGGCTCCCGAGGTTTATTACAAAATGTCGCCCTTCTCGTTCGCCGACAAAATCAAAACGCCGATTCTGCTGATTCACGGCGAGGCCGACAACAACAGCGGAACGTTCCCGATCCAGAGCGAACGCCTCTTTAGCGCAATTAAAGGACAGGGTGGCACGGTGCGGTTCGTGCTATTGCCTCTCGAATCTCACGGATATGCGGGCCGCGAGTCCGTCCTGCACATGTTCTGGGAAATGAATACCTGGATGGATAAATATGTGAAAAACGCGAGCGCGACGAGTTCTGCAAAATCTAGCGCTGCAGAATCTAGCTCTCCAAAATCTAGCTCTCCAAAATAACGTGAGCCAGCGCCTGCTCGGAAGTGTGAGTGAGCGAAAGCGCGATGTTCTTAGACCCCAGCTTCGCGGCGATGGCCGCCGCCTGCCCATGAAACTGGATCGTCGGCCGCTGCCCTTTCGGCCGCACGACCTCGATATCTTTCCAGCGCACGCCATTGTTCCAACCTGTGCCAAGCGCCTTCATGCCAGCTTCTTTCGCGGCGAAACGCGCAGCGTAGCTTTCAAAACGGCTGGCCTTAGCCTCGCAATAACGAATCTCGCCTTCCGTGAAAATACGGTGCAGGAAGCGGTCGCCATATTTCTCAATCGACTCGCGAATGCGGGGAACTTCGGCGATGTCTACGCCCGTGCCGATGATCATGCACACATATTAATCGGTGGTGTGAAATTTGTAATTTGGAATCGGCATTCGCGGTCCTGTCAAAAGAGCTGATCGCCGCGGTAAATCATCTTGCCATCGATCAAGCGCGCTTCGTCCATCAGTTTGTGTGGGCGTGTCGAACCTTCCGCATCGATATGCAGCACCTCATGCCCATGGGCGACCAGCCAGTCAGAAACAATCATGCGATGGCACCGAAAATAGACTCGCTCGGCACACATGTATGCCGTGCGAGATTGCGTCGCGATTTTTATCAACTCATCCATCGCTTGCTCGAATTCAGGCGTAAGAGTGTAGTCCGCGTAGTTCCGGAAACTCGCATTGCGCAGGCCAGTGTGCGGCGAATTCTCGCGAGTGGCTTTACGGTATCCGCCCAGCGCTTTCATCCAAATATAGCGGATGCCCAGTTTTGGTAGCTCGGTTTCCAGCGCCTCGCGATTGAAATGTGGCAGCCGCCGCGACCTCGGAAAAGCACGAATATCAACCAGGGTCTCGATGCCGTGCGCTTTCAAAGCGGACACAAGTTCAGCAAGCGTGCGCGTCGAGTGTCCGATGGTGTAGAGGGTAGCCACAGTTTGTTTCGGGAAGGCAGGCGTTGATCGAGCTGATTTCTCGTAAATCAAGTAATCGACAGGATAATTTCCGCGATCCTTACATCTTGTTCAGGAAAAACAGTTCGTAGATCGAGCAACACGCGCCCATCTTCGACGCGAGCGATTACCGGCGGATCGCTTTGGCGAAGGCGAGAGCACACTTCGGCGGCGCTGTGCTGTCGATGCGTGAGAGCAACGAGCCGCGTAGGAAGCACGGCGCTCGGAGCGGCGCCCCCTCCGATCACCGATTCGCCGTCGACAATTTCGAGACCAAGTTTTGTCATGGCCCCGGAACCCACTCGCGCCACCAGGGCTTCAGCCCGCGCTGCAATTTCATCGTTCGACAACTGCATCATGCGGAGCACTGGCACGGCAGCATAATCGTGTTTGACGTAAGCAAGTAACGTGGCTTCAAGCGCGGCATAAGTAAGCTTGTCCACCCGCAGCGCGCGAAACATCGAGTTGGAACGCATGCGAGCAACGAGGTCGGCGCGTCCTGTAATCAATCCAGCCTGAGGTCCACCCAGCAGTTTGTCGCCACTGTAAGTAACGATGTCGATGCCCGCGCGCAAGCTGTCGAAGACGCTCGACTCGTTGGCGATGCCGATGGAATGCAAATCGAAAAGAGCGCCGCTCCCCAGATCCTCCATCAGAGGAATCTCACGCCGTCGCGCCAGCTCAACCAGCTCAGCTACCGCAGGCTGTTCGGTGAATCCTGTTATAGCGAAGTTAGACCGATGAACGCGCAGCAGAAGCCGCGTCCGTTCGTTGATGGCGTTCTCGTAGTCGGCGACGCGCGTGCGATTGGTAGTGCCAACTTCGCGTAGCGTAGCCTGCGACTTCGACATCACGTCAGGAATGCGGAACGAGCCGCCGATTTCCACCAGTTCTCCGCGCGAGACGATCACTTCTCCGCCTTCCGCCAGCGAGTTGAGCGCGAGCAGTACGGCGGCGGCATTATTGTTGACGACGATATTGTTGAAGACGGCCGTCGAGATTGCTCTCCCTGCATGTTCCGCATGCACGGGCGCGGCGCCCGTGGCTCCATATTCCTCGAACAACTTCCCAAACAGCCGGTCAACGTGAACGTCGCGCTTTCCGCGTTCTCCCGTCTCAAGATCCAATTCCAGATTCGAGTAAGCCGCAGCCGTCTCACGAATGTGGTCGAGCGCCGGGGAAGAAATTGGCGCACGTCCAAGATTCGTATGCAGAATCACACCTGTAGCATTGATGACCGCCCGAAGCGAATAGCGAAGGTATTGCCGCAGTTCACGTTCAATGGCTGCGGAAAGACCGGTGAGCGCGAGATCCAGAGAGTTCGCGTCCAAACGGGCGGCAGCAATTTCTCCGCGCAGGCGCTCGATGACGTTGCGAATGCTCTCGGCGACGGCTGTGTGACCTTCGCGCGCGACGAGCGCCCGCAGTTCGGGCTGCTGGAGAAGCTCGTTGGTCGAGGGAAGCTTTTGAAAAAGCGCCGAGTTGGCCGCGCTTGGCATCGAAGAATTATCCCACGGCGAATGCGAACGAGATCGGGGAGTTCGATTCCCCCTATAGCGTGTGCAGATACGCCAGCAGGTCCTTGATCTGCTGGTCATTCATAATCGGTCCAAAGCCTTCCATCTTCGCGCGCCCGTATTTGACGATCTCAGCGACGCGGTCGTCGTTCGCAGGCAGCCCGCTCAACTCCAGATACTGCCGTTTAAAGACGCCCTTCAAACTCGGCCCTTTCTTGCCGCGCGAAGAATAAGGCTCGTGGCACCGGTCGCAATAGTCGTCATAGAGCTTGCGCCCCGAAGCCTGTTGCGGGTT
>JBAWBE010000020.1:0-10095 GCA_049589635.1 Terriglobales bacterium
CGCGCAGGAACTCACGCAACACCAAGCGCGCA
Organism: Terriglobales bacterium; assembly: GCA_049589635.1. GTDB lineage: Bacteria > Acidobacteriota > Terriglobia > Terriglobales > Acidobacteriaceae > Acidiflorens. Next base: position 33 of record JBAWBE010000020.1, read on the forward strand.
AAGATGCCGACCAGGGGCCCCGCGCCCTCGCCCTGGTTGAGATTACCGACAAAGGCAAGGCTCGCCTTGTTCCGATCGCCATCATGATGAACGGCAAGTTTTACGACGCCGAGTCCTACAAAGCGACTCCCGTGCCAATGGCGCTCGATTTCGGGATCGTGTACGAAGGATTTCGCTCCGGCGTATCGCAAGGCCTCTTCACGATTACCCAACCGGGACAGCTCAATCGTGAATGGATCGCGGAGGGAACGTGGCTTCCCGAGGGCGCGAAGCTAAAAACGGACAAGCAGAAGTACGCCCCTCCCGTAATCGACGAAGGCGGCCGGGACGATGACCACCCCGTGCTCCATCGCCGAGCCGGTGGGGAGGCCGATAAAGACGACACGAAGCCCGCCGCGCCTTCGACGAACGGGTCAGGGACGCCCGCAGCTTCTCCGGGATCAGCACCTCCCACAACGACCTCTGCGCCGTCGACATCTTCAACATCACCCTCGTCACAGTCCTCCGCGCCCACGACCTCGGGCAGCTCGACAACTCCCGCTTCAAAGGGTTCCGATCAACCAAAGGGGGCCGATTCAACGACGGCCAAGACGTCCGATACAGCGAAACCTTCAGACTCAGCCACCAGCAGGCCACCTGACTCGGGAGCCAAGCCGGCGACCACCTCCGCGAGCCGAGGATCCGACCCCGACCAGCCGATCAGCGATCCGAATCGGCCGATTCTAAGGCGAGGAAAGCCGGATCCGAATGCGCATCACGAACCCTATGTGAACTTCGACGATCCCGTGCAGGCCGCTGCCGCGTCCAAGGACGTCGGGAAAGAAGCAGCCGTCGCACAAACCGTGGCAGCGGCCTCGGTTAAGACGGTCACCGCGATCTCTGATGCTGGCGGGCCCGACCCTCGCCCCTACACCTATGACCTGAAGCCGGCGGAAGAAGCGATCTATCGCAACAAAATGTTGGAACTCGCCGGGCAGCAGCTTCAGTCGAAGGCTCAACAGGTTTCGGGGCAAAACTCTTCGACCGCAGCCTCGAAATCCGCAAACGGAACGAAATCGTCCACCGGCGCGGCTTCCGCGCGCAATAAAGCGTCGTTGGCAAAAATCACGAAGCCCGCATTCGAGGATATCAACCTGCGCATTTTCGATCTCTCGAATTCGAATGAGCCCGTGCTGGTGCTTTCCGCCAGAACTCCAGTGCCGCCGGCTACAGCTTCCGGCGCTCAGGTTCCGCGGGAGATCACGCTGATCGCGCGGACCAATCTTGAAGGCGAACTGCAAAAGCTATTCTTCGCGCAAACCGATTCCCGGCACCTCGATCTCTCTCCGCGCATGGAGTTGATTGATGCAGTGGATGCTGACGGTGACGGACGCGGCGAGTTGCTGTTCCGCCGGACATTCGACTCTGGAAGCGCCTACGCGATCTATCGCGTAACCGCAGACGGGTTGTGGCCGCTCTGGGAACCGACGCCGTAACAATTTTCAATACCCAAGGCATTGTCGCTCGCGATCCGGCCTCCTCCATCCCTAGACATAACCAAATTCAGAGAAAAAAGCGCTGGCCCGTACTCGGAACCCAATTTTTTCCCGGAACCTTTAGCAGCCAACCTGCGTACCTTCGGCTGAGCGCCACAAGGAGGCGTGAACCCATGCGTCAGCCAACCCGAAAGTCGTTTTCCCATGCTCGAATGATCACAGCGGCCCTTACCCTTTTGCTGCCCCTTGCCTGTTGGGCCCAGACCGCGCAAACCCCAAAGCAAGATCGTTGGCTTCACGTTCGTGTCGAGAGTTCGCAACCTAAGAATGAAACCGTCCACGTCAACGTTCCGTTAGAACTGGCCGAGAGAATCCTTCCGGCGATCAACCATGACCGCCTGCACAACGGCAAGGTCATGATCGATGTGTCCGAAGCCAACGGCGTGGATCTGCATGCTCTTTTTGACGCCATCCGCACTACCAAAGATGGAGAGTTTGTGACCGTCCAGAGCGACGAAGAGGATGTCCGTGTGGCGAAACAGGCGGGCTATCTGCTGGTCCACGTCCACGAAAAGGGGAATGCTAAGAAGAAGGAAGAGGTGGAAATTCGCGTCCCCATGAAGGTGGCCGAGGCGCTGCTCTCCGCGCACCAAAATGAGTTGGACATTCTGGCTGCCATCCACGCTCTCTCTTCCCAGGGCGATACCGAGCTCGTCTCCGTCAAGAGCGACAGAGAAACCGTTCGCATCTGGCTCGATTCCAAGAACCTTTCGGACTAACGCGAAGCCGGCTAGAGGCAAATATCTGGAGGCAAGTATGTTGATGCTGGCAAAAATCGGACTCGGCCTCTGTGGCACGCTCGCCGTTGCTACTGGCTATACCTTGCACGAAGGAATGGTCCGCGTCTCCGTAGATGAGCATCGCGCGCACGGCGATCACGTGCATCTGGTCGTTCCCGCTGCGCTCATCCCCGTCGCCATGAGGTTCGCGCCACGTCACTCTATCCAAAATGCCGCCCGGCAGGCCGGACCGTGGCTACCCACGGTCCAGCGCATTGCAGAAGAACTGCGCAACTACCCTGACGCCGAACTGGTTGAAGTGCGAGATGCGAACGAACACGTCGTGATCCACACTCAAAACGGCGCGCTGCTCGTTGATGTGGACTCGCCTGGCGAGACGGTGCATGTCGCTTGCCCACTCTCGACCATCGAGCACATTTCTGAGGAGATCGCGCACGCACCATCCTCCGACTCGTCGATAGCGGATTGAGAGAGATCGAAAATCGAAGAGAGTTGAGGAGGTTCAGGTTAATGAGCGGTGGCGAGGTTACGCCAACTCTTCCAGCGCTGTGGAAACTTACTCGGAAGCGGGTAATCGCCGGGTGAGTGCCGCCCGCCTCAGCCTTGGCCGCCTTCGTAATATCCCGCGCGCGTCTGCACTTCCATATCCTTCTTTTTCACCTGCAAGAGCACGCGGTGATAGCCTTCGCCGGCAGCATCTTTATCAGGCGTAAATCCAAGGCTGTACTGCGTCCGCAACTCGTCGGCGATGTTGGTGTAGATGTCGCCCACCAACTGCTTCTTTGAAACTTCAAAGAATCGCCCGCCTGTTTCCTTCGAAAGCCGCTCCAAAATTTTCTTCCCATCGACATGCGGCTCACTCGGTGTCCGTTGCCCGCCACCGCGTCGTCCGCCTCCCGGATAACCACCACCCCCACCGGGATAGCCGCCACCTGGGTAACCACCCCCTGGATAGCCGCCTCCACGTCCCGGGTTCCCGCCGCCGTCGCGATGATCGTGCTCTTCGTGACCTTTAAAGTAAATCGAGTACACGATCGTCTCTGAACGCTGCGCCGATTCAATCGCGCTCTCCAGCGTCGTCTTGCTGCCGCGATCCACGCCGTCAGAAAGAATGATCACCGCCTTCCGCCCTGTCTGCTTCTTCATCAATTCGTTCGACGCCAGATAAACCGCGTCGTAGAGCTCGGTGCCCCCATGCCGATGGCCTGAGCGCGAATCGTCGTTATTTGGATCATTCGACCGGCTCCGGTCGTCTTCCCCGGTCTTCAGCAAATCGAGCGCCGATTGCAGTTTTTCACGGCTGTGCGTCAAGTCCTGGAGCAACTCGACCTCGTGATCGAAATGGAGCAGGAAAGCCTTGTCTTTTTGCTGTGTCAGCATTTGGTCGAGAAAACTGTGGCTGGCATTGCGCTCCTGATCTAAAACCTCGCGCTGGCTCATGCTCGTATCCACCAGCAAACCGAGCGTCAGCGGCAAATTCGAATCGAGCGAAAAATACTTGATCGACTGCGGCCGTCCGCCTTCCTGGAGCGTAAAGTCATCCTTGGTCAGGTCCTTTACAATTGCACCGTGTTTGTCGCGCACGGTAACCGGCAGCGCGACCACATTGACATCGACTGCAATGGTCGCAACCGAATCCTTGTTTTGCTGCGCGGCCGTCTGCGGAGTCTGCGAGTCAGCGGCCCGCGATGATTCTTTTCCGGATTGCGTATCCGCATTCTGCGCCGATTGTCCGAAGCTAGATCGCCCAGAATTGGATTGTCCGAAACTGGGAGGAACAGCCAGCACAAAACTCAGCGCAAAGACCAACGCCTGATTGATGATTCGCAAAGGCAGTACATGTTGAACAGACATATTCGACTCCGAACACACGATTCCACACGCTCCAGCTTAGATAAAACAGTGGATGCGCGTCTAAGAACTTCCAGTTGCCAATCATCGCTGTAAATACAAGGTCAAGGCCAGTAAAACTTCGTAAAGCCTGATTTCCCAGGCATTCGCCGATGCTACATTAAATGGAATGCGATTATTCCGGACCAATCGGGCGAGTAACGGTCTCCCGACCGTTCTGGTGACATTGTTCGCGGCCTTCATGATGGCCTTCATGACTGTGATCTTCGCATGGCCGAATAATGCTTCGGCTCAGGCCAAGCCTGCGACAAGCGACGCGAACATCACCAAGGCCGTCGGAACCATCAAAACCGTTCAGCCCGGTTCCATCATAGTTGCTGCCGAGTCCGGCGGCGATGTAACAGCGACGCTCGCTCCAACAACGAAAATCCTCCGCGTTCCTCCGGGTGAAAAAGATCTCAAGAACGCGACCGCGCTTCAGCCGCAAGACCTTCAGCCGGGAGACCGCGTGCTCGTCCGCGGCCAGGCTTCAACCTCCGATCCACACTCCATCTCCGCCCTCTCCGTCATTGTCATGAAGCAAGCCGACGTGTCCGCAAAACACCAGCGCGAAAGCGATGACTGGCAAAAGCGGGGCGTCGGTGGCTTGGTAACGAATGTCGACGCAGCGAATGGCACAATTACGATTTCCTCCGGCGGCCTCGGCACAAGCCGAAATGTCGCCTTGCATGTCGGCAAAGATACAATCCTGCGCCGTTACGCTCCCGGTTCCGTCAAATTTGACGATGCCAAGCCCGCGCCGCTGGCGGAGATCAAAATCGGCGATCAGCTTCGCGCCCGCGGCACGCGCAGCCCAGACGGCAACGAACTTACCGCCGAAGAAGTCGTCTCGGGATCGTTTCGCAATATTGCCGGAACCATCACCGCGATCGACATCGCCAACAACACCATCACAGTCCACGATCTGATCGCCAAGGCTTCGGTCGTGGTAAGAATCTCATCCGATTCGCAGATGAAAAAGCTCCCGCCCGAAATGGCACAACGCGTCGCCATGCGACTCAAAGGCAGCGCAAGTGGAGATCAAAACGCTGATTCCCCAAATCCTTCTCCGCAGAACGGCAGCGCATCGAACTCGCAACCGAAGCAATCCTCATCGAGCGATCAGGCACAGAAGAGTCCTGACGCGCACGCCGGTGCTTCATCCGGTGCACAAGGCAGAGGCGGCCCGCCGGATGTGCAGCGCATGTTGAGCCGCCTGCCAAACAGCTCCCTCGCCGATCTGCAAAAGGGCGACGCGGTCATGATCGTTTCTTCGTTCGGACAAACATCCGCTAGTAACTCCGGCGATGTCACCGCCATCACCTTGCTCGCCGGCGTCGAGCCCATCCTTACCGCCGCGCCGAGCCGCTCGGCTTCGCTGCTTTCCCCGTGGTCGTTAAGTACATCGGGTGGGGAGGGCGATTCCGCGCCGTAAGAACTTAATTTTCAGATATTAATTTTCAGATATTAATTTTTAATGAGCACTCAACCTTCATCGGGAAATCCGTTCCTCAGAAGTAGAGGTATCAGTAGACGCATGCCCTTGAAGTATTTCGCACTCTTAATTCTCGCCGCCGCGTTCACCATAACCGCCGCAGCGCAATCCACCGGCACAGGCACGCTCCGCGGCCAGGTATCCGATCCTTCGGGCGCCGTCGTTCCGAACGCCACTATCGCCATTCTTCAATCCGGCGGACCGACCCATTCCGCGAAGACCAACAACAACGGCAACTACGAAATCGGCAATCTGCCACCGGGCAATTACACCGTCACCGCTAATGCCGACGGATTCAATGCTTTCATCCAGAACGACGTACAGCTCAACGCGGGCCAGGTTTTGCAGTTCAACATTCCGCTGGAAATTCAGGTTGAGCAGCAGAAGGTAAACGTTGAGGAGGAAGGCCCGCAGGTCCAGGTGAATCCGCAAAATAATGCCAGCGCGGTCATCCTCAGCGGCAAAGACCTCGAAGCTCTCCCCGACGATCCCGACGAACTGCAAGCTGATCTCGAAGCCTTGGCCGGCCCATCCGCCGGCCCGAACGGCGGCCAGCTCTACATCGATGGATTCACCGCCGGCCAGCTTCCGCCCAAGTCATCCATCCGCGAGATTCGCATCAACCAGAATCCCTTCTCCGCCGAATACGACAAGCTCGGCTATGGACGCATTGAGATCTTCACCAAGCCGGGCACCGACAAATTTCACGGACAGTTCTCCGTAGTCGGCAACGATTCAGCTTTCAACACGCGCAATCCGTTCCTCGGTGACGCCGAGCAGCAACCCTACGACTCCGTCATCTACCAGGGCAACATCGGCGGGCCGATCAACAAGAAAGCCTCATTTTTCTTAGATGTCCAACGCCGCAACATCGACGAAATCGCAATCGTCGACGCGCAGGCACTCGGCCTCAACGAAAGCGTTCCGAACCCGCGCACGCGCACCAACATCGGGCCGCGCGTCGACTACCAGATCACCCCCAACAACTCCTTCTCGGCCCGCTACCAGTATTACCGCGACACCTGGCAGAACGCCGGAGTCGGCGGGTTGGTGCTACCCGAGGCTGGATACGACACGGCCTCCACCGAACACACCGTTCAACTCACCGACACCCAGATCATCGGATCGAAGGTGATTAACGAGACGCATTTTCAGTATCTGCGGGACAACAGCAATCAGAATCCGGTGACCACACCTTTGCAAACGCTGCCGACCGGCTTCACAACCAACGCCTCCATCAACGTTCTCGGATCGTTTACCGGCGGCCGCTCGAATTCAGGAACACAAACCGACTATCAGGATCATTACGAGTTGCAGAATTACACATCGATAGCCGCCGGCAAGCAGTTCGTGAAATTTGGCGGCCGTCTGCGAGTGACTCACGAAGTCAGCACGTCCGGAGCCGGATTCAACGGCGCATTCACGTTTCCCAGCATTCAAGCCTACGATGCAGCCGTGCAGGCTCTTGAATCCGGCGGCACGCCCTCCGGCGCCACTCAATTTTCGCTCGATGCAAGTCCCACCGGAGCGATTCCAACCCTGAGCGTGGCAGTGGCCGATGCCGGCTTGTACATACAGGACGACTGGAAGGTTCGTCCCACGCTAACGCTCAGCGGCGGCCTTCGTTTTGAAACGCAGAACGCAATTCACGATCATGCCGATTGGGCGCCTCGACTCGGCTTCGCATGGGGCATCGGAGGCGGCGGCAAGAGCGCGCCGAAAACCGTGCTGCGCGGCGGCTTTGGCCTCTTTTATGACCGATTCAGTCAGAGCCTCGTTCTGAATGCCGACCGGTTGAATGGAATAACGCAGCAGCAATATGCATTCTCAACCACGCAATGCAATCCCACCTGTCCCACCATTGACTTCTTTCCCAACGTGCCGCCGGTAAGCCAGTTGCCGTCGGGCACAGTTTCATCGATTTACCAGATTGCGCCCAATCTGCACGCGCCCTACATCATGCAAAGCGCGTTCAGCCTCGAGCGCCAGATCACAAAGTTCGCCAACGGCACCCTAACCTATCTGAACTCGCGCGGCGTTCACGCGCTGATGTCGCTCATCCCCAACGCGCCGGACGTGCCAGCCTACCCGTATGGCGTCGGCCAGCCGCCCAGCACTTACATGTTTCAATATGCTTCGGCCGGAAATTTTCGCCAGAATCAATTGATCGCCAGTTTCAATATTCAAGCTGGAGCCAAGGTTTCTCTGCACGGCTACTATTCTCTGAACTACGCCAACAGCGATCCCATCGGCTCCACGAGCGGCGGGTCATTCACCACGAACCTCCCGTCGGATCAGCACGACATCGCGCTCGACTATGGCCGCGCATCCTTCGCCATTCGCAATCGCGTTTTCTTTGGCGGAACGGTGGCATTGCCGCGCGGCTTTCGACTTAGCCCATTCATGGTTTTCAACTCCGGATCGCCCTACAACGTCACTGCGGGCCAGGATCTCGCCGGCGATTTGCAGTTCAACGTGCGCCCGGCATTTGCTCCCAACCCGACCGGCGCATGCGTCTCGCCACTCATCGCCTGCCACTATACGGTCCCGACTACCCCTTACACTCCCATTCCGATCAATTACCTGACCGGGCCCGATCAGTTCACGCTCAACCTGCGCCTCTCCAAGACATTCGGATTCGGTCCCGAGATTCATGGCAACACGGGGCAGCAAGCAGGTTCGCCGGGCGGCCATAGCCCTACCGCACATGCCGGAGGCGGAGGTGGGGGAGGAGGCGTCGGCTTCGGTCGAGGAGGTCCGGGTGGTGGAATGTTCGGAGGCGGCGCGGCAACAAATCGCCGCTACAACCTTACGCTGAGCGTCAATGCGCGGAATGCGTTCAATAACGTGAATCCCGGCATTCCCATCGGAGTCATCACCTCCACCAACTTTGGAAGATCGGTGGGCCTGGCTGGCGGCCCATTCTCAACCGCAGCCGCCAATCGCAAAATCGAGCTGCAAGCGGCATTCAGCTTCTAGATCTAGGTGTGGCGCGGGCGCCCACGCCCGCGAACACATAAATATGCCGAACTTTTCGGGAGGCCAGGGCCTCTGGGCCTAAATGATCCTCGTGTAGAGACGGGGCCTGCCCCGTCTCTCGCGCCCCGAAGCTCTGGCTCCGAAGAAGCTTTGGCGCTGAATGAGCCTTGCCCTTGAAAGAACTTTGGCTTTGAAGGGGTGCGGCTTCAGCCGCACCGTCGAGTATCCATCTGGAGTCGGGGCTTTAGCCCCTGAGATTAAGATTCCCCTTCGCGCCTGCTACGTCGAGTATTCCGCATTAATCCGGACGTACTCCGCGGTCAAATCAGTCGTAAGAAATGAGATTGATTCCCGCCCGCGCCCCAAGTCAACTTTCACGTCGCATTCCGGCCGAGCCAGCGCCTGATGCGCACGCCTCTGATCGAACGCGAACGCGACTCCGCCGCTGCAAACTTTCTGATCCGCGATAAAAACATTGACGCGAGTCGGATCAATCTCCAGACCGCACCGTCCCACCGCCGCCAGAATCCGGCCCCAGTTCGGATCCGCACCGGCCCAGGCGGTTTTGACCAGCAAAGAGTGCGCAATTGTCCGCGCGACAGTCAATGCCTCCTCGCGGCTGCGCGCTCCAGTTACATGCAGGCGAATCACATGCTGCACGCCCTCGCCGTCGCTGACGATCTGCTCGGCCAGCGACTGGCAAACGGTATTCAACGCCGCCAAAAATTTCTTCCCGACGCCGGCATCCGTGATGCGAATTCCGCTCGCCCCGCTCGCCAGCAGCAGCACGGTATCGTTCGTCGAAGTGTCACCGTCAATAGACATGCAGTTCAGCGATTCATCGCAGGCTTCCCGCAGACGACGCCGCAGGCCGCGCGCGGAAGCCTCCAGGTCCGTGAAAATGTAAACCAGCATCGTCGCCAGCTGCGGATGAATCATCCCCGCACCCTTCGCAATTCCGAGCAAAGTCACATGACTCGAAGCACCGCGCGTTCGCGACGCAGCGCTCGATCCAACCCGAAATCGCCCCGATGCGATCTTCGGTCGAGTATCGGTCGTCATAATTGCATGCGCGAAATTGTCGGCACCGCGCAAGCTTTCTGATCGCGACCCCAGCAGTTCAGGCAACTTGACGCGGATTTTGTCATCCGGCAGTCGCACTCCAATAATCCCCGTCGAGGAAGGAAAAACTTCGGACTCCGGCACGCCCAGGATTTTCGCGGCCTCGCGACAAACCCGCCCGCAGGCGGAAATGCCTGGGCGTCCAGTCGCACAATTCGCATTGCCCGAATTCACGATGACCGCGCGAACGCGCCCGCCACTCGCCGCAAGCGCCGCTCTGCCAACCTCAATCGGCGCCGCCACGACGCAATTCGTCGTAAAAAGCGCTGCTGCGGTCGCTCCGCCCGCAATTTCGACGAGCG
>JBAWBE010000021.1:0-2540 GCA_049589635.1 Terriglobales bacterium
GGTGGGAAGTTCGCAGGTGCGGAAGGCTTTCCAGTTTTGATGTCCGAGGCTTCGGCGGCCATGCTGCGGAGCTTCACGATCTCGCGCGGGTAGCCGGCGAGTACGTTGCTCAAGATGCGATACACCTCGACGTTCACCACCAGGTCGGTATGCAGTCCTTCGACTTCGTAGTTATCGCCGTTCTCGGTGGCAGCGAACTTCCAATCAACGATCCCGTCCTGTCGCGAATAGATCGAAGTGAAGCGGACGCCGGGCGGCAATTCGGCTCCGTGAGCCTCTTTAGAAAACTCGCACATACATCGTTCCGTTCCGCAGCCCTCCGGCGCCTCGATGAACTTCTGAAAAAATGAATGAATCGCGAATAGCGTCGGCCGGACCTCGGGCGTGACCGCCTGCCATCCATCGCGTAGCGGCGAACCAATCGCAATCACATGACGGACCAGCTCCGGGCGCTGCCGAGCGAGAGCGCAGCCGACCAATCCACCGAGGCTGTGACCGATGATAACAATCGGACCGCCCGCCTCCTTCGAGATATCTTCCAGACGACTCAGCATGCGCTCGACCTTGCGCTGCGGGCATCCTACGTTCACGTTGATTCCCGAGAGGTGCGTGCGATACCCAATCTGCTGTAGCCATGGGGACATCGTGTTGAAGGTCCAGTCGCCGGCGGTAAAGCCCGGAATCAACAGAATCGCGTGGCCATGTCCCTTGGGAATACCGTTGCCCTGAAAGACCGGATCCAAAAGAAGTGCTGAACGCTTGCTGCTATAGTCTCGGTAAGCGTTGTATATGAAGGTGCCAACGGGCAACGCTTTATCTCCTGCTACCGGAACTACAGCAAAAGCCGCGCCGACCCGAATGCCCTGAAAATCTTTCAGCGCTCGCGTTTCTTTTACCGGTGGTGTGTAAAATCTATATTGTAAAATCTACGGGCTGAGTGATTGAGACGCGGCTAACGGTAATCTGATCAGCTGAAGCAAGCGCCCTTCAAGGATTTGCATTACGACGGGCGCATGGTGATAGTCGGCATTGCGAGAAGATTCGCCGTCCAACTCCACGACCGTGGAAGGGGGGTTTGCGATGGTTCGCAACTCAACTCGTTGTCTGGTCGGATTAGCGGGTATTTCTGCGCTCATAGCAGGCTTGGTGGTAACCGCATCCGCCGCCGGCTCGCCTCGCTCTCCGATTGCTTTCACTGAGAGCGGACTCGTAATAGGCACAATGACGAGTGGGGTAAACCAATTTCTCGGCATCCCGTACGCGGCGCCGCCGCTCGGCCCCCTGCGCTGGACACCGCCAAAGCCCTACGGACTGTTTCATGGATTTGTCCTACAGGCGACTCAATTCGGTGGTGACTGCACGCAACCTACAGCGTCGGCACCGTTTGGCAGCGAGAATTGCCTGTTCCTGAATGTGTTTACGCCCCAGAACGTACTTGCCGATGACTTGCTGGAAGATCACGGCCGCGGCTTGCCCGTGATGGTCTGGATACATGGCGGCGGCCTGGTGAACGGGGGTGCCGAAATCTACGACCCCACACCCATGGTGAAAAAAGGAGTGATCGTCGTCACGATGAACTACCGGCTGGGATATCTAGGATTCTTCGCACAGTCGGCGCTCGATTCGGAGGGTCATCCGGCCGGTAACTATGGGTTGATGGATCAGCAATTCGCATTCAAGTGGGTACGTCAGAACATTGCAGGCTTTGGCGGCGATCCGGATCAAGTGACGATATTCGGTGAGTCCGCGGGCGGGTATAGCGTATATGCGCATCTTGCGTCTCCAACCGCTGCACACTTGTTTCGCGGCGCGATATCGGAGAGCGGATCGTATTTTGAATTTCAGAGCTACTTCGATTTCATTGTTTCGCTGACCATTGGCGAAACCACCGGCACCGTGTTCGTACCGCCAGGCGACGACGTCTCGGCAGGCTTCGGCTGTTCCAATCCCGGTGAGACGGTCATTGAAACATCGAATTGTCTGCGCGCTGTTCCAGCCTCGGCGCTGGTCGCGATTGAGCCAGGCGGGTTGTTTCCGTTCGTGGACGGGACACTGCTAAGTCAGACACCAGCCCAGGCGTTCGCCGATGGTCAATTCAACCGCGTACCTGTGATCCACGGCACGAACCATGACGAATGGCGCGCCTTCGTAGAAGGAGAATACGATTTTGGGGTCGGACCACTGACTGATGCGGAGTATCCGGCTGCGGTGGCAGCACTGTTCGATGACTCCGTGGACAACCCGTTCGTACAATTCCTGGTTGATACCGAATACCCGCTGAGCAACTATCCTCCGCCCCCGGGTGTCGTTAGCGCACCGCTGGCCTTGGGCGCGCTCGGCACCGACTGGGCTTTCGCTTGTCCTGCCCGCAACGCAGATCTTTTGCTGTCGCAGTACGTGCCGACCTACGCCTACGAGTTCAACGACGAGAATGCCCCTCAGGGGCCTCTCCCTCCGGGTTTAACCTTTCCGCTTGGGGCCGATCACGGCATTGAGGTTTTTTACCTTTTCAATCTTGAAGCGGTGCTCGGGCCATTCAC
>JBAWBE010000022.1:0-5110 GCA_049589635.1 Terriglobales bacterium
ATGATGTTCTTGTCCACCACCGCCACCGCCCCCAATCGCGCCGTCGGCATGGCGGCCTTCGGAGACCAGGTCTTCGTCTTCGCATTAAAGGCCCACACCGCATTAGTCCCGGTCGATCCGTCGCTGCTGCCTCCGAAGATGTACAACACATTACTGACCACCGCAGAAGCCGCCGCCTCGATTGGCGTCGGAAACGGCACGCCGGCGCTCCACGTGTTCGTGACCGGGTTGTAGATCTGGACATCGGCGGTGTACGTGGTATACGTCACCCCGCCCCCGACAATGTAGATTTCATTCTTGACCACTCCCGCGGCCGCATAATACACAGGCGTTGGTATCGGCGCGCCGCTCGTCCAGGTGTTGTGTGTGACGGCCGGAGCCTCGGCGTCATTTCCATCCGCCTGCGCCCTGAGAAGACTCGCCGCTCCAAGTGCGAAAGCGAAGACAATGAGTATTGCGAATGCGGTCCTATTGGTCTTGATTTGTTTCTTGTGCCAGGTGCGATTCATAGGTTTTCTTCTTCCTTAAGGATTTTTGTTATTGCATTGCTGTTGTTAGTCGTGCAAAAGCTTTCAAGCTACGGCTGATAAATCTGCACGTTTCCGAGGACTGTCCCCTGATACGAGCTCTGTCCGCCGATGCAGTAAAGCTGGCCCTTGTAGACCGCACCGGCGGAAAACATGGCGGCCTGCGGCATCGGTGCAAGAGTCGTCCAGATGTTCTTCGCGACCTTGAACGATTCGTTCAACGCGAGCGCCGGAGTTCCCGAGCCACCACCGGGATAGCCGCCGGCGACGTACATGCTTCCGCCGACGCCCGCACCACAAGCCGTATTTCGGGGCGTGGGATCGGACTTGTAGGAAGTCCAGGAATTCGTAACCGCGCTGTAACCTTCGTTATCGCCGTTGTCGCCGGAGGTCGTAAATCCGTCCGCCGCAACAATGGTTTTGCCGCTCACCAGGCCAACGCTGGGCTCCGACTTTCCAACCGACAGCGGAGCCTCTTCGGTCCACGTATTAGTGGCCGGATTGTAGCTTTCGACGCTCGTGAGCCTTTCGCTACCACTCACTCCGCCGACAACATAGATAATGTTTTTCTCGACCGTCACCCCTTGGCTGCATCGCCCGATTGGCATGGAAGCCTTGGCAGACCAGACTTTCGTCTTCGGGGTGTAAGCCCAAACCGCGTTGCTACAAGTTGAGCCGTCCTGAGAACCACCCAGAAAATAAAAGATGTTCTTTACGACCGCGCCCCCACCATCCGAGGCGGCCGCCGGCAGCGAGGTCGCAGTACTCCAGGAACCATTAGCAGGGTTGTAAATCTGAGTGTCGCCGGTGATCGCCCCGGTCGAATTCGTACCGCCCACTACGTAGATTTCCCCTTTGACCACTCCCGCGCTTGACTGAGTGGTCGGAACTGGCATGGGCGTACCAGCCGTCCACGTGTTGTGACTGACAGCCGGGGCCTCCGCCTCAGCCGGTCGAGTTTGGGCCTGGACCTCATCGGCATAAGTCCCAATAGCCGGCAGCAGGATGATTCCAGCTAGTGAAAACAGTGTTGTGAGTCCGACAATTACAAAGAACTTCTTGTTGAAAATGCCATCGGTCGACGTCATAAAATCTCCTTGAGGTTTCCTCCGGGTGCAAACAATTGCGGTCCTTTTTGAATGTCCCGTCCCAGAATCTCGGCTATAATCATCGAGTTCGCTCCCCCTTACAATCGACATGAACGGTCATGAACGGGCTTGACCGGACATTTGTGTCTATAGGGAGCAATTCCGACTGTCTTCGCAGCCTCAACCCGAAAAACGACTTGATTCCTGGAAAGAGATCGCAGCTTTTTTTGAGCGCGACGAGCGGACCGTTCGCCGCTGGGAGACCGAGCGCGGCCTACCCATTCATCGGGTACCGGGCAGCTCCCGAGGTGTCGTTTTTGCCTATACAAACGAACTAGAGGAATGGCTGCGCCGCCCCGAGTCGGCCAAAGTGGAAACGATCGGGGCCGACTCCAACGCGGCGAATGTCGGCCCAGCGTTGGTCCCAGGGCCCGAAGCAGATAGCACCCGCCCCGACCATCCTCGGACGAGCGACCAAGAGTCGAGTGACCAAGAGATAGGTCAATCCCCTGAGAAGCAGACGGCCGATGTTGAAAATCTCCGTCCGCATTCCCAGCTACTGCCCTGGCTGATGGCAGGAGCGTTGACGGTCGCTGTCTTTGCTGGTGTTTACTCTTATCGGAGGACGGCGCGCTTCGCGGCGCGAGCAGCCGCAGAGCAGCCCAACGCCCATCCCCGGAATCCCCACCTCAGCCCCGATTCCGTCGCTGTGCTCCCTTTCACCAACGCCCGGGGAGATGCCAACACCGAATACTTGAGCGATGGGATCACCGAGGCGTTGATCAGCAATCTCGCCCATGTACCCCAACTCAAGGTAAGGCCTCGCGACTCAGTCTTCCGCTACAAGGGAAAAGATATTGATATACCGACGATAGGCAGCAATCTCCACGTAGCTGTCCTGGTGACCGGGCGAGTCATGTCGCAAGGTGATTCCATCGAGGTCAGTGCCGAGCTTACCGATGTTCGCGACAATACCGAAATCTGGGGGCGCCGCTACACCGGCAAGAGCACCGACATCATTTCGCTGCAACAGCAATTGGCCGGCGACATCGCAGATAAGTTGCGTTCCGCGCTTAGCACTGCGGACAGGCAGAATGTTACGAACGAGGGCACACAGGATGCAGATGCCTACTCGTTGTACTTGAAAGGCCGTTACGCCTGGAACAACCGCAACTTTCCCAAGCTGATGACGGCCATTTCTTATTTCAACCAGGCCATCGCCAAAGACCCAGGGTTCGCTCTGGCCTACTCCGGCATTGCCGACGCCTATTCCGTTCTGCCTAACTATGGAGGAAATCCCAGCGAAGACTCTGCGCGGTCCAATGTGGCTGCCCGCCGGGCCCTCGAGTTGGATCCGACCCTGGCTCATCCGCACGCCGTTCTAGGCAACAACGAGATGCAGTACGATTGGGATTTTGCTGGCGGCGAAGCTGAGTTCAAGAAGGCTATTGAACTCGATCCCAACGACGCCACCGCCCACCAGTGGTTCGCCGAAAATCTAGGCACACTCGGCGGCCGGGAGCCAGAGGCGCTGGCCGAAGTCAATCGTGCTCATGAACTGGATCCACTGTCTCCCATCATCACTCGCGTCAAAGGAAGTGTTCTCGTTTCGGCACACAAGTTTGACGAGGCGATCGCCGTCTGCAAGAAGCTGGTGAATGAAGATTCCACCTTCGCGCTGGCCCACGACTGCCTGGCTTGGGCCTATTGGGGAAAGCACATGTACCCCGAGTTGGTTGAGGAATGGAAGATGTTTGGTGTTCTCTCCGGCAATCGGAGAGATGTTGAAGCCGGGGCCGCCCTGGAACAAGGATTTCGCTCTGACGGCGGACGCGGCGCAATTACCCATGAAGCGGAGTTTCTGGAGGCCCGCCGCAAGACCGGCTACGAATCTCCGCTGGAAATTGCCCGTTACTACGGCGATCTCGGCGACAAAGAGCGGGCCTTTCAATGGCTTGATCTCGCCTATCGCGAACACGATTGGCTGCTCGAAGGTTTGAACACCTACGCTCAACTCGATTCTCTGCGCTCGGACCCACGCTTTGCCGCGCTAGTGAGCAAAGTAGGTTTGCCTAAATAAAGTTTGCGTGGGTATAGATGTAGGTATAGATAAGGTCGAGCCCAAATAGTTCAGAGGGTTTCCTTCGTGGCACCCTCGTGTCCCTCGTGGTTGACGCTTTTGCAAACTGAGCATCACCACTCCGGCGCCTTCCTTGACACCCTGATTTCCGGCCTTTATTCTTAATCATTGCTCCCTGAGAGACTTTCGTCTCGGTACGTGCTTCCGCGGGCCTTCGCGGTATCGGTCGGGGGCGGCGGGGGTTCAGATGCTCATCGAAATCAAGGAGTTGGAGCTTCACCCTGTCGATTTCCGGGAGGAGTTCGGCCCCGGCGCGATCGACCTCGGCGAAGATGTTCGGCAGCAAACAGTGCTGCGAGCTGAAGGCCGTGCCGATCTGGTCGAAGAGCATCACGGCAAGCATGAAGTGGTTCAGGATATCCGGCTGAAGGGCAAGCTCGAGACCGGACTTGAAGTCGCGTGTGCGCGTTGCCTGGAGCCAGTCCAACTGCCAGTCGAGCGGAGTTTCGATCTGCTATATCGCCCGCTCGGAGTCGACGCCGGCCGCAAAGAGCTTTCAGTCACCGCCGCCGAAGCCGAAATCGGCTATTACCAGGGCGGAGGGCTGCTGCTCGAAGATGTGTTGCGCGAGCAGGTGTTGTTGTCAGTCCCGCTGAAGACGATTTGCCGCGAGGACTGCAAGGGACTGTGCGCGCATTGCGGTAAGAATTTGAATGAAGGCAAGTGCTCCTGCGCGGACGATTTGGAAGACCCGCGCTGGGCAGCATTGAAAGAGATCAGAAGTAAATTGAATCAGTAATGAGTTGTCAGTTCTCAGTTATCGGGTTTTCAGTCGGCAGGTTTTTACTGAGAACTGACAACTGAAGACTGACAACTGAAAAGGACATCATGCCAAATCCAAAACGACGACACTCCCAGAAGCGCACCGCCACCCGCCGTGCGCATGACGCGCTATCGAAGCACTCGCTCTCGGAGTGTCCGAACTGCCACGAAAGAAAAATGCCGCACCGCGCCTGCGCGAAGTGCGGATACTACAAGGGCCGCGAAGTTCTCGAGGTCGAAGAGAAGTCCTAGCTTTCACCCTCCATGCCTAGCGTAATCGCTCTGGATGCGATGGGGTCCGACAAGGCGCCGAAGCCGGAAATTGAAGGCGCATTGCAGGCAGCACGCCACCACGGCGTGCGCGTCTTGCTCGTCGGGCCTGAAGACCGCCTGAAGTCAGAACTGGCGCGCTATCCCGGCGCGCGGCGCTTGCCCATGGAAGTCGTCCACGCCAGCGAAGTCATCACCATGGAAGATAAAGTGGACGCGATTCGCGCCAAGCGCGATTCGTCCATCCGCGTCGGACTGCGCCTGGTGCGCGAAGGCCGCGCTGCTGGTTTTGTAACCGCGGGCAACACCGGCGCGGCCATGGC
>JBAWBE010000023.1:0-2480 GCA_049589635.1 Terriglobales bacterium
TCCTAACATCCAGTGGGTCGGCGATCTCATCTGGATGCAAGCGCACAAAATTCAGTGCTGGGCCGTAACCTTCCGCAGACTCCGGGATTCTAATCACTGAGGTTCGAGTCCAATGAATAAACTTTTAACCATTTTTGCCGCCGGAACCGTGGCGTTGACCCTATCGACGCCGGTTCTGGCCGGCTCCGTCGGAATTTCGAGGAGTTACGCCGTAGTTCAGCCCGACGCCCAGACCTTTGCTCAATTGGAGCAGGCATCGGAGGCTGCGCAGCGCGAGGCCCGCGAAGGAAATAAGAACAACCCGGCCTTCGCGCAGAAGAGCTACGAAATCGATCAACTCGTGCAGCGCATGAAGAGCGGTCAGCAGGTCGCGCAGGAGCAGGTTGAACAAGCGCTGCAACCGGTTTGGATTTGGTAAAGAGCGCGACGCATAGAGACAACGCCGATCGACTCACCTGCTGGTTGACAGAATCATGCTGAATCCTAATCGCGAAAACTGTTTCGCCAAAATTGGACAGGCGGCCTTCAATCCGGAGCACTTCGTACCGGGCATCGGTCTCTGCTCCGACAAGATGTTGCAAGGCCGCCTGTTCTCCTCCGACGATACCCATCGTTGCCGGCTCGGCGCGCATCACACTTTGATTGCCAGTCAACTAGCCCCGCTTGACCCCAACTACAGCCGCGGCGGCTCGATGCGCACCGACGGCGATGCGGGAAGAACTACGAGGACTTCGGCGGCCCGCAACGAAACAGCTTCGAGCCAGAGCTGTGGATGAGTCTCGACAGCGACGCAGTTTGATACTTCAGATGGAAACAGCTCAATGAAATCCAATTCAGCTCCAGGACTCGCAGGTCTGATCGGCGAAACTCGCATGTTTGGAGAGTTCACGGCCTTCGTTCTTCGCGGTCTCTTGCGCCGGACGCTTCCCAACGTGCGTCGTCACGGGCGGCGGGGAGTTTTGCTGATACCCGGTTTTGGTGCAGGTGATCTAACTCTGAGCCCGCTCGCCGACAGACTGCGTGAGCTTGGCTACCGAATTTTTTTCTCCGGTATCTGGTGCAACGTCGATTGCCCCGTTCATATGCTGATGTGGCTGGAAAAGGTGCTGCGCAAGGCGAGTCGCAAGACCCACGGAAAGATCGTCATCATCGGTCATAGCCTGGGCGGCATCTACGCACGCGAACTTGCCTGCCGGTTTCCAGACCTGGTGGAGCGGGCGATACTGCTGGGTTCGCCGGTGAAAGCGCCTCTTGAGGGCTCGAATACATTTCTGAGGCCGCTGTTTGAATGGGCGCATAGGCGATGCCCCGGTAGGCTTGCAGCCGCGTTTGCCCCGGAAGTTGAGATGAGTCAGCTTGCTCCTCGCGTTCCCGAGACTCTCATTTACTCGAAAACCGACGGCATAGTTCAATGGCAGAACTGCGTCGAAACAGGGGCACACGTAGAGGCAATTGAGGTTCAGTCCAGCCACTGCGGGCTCCCGTTCGACCCACGGGCTTTCGAAGTAATCGTCGACCGGCTCGCGCGACACGCTGAGCGAAGCCGTATTGTTACAGCCAACTCAGCACTGCCGAGTCATCGCCGTTTCCACCGATTTCGCACTTCGCACGCTGCAATCAAACGTTCGCAGCAGGTGGCCTGAATACCCAACTCGGTTTTGAAGGAGCCTTCAGTGGAAATACTGCGTACGCCTGATGAGCGCTTTTTGAATTTGCCCGGTTACCCATTCAAGCCGCATTACGTGGAAGTTGACGGCCTCAGGATTCACTACGTTGACGAAGGGTCGCAGAGCGGAGCGTTGGTCCTGATGCTCCATGGCGAGCCGTCGTGGTCATACCTATATCGAAAAATGATTCCGGTTTTTGTCTCCGCCGGATTGCGCGCTATCGCGCCGGACCTTGTCGGCTTCGGACGCTCGGACAAGCCCGCGAAACGCGAAGACTACACGTATGAACGACACGTAAACTGGATCACTGGATTCATTCAGAAGCTCGATCTTCGTGGGATAACCCTGGTGTGCCAGGACTGGGGCGGATCGATCGGACTGCGCGTCGCAGCAGAGCATCCGGAGCGATTTGCGCGCATCGTCGCGGCGAATACCGGACTGCCGATCGGTGAAGGCCCAATCGGTGACGCGTTCATGGCATGGCGCAAATTCTCGCAGGAAACACCGGTTTTCCCGGTCGGCCAGATTGTCCAGGGCGGATGCGCAAGCGGACTTCCTCCCGAAGTTGTCGCCGCATACGATGCGCCCTTTCCCGACGAGCGATTCAAGGCTGGTGCGCGCCAATTTCCTATTCTCGTTCCTATCGCGCCCCACGATCCCGCTGCGCCGGCAAATCGCAAGGCTTGGGAAGTTCTCCGAGTGTGAAAGAAACCATTTCTGACTGCGTTCAGCGACGGCGATCCGGTCACAAGAGGCGGAGATCTGTTTCTCCAGTCGGCGATTCCGGGAGCTCGCAATCAGGCGCATACGACG
>JBAWBE010000024.1:0-25474 GCA_049589635.1 Terriglobales bacterium
CGCCGGTTACGAGCACTACCTTTCCTGAGAGCGCGTTTGCGTTCGTTGGCATGTCGGGATTTTACTACTGCGAGATTCGACAGCTGGAAACATCGGCTTATCGCAACGGTGAATCGCTGCTCCACCAAAAACATCTGCGAAACCAAATTTTCCCTAGCTTAGTACGTATTCAATCGCTACCTGCATCTCGCAGTCGCCTGAGACCCCGCCGTGACTCATGTTGAAGACCAGATAGTCTCCGGCATTGAGCGCCAAGGACTGAGCAAGGCGCACGTGCCGTGAAGTTGAGGAGGCAGTTCCGTCGGTCGTTACCCAGGTTTTTAAGATCACGCTGAAGAAAACATTTTGCAGAAGGTAGCCGTCGTTCCCAACGTTGAGACCGTGGGGATTGTGAACCTTGACCTTGCCGAAGTTTGGGCTGGCGGGAGAGACGAAGCTGGCACCCGGGTCACCTTTACAGAAGGTGGGAGGCGCGCCGGGAGAAATCGCGGCGCGGCACAGAATTTCGGCGAAGCCGGGCGTCGACGGCGGAGATGTGAGCATGAAGGCGACATCAAAATCGGCGGCGCTCAGCACGAGGTTATTTGTCACCTCGAAGAAAACGTCGGCGCCATTGTTATTGAGATTGGCGAATTCCCAACCGAAGCTGGCGAAGCTGGGACTGGTTGCGGACTGCTGCGCTCGCGCTTCGGAACTGAGGCCAGTTACTGCTCCGGCGACTCCGGCTAGAGCTAAGCCGCTGCCACCTACGAAGGTTCTACGATCAATTTTCATGTTGCACCTAACCCTTTCTCCAGCAAAAAGTTTCGAAACGCCTGTTACTCGGATCGTTCGTATTATCCGTTGTTTGCATAATCTATTGAATCGCGTGACAAAACTGCTACACTCCCCGCATGCCGGGGACGGGCGACGTTATCCTTTATTCGCGCAGGGGGTGTCATCTTTGCGAAATCGTGAAGGAGAGCCTTGCCAAGCTGGAGAAACGTGGCGGCTTTACGTGGCGCGAGATTGATGTCGACTCAGACGGTGAAGTTCGCCGGCTCTACAACGATGAAGTCCCGGTCGTGTTTATCAACGGGCGCAAGGCGTTTAAGTACCGTATGGACGAACAGGAATTTTTGCGCAAATTAGCGGGCTGATAGTCTGAGCGCTGGTTGGTCTCTGCAGGTTAACTTCTACTCATTTCTGCAATCTGACTTCTCCCTTTCTGATTCGTTTTTCTGACTTCGTTTACAATCTTCCCCGATGCCGCGCACCCAACTGTTTGCCGATCCGGCTGGCCTTTTCGTTCACGACGTTGTAATCCAAAGTTGCCAGCGCAATCCGGACAAGATTGCATTGATCGACACCTCGTGTGATCGCCGCATCACGTACGGGGAATACGCTGAACTTGTCGAATCCCTTGCCCGCGGCCTGGTCTCGGCTGGGCTCGCTCCGGGCGAAGTTGTGGCTATCTTCCTTCCGAACTCGTGGGAATTTGCCATTACCTATCATGCCGCGACTTTGGCGGGAGGGATTCCGACGCTCCTGAACCCGGCGTACCGCGAGCGAGAGATTCGGTATCAGCTCGAAAATTCCGATGCCGCGTTTCTTGTGACGGATGCTCCGCTGATCGAAGGCGTCAATCTTGGCGGGCTCGCTAAATTGCGGCGTGTCTTTACTACGCGACAGGAATGGGCCGGCTGCGAGCAGTTCGCGAGTCTGCTGCGCCCGTTCTCAGCCATTGTCGAACTTCCTCAACTCGGCGACTCCGCGCAGATTATCGCTGCGCTTCCCTACTCCAGCGGCACGACCGGACTGCCGAAGGGCGTCATGCTTTCGCATTACAACCTGGTCGCGAATGTTTATCAGCTGATGGGGCCGGACGCTGCCATGCTCACCGAGGCAGATGTCATGCTCTGCTTTCTGCCTCTTTACCATATCTATGGGTTGACGGTCGGACTCACACTCTCGCTTACTCTTGGAGCGACACTCGTACTGATGCCGCGCTTCGACGTGCAGAAACTTTGCGCTCTAATTGTTCAGGAGGGCATCACATTTATGCCGATGGTGCCGCCTGCCATTAATGCGCTTTGTCAGTTGGCGGCAGCGGGCGGCTTTCCAAAGAATCATCGAGTGCGGTGGATTAAATCTGGCGCCGCACCGCTTGCGCCTGAGCTTGCGCGGAGGCTCAGCGAACTCACGGGCATCGCAGTCAATCAGGGTTATGGGATGACCGAGGCTTCACCGGTGACGCACGTTGGGTATCTCACGCCCCAGGAGATGAATCGTCCTTCATCGATCGGACAGCCGCTGGCGCTCACCGAGTGCCGTGTTCTTGACATGGAAGATCGAGACGTTGCGCTTGGCGAGGCTGGCGAACTGGTGATGCGCGGCCCGCAATTCATGTTGGGATATTGGAAAGAGCCACAGGCAACCGCGGCCGTGATGCGCGACGGTTGGTATTATTCGGGCGACATCGTGCGCGCGGACGCCGACGGTTTTTATTATGTGCTCGACCGGCGCAAGGAGATGATCAAATACAAAGGCTTTCCCGTTGCGCCCGCGGAGGTGGAAGCGGTGTTGCTGGAGCATCCTGCCGTGCGCGATTGCGGAGTCGTAGCCAAACCAGATGAACACGCGGGGGAGATTCCATGCGCCTTTGTCGTGCTTCGCGAGAACTTTACGGCATCGATTGCGCTGGATGCCGAACTGCGCGGATTCGTCGCGGACCGGTTGGCGCATCATAAGCAGCCTCGAGAAGTGCATTTCGTTGAGGCCGTTCCGCGTACGCCGTCGGGGAAGGTGCTACGGCGGGAGTTAAGGAAGAGTCTGGGCTGATTGATTACATGAACTATGTGTTTCTCTTTTGTTACGTGGTCTAATGAAGCGATATGGCCACTTCACGAAGTAAGGGCAAAAAGAACATAACGCTGAGTCTCGATCGACAGCTTCTGAAAAAAGCCATGATAGTTGCCAACCGGCGCGGAATGACCCTTCGCGGCTTTCTCGGCAAGCAAATCGAACTTCTGACAGCCCATGAAGAAGGTTATGAACGCGCCAAACTTGACGCGTTAGCGCTTCTCGAAAGAGGTTTTCATATGGGTGGCATAATCCGAGGGAGCCGGGACCAATGGCATGAGAGATGTAAAATATCCACGTCCCCGTTATGACTCTCTCCCGCTTCGTCACCAAGTCCGCCTTTCGTAACAAACGCCGCAGCATTTTGACGGTCGCGAGTATCGCCTTCTCGCTGCTTCTTCTTAGCATCATGCTCAGCGTATGGAGGGGCTTTTATATCGACAAGGGCGCGCCCGATTCGGCGCTCCGCATCATGACGCGCCACAAGGTTTCTTTGGCGAATTTTCTTCCGATTTATTATCGCGACAAGATTCGCGCGGTTCCGGGCGTAGTACACGTCGTGCCAATGACCTGGTTTGGCGGAACATACATCGACAGCAAGCCTGAGAACTTCTTCGCGCAATTCGCAACCGATCCCGAAGAATATTTTGATGTCGCGGCCGATAAGATCATGCCTGCCGATCAACTCGTTGCCTGGAAAAAGGACCGCGCGGGGTGCGTTGTCGACACCGTGCTGGCCGACAAACACCACTGGAAGATCGGGGACCACGTCCATCTGCAAGGCTCAATCTTTCCGGTCAATCTCGATCTCACGATCCGCGGTATTTACACTATCGATCCGCCCAACAGCGCGCTCTATTTCCACACCAAGTATCTTGAGGAGTCGGTCGACTGGTTCAAAGATACGGCCGGCTTTTACTTCACTCGCGTCGATACGCCGGATGATATGCCGAAAGCCTCACATGCCATCGACGACATGTTTCACTCCACGCCCGTACCTACGAAGAGCGAGAGCGAGCAGGCGTTCAAGCTGGATTTCATCGCGACGCTCGGCAATGTGAAGGCTTTCATTCTGGGGATTTGTGGCGCCGTCGTCTTTACTACGCTGCTCGTGTGTGCGAATACGATGGCGATGTCGGTTCGCGAACGGACGCGGGAAGTCGCGGTTTTGCGCACGCTGGGCTTTACACGCGGAAGGATTCTGCGTCTGCTGCTGGGCGAATCGATTGCGGTCGCGCTGCTGGGCGGAGCGGCCGGCGTAATTTTTGGAACGCTGCTGATTCGCGCCCTGTCCAGGCCGGGCATCGCGATGCCGGTTTCCATGCACATGACGGCTACGACCGCGCTGGTCGTCATGTTGGTCGCGGCTTTTGTGGGACTGGTCAGCGCAGTGGTGCCGTCCTATCGCGCTTCGCATCTTGGGATCGTGGATGGCCTAAGACACATCGGGTAGGAACGTCGCGGAAGTCTCGCCAGAGGAGTCTTTTGTCGATGGTGCGACTAAAGGGGCAACTCTTGCGGATTGGGAAAGTGATGCTGTTCGCGGCCGATCTTGCCATCATATTTTGTCGTCATCTTGAATAGTTCGTTGCGGCCATCTGAAGCGACGGATCGGCATTGATCGCGCAGTCGTTGCATGGCGGTGTCGTCGAGCGGCTGGAAGTTCACCGCGACGGCAAGATTTTGATTGAGCACCTCCACGCTGTCGACTCCGCTGATTGTGGTCGCTACCGGCAAACTCATCGCATAGCGCAATCCATCATGGGGCATGACTGCTCCATGCCGCACCAGTTCGCCGCTCCCGCCCAGGCTTTTCATGCCCAGGACGGCGAGGCCGCGGCGATTGGCCTCCGGCAAAACATGCGTCTCGAAACTGCGGAAGGTGGCGTCGCAACAATTCAGGGGCATCTGTATGGTGTCGAATGGAAAGTCATGGGCGAGCATCTTCAGATGAATGTCCGGATCTTTGTGGCCGGTGAACCCGACGAACCGCACCTTGCCTTGTTGTCTGGCTTGAAGAAGAGCTTCAGCGGCGCCATTCGGGGCGAAGATGAGTTCCGGATCGTTGTCGTAAATCACTTCGTGAATTTGCCAGAGATCGAGATGATCGGTTTGCAGCCGACGCAGCGACTGCTCCAACATGCGCATGGCGAGATTCTTATCACGACCGTGAGTGCAAACCTTCGTCATGACGAAAGCCTGCTGGCGTTTGCCCTTGAGCGCCTTGCCTATTCGTTCTTCGCTCAGGCCGTCGTGATATTCCCAGGCGTTATCGAAGAAATTAACTCCGTGATCGACCGCGCGGGCGACGATTTCCATTGCCTCTTTATCCGTGTCGGCCGAGCCAATGTGATAGCCGCCCAGCCCCATGGCCGAAACCTGGACGCCGGTACGACCGAGCGGGCGCTTGGGAACTTCTCCCGATGGCACTTCTCCCGACGAATTCTGCGATGAACCTGTTTGTTGTTTTGCCATGGTGCCTCTCGCAAGGATCGGCCCACTGGCCGCTATCGTTGCACCCTTGATGAATCCGCGACGGCTCCAGTTTCCTGAGCTCAAACCGAAGTCTCCTAGAATTGTTTCTCCGGAAATGGATGACCGGTGTTTTGCTCCACTCCGAGCATGTCCTTCACTTCGATCTGCTGCGTGTCGAGCGGGAAGCCGTGAGCCATGCGGGATTCGGGATTGTCGTATTTGAGCGAAAGTTTGTACAACTCGAAGCGGCCGTCGGCGGAATCGCGTTTGCAGCGCTCGCGCAATGCAGTCATTTCGGGCTCCGACATGGGTGTGAAGTTCTGCGCGATTTGCAGGTTCTGTTCCAACACTTCCTTCGTGTCGATGCCCGTAATTGTCGTAGCCACGGGCAGGCT
Organism: Terriglobales bacterium; assembly: GCA_049589635.1. GTDB lineage: Bacteria > Acidobacteriota > Terriglobia > Terriglobales > Acidobacteriaceae > Acidiflorens. Next base: position 5,712 of record JBAWBE010000024.1, read on the forward strand.
CATCGCGTAGCGCAATGCTTCTTCGGCGGTAATGACGCCCGCTTTGATAGCGTCGCCGTGGCCATTCAGAGGCTTCATACCGAGCGCGGCAATTCCTCGCTTGTTCAGCTCGGGCAGGACCTGATGCTCAAAGCTGCGGAAATTGGCATCGAAGGCATTCAGCGGCATTTGGACCGAATCGAAGGGAAATCCGGTGTTGAGCATTCCCAAATGCACTTTGGGATTCTGGTGGCCGGTAAAGCCGACGAATCGTACCTTACCGTCTTTCTTCGCTCGCGTGAGCGCCTCGGCGGCGCCGTTCGGGCGAATGAAGAGATCGGGATCGTTCTCAAATGCCATGCCGTGCACCTGCCACAGGTCGAGATAATCGGTTTGCAGGCGGTTCAGCGATTCTTCCAGCATGCGCAAAGCGAGGCTGGCATCGCGGCCGTGGGGGCAGGTTTTGGTCATCAGGAAAACCCGCTTGCGCAAGCCCTTCAGTCCCGCGCCCATCCAAACTTCGGTTTTTCCGCGGCGATACTCCCAGCAGTTATCGTAGAACGTGATTCCGCCGTCTACCGCCTGGTGGATGAGTTCGACCGCGGTCTTTTCGTCGGGCGCCTCACCAAGATGATGACCACCGAAGCCGAGCGCGGAAATCTTGACATCCGTACGCCCGAAATTTCGCAGGGGAATGCTTCCTGTTGAAGCCAGCGGCATGAGTCAACTCCGCAAAACAAAAAACATTGGATTCTCATTCGAATGCGGCGGTTGTGTACAAACGTTGGCGAAACACCGGGACAGGCTTGCTTTCAGAGTGCGGAGCTCTGCGATTTGGCGAGAGCGTGGGCGGGCCGGGCTGGAATTCGCGGGAGTGCCGCCATCAGGCGGCGCGTGTAGGGGTGGGCCGGCGCGGCGAAAATTCGCGCGGTTGGACCGCATTCCACGATCTCGCCTTCGTTGAGAATGGCGATACGCTGGCAGATTCCGGCGACCGAGGGGAGATCGTGCGAGATGTAGAGGATCGACATGCCGGTCTCGCGATTGAGGCTGGCGAAGAGCTGAAGGATTTCCGATTGCGTGATTACGTCGAGCGCACTGGTGGCTTCGTCGGCGATCAGCAGCGCGGGCCGGTGCATGACAGCCATGGCGATGAGCACACGCTGGGCTTGGCCTACGCTGAGTTGCGAGGCGTGCTTACGGAGGAAATCGGCGTCGGCGGGCAGACTGACACTAGTTAACGCCTGCTGAATGGCATGATCGCAATCGGCCTTGGTCGCGTCGCTTGGGCGATGTGCCCGCCAGGCTTCCTGTAATTGCGTTCGGATGCGGAGCGCGGGATTTAGCGAGGCCAACGGGCTTTGAAGAACGAGGCTTAGGCTGCGACCGCGCAGGCTGCGGAGATCGCGCTCGCGCATCGCTAGCAGGTCGGCACCTTGAAAATGGATGCTGCCTTCGACCGTGGCGCGCTGGCGTCCGAGGAGTCCAAGAATAGCAAGGGCTAGCGTGCTTTTGCCGGATCCGCTTTGGCCGACCAGGCCGACGATTTCACCGGGGGCGACTTCGAGTGCGCAGCCGCGCAGGACTGGAGCCTTGCCGGGATAGCGGACCGTGACCTGGGCCGACAGCACAGTGGCGGCAACTTCAGATCCCTCGCTACGCTCGGGATGACAAGTCTTCATCATTTTTTGCAATTCACAATCCGTTCGTGCGCTGGCAGAGACGCGGCAGGCCGTGTCTCTACACAACTTTCACTTAGCGGCGGGCGGACGTTGTCCCGTTCAGCGTTAGTCGCTCGGCATTCCAGAATGTTTGTGGATAAAGAATCCCCGGATTTGCCCCAGCGACTGACGTCGATACCGCTGACAGCGCGTTCTGATTGATCAGATAAATGAATGGCGCCTGTTCGTAGACGATCTCCTGTACGCGATCGAAGGCCTCTTTGCGCTTCTTCAAGTTCGGGGTCGACGCCTGCAAGCGCATCAGTTTGTCGATCTCGGCTTCCCATGCGGTTTCTGGTGCCTTCTGCTGCGGATTCCAGGCGTGATCCTCGGCGGAACTGAGCCAGATATTCATTTGCTCGTTCGGGTCGAGGCCTACGTTGCGGAAGCCGAGGATCGCGCACTCATAGTTGAATTTCTGGCTGATGCGCTCAAGTAACGATGGGAAGTCCAGTGGAACCAGGTTGACCTTGATGCCGACTTTGCCGAGATCCTCCTGGATGAGGACGCTCATGCGCTCGCGCTGTTTGCTGCCCGCGTTGGTGACAATAGAGAACTCGACCGGATTGCCGCTTTTGTCGAGGAGCGTTCCATTCTGCATGTGGAAACCGTCAGCTTTGAGGAGGTCGAGCGCACCTTGGGGATTGTGCGCCACGGCTTTGAGATTGCTATTGAACCAGAATTTGTTGGCGGGTGAAACCGGTCCTACTGCGGGCTGCGCGTGACCGTTGTAGACGATACGGCTTATGTCGTCGCGATTGATGGCCTGTGAAACGGCGCGCCGGAAATTCGTTGAGCGGAACCAGGCGCGCTTGTATTCGGGAATCGGAGCGGTCGCGACTTGGTTGAACCACATGAAATCGGAGTCGAGGGATGGGCCGGCGTCGTGGACGAGGTTCGGCGAAGTTGAGCCCAGGCGGTCAAAGTAGTCGGTGTCGAGAGCGTTGATTAGGTCGAGTTCGCCTCGTTTGAAGCGCAGCATTTCGACGTCGCGATTCGGTTGAATGTCGATGTTAATGGCGTCGAGATAGGGCAGGCGGCGGCCCTGAGAATCTTTTTTCCAGTAGTAGGGATTGCGTTCGAGGCGGATGCTGGAGCCGGCTTTATATTCCGCCACCATGAAGGGGCCGAGCACGGCTCTTTCTTTTTTGGCAGAGTGAACGGACATGATCGCAACCTGATCGAAGAGGCGATCGAGTTCGGCGATGGGAGCGGAGAAGGCGATTGAAACTTGATCGGCAGCAATCACTTTCGTGGTGACTGTGCCATTGCTAGAGCGGAAAGTATCTCCAGTCGAAGAATGGAGTGACGGCTCCATCACCCGCTGCATGGTGAAAGCGACATCGTCGGCGGCGAAGGGACTGCCATCGGAAAAGTGAACGCCGTGACGGAGTTTGAAAGTGATTTCCTTCTGGTCTTTCGAAACCTTCCAGGACTCGGCCAGCTCGGGTTCGAGTTCCTGGGTGTGACGGTTGATTCGGGCGAGTACGCCTCCGGTGAGGTAGCGGATCGAGAGTGAAGAGTCGTCGTCGACCAGGAGGGGATCGAATGTTTTGGGCTCGGTGCGGAGGCAGAAGTGCAGCTCGCCGCCCGTTTGGGCGAGAGCAGAAAGAGTGAGGATGAAGGCGAGAGCAAGGGAGAATGAGATCCCGCGCTGCGCTCGGGATGACAAACTTTTGTAAGATGACAAACTTTTGGAGTTATTGTGGCGGCCGATCATGCGGTCACCTCCTCGTTGGATAGCAAGACCTGAAACGACGTCATCACGACAATCAGTAAGAGCAACGGGACTAGCCGCCACGGTTCCTCGCGAAATGAGATCAGGCCTTCGAGTTCACGCAACAGGCTTCCCCAAGATGGGAGCGGCTCTGCGACACCTAAGCCGAGTACTCCGAGATTGGCCTCGCTCAAGATGAAGACGGGGATCGAGATCCAGAACTGCGCGTAGAGAACGGACTTTAAGTTAGGCAAGACGTGAATCAGAAAAAGGCGTGGGCCGTGCAATCCGGAGGCGCGGGCCTGCAGGACGAAGTCGGAGTTACGCAAAGAATCGGCACTGGTCGAGAGCACGCGCGCCGAGGCGGCCCAGCCCAGCACTCCGAGAATGAGAAATGTAATCAGCACGGAGACCAGGGGCGATACATTCAGCGGCAAAAGGGCGCGCACTGTGATGAGCAAAAAGAACCACGGCAGCGAAAGAAACAGGTCGGTGAAGGCGCGAGCCAGTTTGAGCCAGTTTCCGCCGAGGTAGCCGGCGAGCCCGCCTATGAGTGCGGCCAGCGCGGTTGAAACGAGAGCAGCCGCTGGAGCCAGCAGAAGCGAAATGCGGGTGCCGTAGAGCACGCGGGCGAAGCGGTCTCGGCCTACTTCGTCGGTACCGAGGAGATGAGCGCGGGATGGCGGCGCGTCGGGAAGCTCGCGGAATTGTTTGGCGTATCCGACAGGCGCGAGCCAGTTTGCTCCGAGTGACAGTGAGCACACGGCGACCACGATGACACACGACAGCACACGGGCTGCTTTCATGCCGCTTCCATGCCGCTCAATCACCTTATGCCGCCGTTATTGCTCGGAGGGCTTTAATACATGGATCATTACATCGGCACTGGAGTTTGCGAGCAAGGTTACAAGCGTAACCAGCACCGTGAGGTTCACAAGTAAAGGAAGATCACGCGAAAGGGCGGCTTGCCAGGCTAGCTGGCCGATGCCGGGCAGTCCGCAGAGGCTCTCGACGGGGATGGCTGCGCCGAGCGCGAGGCTGATGGTGACGCCGGCGAGCGCAATCAGCGGCGGCCCTACTACCGGCAATACATGCCAGCCGAGAATGCGGAGTTCGCCGAGTCCGCGAGCGCGTGCGGCTGTGATGTGAGGCATGGCATAGGCTTTAGCCAGCAGGTTGCGCGAGTAGCGATAGATTTTCGGGAAGACGATCAGAGCGATGGCCAGGTATCCAGGTGTGTTGAGGATGACGGAAACGAGCGCCAGAACTGCCGCCGGAATACAGAGGAAGGCACCGCTGAAAGTCGTACCGAAGATTTCGTATACCGGGCGCTGCCAGAGACTGGCGCTGAAAGCGAGGATCGAGGCGAGCAGCCAGCCAAGCAGGAGCCCAATGCCAGCGACACGCAGCGTTACCGGCCAACGTTGACGCAAGAGCGCTCCGACGGGCTGGCCAAGCGCATAGGAGGTGCCGAGGTCGCCGTGGAACGCGCCCGTCAGATAGCCCGCATAGAAGCGCAGAATGTTGTGCTCGCCCGCACGCTGGGCGCGCAGGGCACGAATGCTCTCTGCATTCAGGCTGGGATCGAGTTCGCGCTCGTCGGAATCGAACCCTGGCGCCATGCGCACGAGCGTGGCCGAGAGCAGGCCTCCGAGCAGCACCAGCGCGGCGATTGAGATCAGGTGACGCGCAATTCTCCGAAGCATGACGGAATCCTTAGTTGACGGTGGCGCCACGCGAGCGGGAGTTTGGAATTTCAGGTTCGCATGCGAGTTCGGAGTGGTGAAGCTGCTTCATGGAGTACATGCGGCGATCGGCCTCGGCTAGCAGACGCTCGACGTCGAAGCCATCTTGCGGGCAAAACGCAGTGCCGACGCTTAGCGAGACGAGATTGCGGCCGGCAATCTGATAGCCAGCTTGGATGGCGAGTGCATTGAGGCGGCGCGCCTTTTCAATCCCTGCATCCTGACTCAGGCCTGGCGCGACAATCACAAATTCGTCACCGCCCATACGGGCGACGTAATCGTAGCCGCGGCAGGTCTCGTTCAGGTGGGCGGCGAAATCTTTCAGAAGGTTATCGCCTTCCAGGTGACCATAAAGGTCGTTGATCTGCTTGAAATTGTCGAGATCGCAAACCATGACGGCCAAGGCTGAACCCGTCCGGCGGCAACGGGCGAGTTCGCGAGAGAGATGCACGAAGAGCGATCGAGCGTTGGGCAGACCCGTGAGATAGTCGGTGGTCGCGGAACTTTCCGCCTGCTGGTACTTGAGAGCGTTCTCCATGGAGAGTGCGATCTTCGAACTGATGGCGAGCAAAATGCGCAGGTGATCGGCGGAGAAAGCGTCTTCTTCAGCGCGATACATAGCAAGAACGCCGACAATGCCGTTGAGCCCGTCGAGGGGCACCGCGAGCACTGAGCGTTGCGTGATGAACTTTGCCGGATCGGGGACATATCCAATTTCGATGGCGGGATCGCCATTCACGATCGGCTTACGATTTTCAGCGACCCATCCGCAAATTCCTTCCCCGACTTTGATGTGGAGAGACGAGAGCAGGCGGAAGTTATCCCCACTTACCAGTTCAGGCACCAGCCGATCGTCTTTCAGGAGAAATACTGCCATCGAATCGTAGGGAACTAGTTTGCGCAGGCGCACCGAGAGCACGGAGAGTGTTTCGCCGAGGCTGAGCGAGTTGCCGAGATCCTGGCTGAGTTCGAACATGGTTTGCGCTTCCTGACGGGCGGACGCGATCGAAGAAAGAAAGTCTGTATCGTTGGATGGAGCGGCGCTGGATTGCTCAAAGCCGGCCGCCGGTTTCTCACCTTTTTCAACTCGCACCTGAACGGACAGACCAGGCTCGATCCTGTCTTCGGAAGAATGCGCCATAGTTTCGAGTTCGCGATAGCGGCGCTTCAGGATCTCGATGACAGCGGGATCGAACGAAGAGCCCGACATCCGCGTAACCTCTTCCATGGCGGCGTCGAGTGGCAAGGCATTGCGGTATTGGCGATGGGAGGCCAGAGCATCCAGACAATCGACTGCGGCCAGAACCCGTGCACCTTTGGGAATCTGATCGGCTTTTAGCCCGTCGGGATAACCGGAACCATCCCAGCGCTCGTGATGCGAACGCACAATCGGGGCGACTGGATACGGAAAGGCGACACGCTGAAGAATCTCCGCGCCGACGATAGGGTGAATCTTCATCTTTTCGAATTCTTCAGGAGTGAGGCGTCCGGGCTTGTTGATGATGTGCTCGGGAACTGCCAGTTTTCCGATATCGTGCAGGAGGGCGGCGGCTCGAAGCGCTTCAATTTCCTGCGGCGAGAACCCAAGCTCTTTTGCAATCTCAATCGCGTAGACGCGCACACGCTGCAAATGCTTGTGGGTGGTATGGTCCTTGGCTTCAATGGCAAGAGCGAGCGCTTCGATCGTTCGCAGATGGAGCAGGGCGACGTCTTCGGCGTGGCGCCGTTCGGTTTCGACGTGCATCTTCTCGGCTTCGAGACGTCCAAGATAAAGTCGGTACGAACGGTAGACCCAATAAATGATGGGCAGAACCATAAGCGTGGTTTGCCAGCCGGTATGCCGGTTGACGAAATCCACGAAGAAAATAATCGCAGCGCCGACAAGGTAGTAAGGGAAAGACCAGAAATAGCATTCCGACCAGACTTTGCGCGGGGATTTGCCCTCGGTCAGCGCGATGATGATGGTAACCGGCAGGGTGTTTGCGATGAAAAACACCAGGGCCGTGACGATGAGCAGCAGAGGCGTGCTTTCGCCCAGGATTCCTTCCAGTTTATGAAAGGTGAAATAAGATACCGCGATGGCGTTGGCCATCATACTGAAGACGTTGAAAAGTATCTTGGCGGGATCGGATTTGCGGCGGGCCGACCATACACACTGCGCCAGGCTGGCGGTACAACCGATCACCAGCGTTTCCGGCAGGCTCATTTCGAGTACGCCCAGCAGGATGAAAAGGAAATTCACCGACATGGTACCGTCGATGCCGGGCAATTGAATTTTGAGTCCCGAGGCGAGGGTGGCAATCAGGAGATAGCAGAAAAAGCGCGCAAGGTTGGAGCTGTTCCAGAACCAGACGGAATGGGCCACCACCGACATGCCGACGACGGCAGTCGAGGCGATAAAGAATATGGCCCGTTTCGACATTAGATCGTACCGTGCCTTCCGTCTTAAGTTCTGTGCGACAACATCAGCAGTCTGCCTTACATAACTCGTGGTCTTGCCGCACTAATCCGCATCTCCGGGCGGCAGTCAGCCGGAGCTAAGTCGTCCCTTCTACTGGATGGTAGTAGAGGGAGTAAACGCCGGGTACTTACCGAAGTAATCCGGCGAACAAGGTATTTCGCGGTTAGATTCGCCCTCCCAACTCGAACTGGCTGGAGAGCTCATCGCGGATTACTTGTCGCCATTAATCAGCGTTTCGGAGAACGGAGCGCTGCCGCTCTGGATGGTGCTTCCGCCCCATACGGCAAAGAATCCGTTGTTGGTGTTGTCGCCCCATGAGGTTGAACCGCCCCATACGGCGAAGCTGGCCCATTGGCTCGATCCTCCCCACACGGCGAACTGGCTGCCGTCTCCGACGAAAGCGTTGCCTCCCCAGACCGCGAAGCTGCTCCACGCCGGCGAACTGCCACCCCAGACCGCAAAGTTGTCGTATACGAAGTACACACTCTGGGTGGTCGGGTCGTACTGCACTACGGGCGATTTCGCGAGGCCAGTGCTGACGTCGCTGCTTTGCAGGGCGGCTTGAATATCCAGATAGCCTGCACCAACGGTGAACACATCGTATTGATCGGTGTAAGTGAGGCCGGTGGTTGGATCGGTGTATGTGCTGGATTGCGGGAACGTTTTGTAAGCGGTCTTCATGAGGCGCGACTTGACTTGATCCGGCGTCAGCGTGGGCTGGGCTTCGAGCAGGAGCGCAACCGCGCCGCTTACTGCCGGAGCTGCCATGCTGGTGCCACTGAGAATGAAATACGGGGATGGCGCCGATGTGCCGCCGGTCTGGTAGTAGCTCAGGGGAACGATGTTCTGGGGATAAGTCGTGGCCAGCGTGGTCGTAGTGACATTTCCCATGAAGGACGACACCAGATTTCCGGGAGCGACGATATCTGGCTTGGCGATATGGTCGATCACGGTCGGACCCTTCGAGCTGTAGGTCGCAATCAGGTCGTCGGTGCGCGTGGGAGTACCCATCGACTTCATTGCGCCCACGGTGATGACGTACGGGTCGTTGGCCGGCGAAGTGATTGTGCCGTAGCCGTTGGTCCCAGCGGAATTGTCGCGACCGTCGTTGCCCGCAGCCACTACTACAACGATGCCTGCCTGATAGGCCGCTTCCACCGCCTGACAGAGCGGGTCGACGGTGTAGCTTTCGTAAACGGGCCGTCCCAGCGAAAGGTTGATTACCTGGACGTTATATTGGCTCTTGAGCTGGATTGCGGCCTGGATGGCGGAAATTACATCGCTGTCCACGCCCTCGCCGTTCGCGTCCAGGACCCGCAGATCAAGCAACTGGGCATTCGGCGCGATGCCCTGGAGCGTAAGAAAGTCGTTGGGAGCACTGGAATTGAAACCATTGCCAGCGATAATGCCGGCAACGTGCGTACCGTGGCCGAAGCCGTCGTCGGAACCCAGGCTGTCTTTGATCCAGGACTTGCGATAGACAATGCGGCTGTCGCCTCCCGAGCCGAATTTGTGTAGATCGGATTTGTTCACCGACGACAGACTTTTCCGTTCGGTGATACCGCTATCGATGACAGCCACGCCGATGCCCATTCCGTCGAGGCCCAGCGACCATGCGTAAGGAGCGTTGATGGCGGGGGCGGTATTTGAGAGATGCGCGTGAATCCGCCGATCCGGCGAGATGAACTTTACAGTCGGCTCGTCAGAGAGCCGATCCGCTTCGTTGGCTGGCAGCGAAACCAGCATGGCGTGCACCAGGGTCAGGTCGCCATTGTGTTTGCCGTGATGCCGAGCGACGCGCTGTTCGTCGTCCGCGGTTGGAGTCGCTTTGAACTGTACGATTACATTTACAATATCGCTGTTGGTTTTATTCTGGAGCTCGCGTGCGAGCTTATCTTTGTGCGCGGCGGCCACACCCGCTAGCGCGAATACGACCACAATGAGAGAGGCTTTCGATTTCATAGGTTCGTGCTTTTCCCCGGAGATCAGAGTGCAGGTGCGCCACCAAAGTGTTGGTCAGTGGAAGTGCTTGAAATAAATGGGGCAACCGGGCTGAGAAGAAGGGCTCTGCCGAGACAGCTTGGCGCTTCGGGACAACTTGGCACGGGCAGACGCGCGTTACTTTGGTGTCACCCGCTGGTGCCGCACGGTTTCATGGGACGCGGCCATGTGTCAGCATGGAGTCGTCGGCCTGGAATCATTAGCCAAGGTTCCGTTAACCCAAGATTTGCCAACGCAGACTCGTTAATTCAATCGGGATCTGAGGAGCCTCAACTTCCGCGTGTCTCCACCCACGGACAAAACTCCGAAGGTTGCCAACAGCGGTCATGCCACTGTACGTGCCGCCGCGCCCGCCAGCACTATTTCTCCTGAAAACCCGGATCCGTTGAAAGATGCAGTGCTCACGACCAGCATGGACGGCGTAATCACCGGCTGCAATATGGGATTCAGCCGCTATGGTTACGGTCCGGAAAATCTGGTCGGCATGAATCTGGCCGAGCTTTTTTCGGCGGACGATCAGACGGTGCTGACGAAGCTGGTCATGCCGGCGGTCCGCGAAAAAGGCCGATGCGAGGCTACTCTCCACGGACGAGGCAAGCGCGGCGAGGAATTTTCCATCCATCTTTCTCTCTCGCTCTTGCGTGAGGCTTCGTCTACTCCTCGGGGCATGGTCGCGGTTGCGTCTGAGGTTACGGAAAGCAAGTCCCAATCATCGGGCCGAGGTGCACCGGGCCGAGCTGCGGCGCGTGGCGGAGCGGCGGAGACCGCTACTGCACGGCGCGTGATCGAAGGAACGGAGTTCCTGATCGCAAGTCCGGTCATGCACAAATTCATGGGACTGGTAGATCGCGTGGCGGGGCACACCGAAACCGTGCTGGTGGTGGGGGAGACCGGAACCGGCAAAGAATTGGTCGCTCGCACTATTCATGAATCGAGTTATCGCCACAAGAAGCCGCTGGTTGATATCAACTGCGCCGCACTGCCCGAACACCTGGTCGAGAGTGAATTGTTCGGCTACGAGAAAGGCGCTTTCAGCGGGGCGGATTCGTCCAAGCCCGGATTGTTTGAACTGGCCGACCAGAGCACGATCTTCCTCGACGAAATTGGCGAGCTTCAGACGCAGGTTCAGGTGAAACTGCTGCGCGTGCTGGATGGCGCGCCTTATTACAGATTGGGTGGAAATCGCAAAATCACGGTAGATGTGCGCGTGGTGGCCGCCACCAATCAGGATCTCGATCTGGCGGTGAAAGAGGGACGCTTTCGTAAGGATTTGTTTCACCGCTTGAGCCAGTTTCAGTTGCGTGTGCCCCCGCTGCGTGAGCGTCCTGAAGATATCGCTGCGCTGGCGCAATACTTCCTCACGCTCAAGGCAGCGGACAAGACTTTTTCCGCCGACGCGATCTTTGCGTTGCAGGCCCACCCGTGGCCGGGAAATATTCGCGAGCTTCGCAATTCGGTCGCGAAGCTCGCAATGACGGCGACAGAGCGTGAGATCGGAGCGGCCGAGGTGACGGCCGAATTGAGTGGGGAAGGTACTCCGGCGCCTCCGGCGAGGCGGGCATTTACGCAGGGCAATCTCGAAAACATGGAAGAGCAAATGATTATCCAGGCTCTCGAGCAGACCGGCGGACATCGCACGCAGGCGGCCGAACAACTCGGGATCTCGCGCCGTACTCTGAGCCGCAAGCTGCGCGAATATGGCATTGACGCAAACCTGAGCGACGGCTCGGTGCCGCTGGGAATCATCAGCCAGGAGCAACAGAAGTTTTTCCGCGCCAAAGTCAGCATTGCCGTCACGCTGAGAAACGCGAATGGCAAGGAGACTCAGGCACAGGCCATCAACCTGAGCACCGGAGGCATGGGGCTTGATGCGGTGAGCGATCCGGTCGGCTTCGGCGGAGTACTCGACGTCAGTTTTCTGCTACCAGAGAGCGAGACTGTGATGCAGGCAAAAGGGCGATTGGTGTGGGCCGATGTTGGCGGAAGGGCTGGCCTGCGCTTTGTAGTCATCGAGCCTGCGCTATTCCAGGAACTTCAACATTGGACCAACCAGAAGATGAAAAACGAAGGCTGGGAAATTCCCTCCTGACGAGTCTAAAGTTCATTGTTATTACCGCCGATTAACCCAATGTTAAAGGCAATCTGAAGGGCGGAACTGCGCCTCGGTTAATTTCCACAGACGCCTCTCAGGTGCTTGATTCCAATGGGATTTTCCACGATTTGAGTATTCCACAACGCAACTTTCATTCAACCTTTTACACGGTGACTTTTAGTCTGCTCATCCGTCTTATAGGAAGGACAACGATTGCAGGATAAAGACGAGTACAACGTAGCTCTAACCGGGAACTTTTCCCAAGGCAGGTTCGTATGATGAAGAGTACGGAGATTAAGAGTATGGAACTCGAATACCAGATCGAACGCTTGCAGGATGTAGCCGTGGTGCGCTGCTCGGGCCGCATGGTGCGCGGAGCCGCTCTCGATGGATTTCGCCGTGGGATAGAACAACTTGATCGTCTGCGCGTGCTGGTACTTGATCTCTCAGAGATTCAACAACTGGATGCGGGTGGTTTGGGAACGCTGTTGCTCGTTCGCCGCTGGGCTATGCAAAATTCCGCGCGCCTGAAGCTGGTGAATCCTCCAGTCTTTTTCCGGCGCATGCTGGACGCGACCCATCTGAGCACGGTATTTGAGATCTCTTCGCTCAAAGAGGCGCTTTACATTTTGCGGCCAGGCTGCACTCCTCGCTACGCGATTGCGTAATCCGAATCAGCCTTGTGGGTGCGATGCTTTATAATTCGCGCCCATGAGGGATTCTCCTTCCGATTACTTCCCTTCCCGTTTTCTTTTCCGCTCGTCTTCGTCGCTCCTCCGAGCTTCGTCATGGTGACCCGCCTCGCGCGCAGACTCCGCATCACTGATTATTTTTCGCTGGGCTGGGGAACAATGGTTGGCGTGGGATGGCTGGTCGTCATGGACGACTGGCTTCTGCGCGGCGGGCCGCTCGGCGGGATTCTGGGCTTCGCGATTGGCGGTGTGCTTCTGCTTCCTATTGGCTTTGTGTATGGCAAATGGGTGATGGCGATGCCCGATGCCGCGGGTGAAGTAGCCTACACTGCAAAGGTTTTTCCGCGTGCGGTCAGCTTTTACACGGGCTGGATGATGATGCTGGCATACTTCATCGTCTGCCCGTGGGAGGCCGTTGCTGTCGGCCGACTCGCGGGTTTTATTTTCCCGCCGCTCAATGGCATCGTGCTGTATAGCGTCGCCGGCAAGCCGGTGTACCTGCCGCACCTCGTCATTGGGCTCGGCCTTACTGCGCTGGTGACGGTCGTCAACTATCGCGGCATTCGGCTGAGCGCAACATTTCAGAATTGGACGACCTTCGGAACACTGCTCCTTTTTGTCATCTTTGTCGGCCTGGGCGTTGCGCGCGGCTCCACAGCCAACTTTCCGCCATTGTTCACGCATACTCCACTGGTCTCAATTCTGCTCGTGCTGCAGATTGTTCCGTATTTCATGACCGGTTTCGAATCCGTGACCAAGGCTGCCGAGGAAGCCAGTCCTGAATTTCGCGCGCATGGATTCTCGCGCGTCATCTTCAGCGCCATCGTGGTCGGTTTTGTGTTTTACGTCGTTGTGATTGCGGCGGTGGGATTCGTCGCACCGTGGCGGCAACTGACAGACGCTCCCTTTATGACAGCGGTTGCCTTTGAACATGCCGTCGGCGCGCGCTGGATTGTCAGCGTCATCATGAGCGCCGCGCTATTGTCATTATTCAAAGTATTCAACGGAAACTTCATTGCCGCCAGCCGCCTGCTCTTTGCCATGGCGCGGCGCGGATTACTGACAGATCACCTTGCAACGGTGCACCCGCAAAATCAGACGCCCGCGGCTGCGGTGCTTGTTACCGGGATCGCCACCGGATTGTGCATGTTCCTAGGAAGCGCGATTCTGGTCCCAATTTCCGAGGTGGGCTCGGTCGCGTCGGCTACCGGGTGGTTTGCCGTCTGCGCGGCTTTCATGTTCACACGGCCCGGGACTCGCGATTATTTGATCGCATTGCTCGGCGCTTTTGTTGGAATGGCGATGGCACTGATGAAGTTTCTGCCGTTCGTGCCGGGGCATTTCTCAGGATGGGAGTGGCTGGCGCTCGGAAGTTGGATCCTTCTTGGGACAGCGATTGGGCGGCCGCGCGATAAAATCTAGACACCTGATGCCCAAGGCCAAACGAGTCGTCTTTTTCTTCGCCCCCCTGTTCTATGCGCTATCGCTCGGTGGCTCGAGCGCGGTATTCGCGCAGGGCGGACCGCCCTACTACACGAATGATCCTGGAACTCCCGGAAACAAGAACTGGGAAATCAATTTTGGGTATATGCCGTTTTTCTATCGTGGGCAGTCGGTCTCCCACACTCCCGATGTCGACATCAACTTCGGCATGGGAGATCGCATTCAGCTCACCTATGAGAGCGCCTGGTTGCGGGTGCACAATCCGGGCCAGAACGTGAAATATGGACTGGAGCAGGACCAACTGGGCGTGAAGTGGCGATTCCATGACGGCGGGGAGGGCGGCGCAGGATTATCGATTTTCCCACAACTTTCCATAAACAATCCCAACGACGCGATCCGGCGGGGCATCACGCCTCCGGGTGCAAGCCTGATCCTTCCGCTGGAATTTACTAAAAAGTTTGGCCCAATCGATGTGAATTTAGAAGGCGGATATCAGTTCGTGCATCTGGGGCCGGATGGCTGGCTGACGGGGCTGGTTATAGGCCATGACTTTACCAAGAAGCTGGAATTCGATTCAGAAATCTACGCGACCGGGACGTGGCGTCCGGGATATGCGCAGCCGACGTTTGACATCGGCGGGCGCTACAAGCTGCATCGGCCTATTATTCTGCTATTCATGGCCGGGCGCGGCGTTGAACCGGCGCATAGCAACCAACCGTTTTTCGTGGGCTATTTCGGCGTGCAGCTTTTGCTGCCGCCCAAATCGTACGACCGGGAATGATTCGCCGCTTTACGCGGCAGGGTGCTCGGGACAGCCAGCGAGATACCAGCGTTACGGTTTCACGTCGCTCGCCGGCTTCACTTCTGTGCGGCTGATCTCTTGATTCGCAGATGTCACGTGCGGTTTCATTAGAGTGCCGGTCAAGTTCCAGGATTGTTCGTCACCGCGGGTAAGAACGAAATTGAGACCGTTCTCCAAGCCCGCGTTTCCGGTCACTTGATAAATACCATCGCGCGATTCGAGCCGGCCATCGGACAATGACCATACACCCTTCCTGGCTTGAAGGTCCCCGGCAAAGCGATAGACAGGTAGCGGACCGCGCGCGCCCGGAATTTGAACGTGCGTGAGGCTGCCATTTCGCATGACGAACTGGAGCTTGCCGTCCGAATTCGCGAGGATTTCGTGGAAGTTTCCTCCCGACGTGTTCAGTTCAAATCTGCCATCGGCGTTGCCGGCAACCCACGCATCTCCCATCAACGTGCCAAGTTGGGCAAGGGAGATATTCTGCAATGTGCCAGTGCCGCGATACTGAGGCGGCACGACAGATGCATCGACGGTCCAGTCGCCCTGGTGCGTGCCTTGCAGCATAGCGGCGTGAAGGTTAGTCATCGTGAACTTGCCACGGTCAACGGTCAGCTGCGTGACGACCTGCGTGGCCAGCATTTTTTTTAGCTCGAGCCGCGCGACGTGCAAATTGCCGTGGGCCTGGCGCGCCAGCATGGGCGACGGCCCTTCCGGATCTCCCGAGGTCAGAATGCGGTACCACGGGCGCTTCGCGGGCTGCGGGGTAAACCAGTCGGCAAGATCTTCGGACGAGAGATGATCGGCAGTGAGATCGAACTGAAACACGCACGCGGGAGCGCAATGCCGCGAGGCAGTAATAGAGCCACCCCAATGCGTGCTTCCGGTCTGCGCAGAAAGTTTCTGCATCGTGAAGGTATCGGGAGCGAGCACGACGGTTGCAGAAGAAATCACGATTGGAACATTCAAGCCGTGGGTCTCGGCATGAATATTTCGCAGTTGGGCCGTCCCCAGCGCATTTGGGGCCTTCAGTCCCTGCCAGGCTCCAGAAACGCTGACGTCTAATTTAGCGTCGCCTTCAGCCGCCGGGCGCGCCGCGGGCAAACCCAAAACGCTTTCCAGACGGAAGAGGTTTTTCAGTTCGAGATCGCCGCGCAAAAAGAAACGATATCCGCTTGCGGAAACCCACCCTCCTGCATTTGCGGGCGGAGAGCTATTCACCTGCAACGAGGCGGGGCCGATACGGAGGTGGGGTTCGCCGGGCCCGGACTCTTGTCCCCTCGCGTCGATTATCGGATTTGGCTTTGATCGCGGGAGAGTGCGACCGGAGCCCGGATTCTCGACCAGCGTCAACGGAATATCGCCGAGCGTGATCGAATCTTTCCCGGCGTTGGAGAGCAGCTGAACGTCAGTGGCCGTGCCGTTTCCAGTGAAATCAGATCTCGTGTCGTCGCGTGCGGCGCGGAATTCGCCATCGATCGCGCCAGTCGCTGTCAGATCGGGCGGCAGTTGTTGCTTCGCTTCACGAAAGAGCGCGAGAGCCGAAGCTAGCGGAATCTTCTCGGCCGCAAACGTCAAATCGTAAGTTGGGTAATCATAGCCACGCTCAACGCCGGCACTGCCTCGCACTCGAAGCGTTCCATCCCCAACCGGCGATTCACATGCAATATCCGTGAAGGAATGGCTCGGTGCGCTATATGTGGCAGTGCAGCCGGTTGCGATGTTGACGTTCTGGCTGTTCACAATGTCATAACGGCGGAAGCCGTTAATTGCCACTCGGCTATCGATCGCCAGCGCCTGCGGAGTGCCGGACAAATTCGCGGTCAGTGTAACGCCCCCGCGAAAGCCGCGATCACGGCCGGTCAGAAGCTTCGTGATCTGTCCAAGTTGACCATTCTCCCAAGCGAGCGCGAGGCGAAGCGGCGTCAGGCGGAGATTCCGGGAGCGCTGCCAGTTAGCATCAATCCGCAGACGGCCGGTGTCGGTCAGATTGAAATCCGTGCGCACGGGCTGCGCCCTCATGCGCGCGCCCCAGGAATTTTCGGAATCCTGCCACAACGCGACGTCGGCATCGGTCAGGGCGTAAGATTTTTTCTCTTGTCCGATCTTGAAATTGATTCGAGCGGTCGTGGCCTCGAGATAAGGGAAGGCCGGCCGCACCTCCGATGCAGGTTTCTGCGTGGGCGCCGCGGGAATCTGAGCATTGCGTTCGATGAGGCTGGCGAGGTTCCAACGGCCCTGAGTGTTGCGCACGACGTTAATGCTGGGCTCGGTCGCGCTCATCTTTGCAATCTCGAGGCGTCCACGCAGCAAAGAACGCAGGCGAATGGCAGCAAAAACGTCCGGCGCGCGAATCATCGGCTCAGCGCCGAAAACTGGATCGTCATAGATGACAAGGCCTTCGAGATCGAAACCAGGCCGCGGCAGAATACGCAAATGCACGTTGTCGATTGCAACTCGGCGGCCAAGTGCTGAGCCAATGGAGTTCGCGATGCGGTTGCGGAGCTGGTGCATGCCGGGACGAAAAAGAAACAGGATAAGCAGCAGTGCCGCAATCACGGCCAAGCCGCGGCTGGAACGCAGAAACTTCACTTTATGATCCGCAGGGTACGCCGCCAGCGCGTCTCATCGAAAAAGTGAATGATGGTGTGAGCGAAGAATCCGGCGCGGTCGCTGAACTCGCGCATTTGATATTGGTCGGGTGGAGTAATAAATGACCAATAGATGAACATGGGGCGACCGATTATGTTCGAGCGTGGAATAAACCCCCAGTAGCGGCCGTCATAGCTCACGTCGCGATTGTCGCCCATGGCGAAGTAGCTGTTGGACGGCACAACGATGTCCTCGCCTTGGACGTGCGATTTCAGATCGGCCTCCCAATCGGGAGACAACTGGTCTACGCTCGATGGAGCAATTGACGGGAAGTTCGCGCGATAAGGGCGGCGCTCGTTGTCAGGATCGTTCGGATCGCCTTTGTGCTGAACGTAGGGCTCGTCGAGTTTTTCTCCGTTGCGATAGACGACGTCGTCGCGGAGATGAATGCGATCACCCGGGACACCGATGATCCGCTTCACGACAAACAGTCCATGCTCAGCGGGCGAAAGGAATACAACGGTGTCGCCGTCCCGAGGTTCGCGGTAGGGCAGCAACGGCCCCATCCAACGCGTCGGCGTTGCGAACCTCTCGCGATTTACAAATACGTGGTCGCCAATCAGGAGCGTGTCCTCCATGGAGCTGGAGGGGATTTCGAAGGCCTGGAGAATAAATGTGATGATAAACAGGCCGGCGACCAGCACTCCCGCGATGGAAGCGAGGAATTCGATGGCCGATTCCTGGGGCTTCTCGTCCTGCTCGACTTCCTTTTGTTTTTCTTTGTCTTTCCTGGCCACTCTTGTTTCCCTCTGACCGTCTTGCTTCCACCGCAATTCACATACCCGGATTCACTTGCCTGCAATTACTTCACGATCTTTAGTGTGCGAGACCATCGCGTTTCATCGAAGAAATGAAGGATGGTGTGCAGCATCGATTGGGCGCGATCACCCCAACCCTGGTTTTCGTACTCGTCCGGTGGCGTGATGAACGACCAATAAATGAAAAGCGGACGTCCAATCAGGTTCGCGCTCGGAATAAATCCCCAGTAGCGGCTATCGTAACTGACGTCGCGATTGTCACCCATGGCGAAGTAACTATTGGGCGGCACAACGATATCACCGCCTTGCACGTGAGCGGGCATCTCATCGGCCCATTTTTCATTTCTTACACCATAAGCCGGGGACGGGGGGACGGCTGGAAAATCGTCGCGATAGGGATTGAAATCTCCCGCATCTACGTGCTTGACGTAAGGCTCGGTCAGCTTCTCTCCGTTGCGGTAAACCACGCCATCGCGCAGATGAATTCGGTCTCCGGGGACGCCAATGATGCGTTTGACTAGGAAAAGTCCCGGTTGCTCGGGAGAGAGAAAAACCGCCGGGTCTCCGCGGCGCGGGTTGCGATACGGGAGAACCGGTCCTAACGAGCCCGTCGGTGGAGCAAAACTCTCGCGGTCCACCAACACATGGTCGCCGATGAGCAGCGTGTTCTCCATGGAACTGGAGGGGATGGCAAACGTCTGAAAAACAAACGTCATGATAAACAAAACGGTGGCGAGCAGTCCGGCAATTGATGACATCAACTCGACGACCGTCTCGGCCGGTGGTTCTTCTACGCGACCTTGTTTTTCGTTGTCGCGCGGGACTTCGGCCACGATCTCGCCCTGGCTTTGCACTTCGCGAATTTCTCTTTCGGTTTTAGTTTCGTTATCCATGACAATAAATTTGAAAATAACTTTCCAAACCCACCAATCTCATTGCGCGAATGTCATCGAATCAATATTATCGAACGAGTGTCATCGAACCAGTCTGAACGTGCGCGCCCAGCGCGTAGTCTGAAATACGTGGGTTAGCGCATACGCGAGGTGATAAAGTCTATCACCCACGGTTGGCGAACCGGTCAGGTCGTTGTTGGGATTGGATGACGACCAATAGATCATCAGGGGACGACCGATGATATTTTCGCGCGGGACAAATCCCCAGTAGCGGCTATCCTGACTGTCGTCGCGATTATCTCCCAGCACAAAATAATTTCCCTCCGGGACGATCAGCTGATGATCCTCGACCAGCTTCGGCATCTGCTTCCACCATTTTGCGTCTACACCGTAGTCGGGCGAATCGGTTCGGGGAAAATCGTCACGGTAGGCGTTGCGCATTTTGGTGACGAACTGTACAAAGTTTTCCTGCTGCAACGCTCCGTTGATGAAGACCTGCTTGTTGATCATGCGAATCCGGTCTCCGGGCAGGGCGACGACGCGCTTGACGAAGTCTTGCGCGGGATTCACGGGATAGTGGAAGACGATGACATCGCCGCGCCGGATTTTGCGATACGGCAAAAGCCGGCTCAGGATACCCGCGTCGCCATAGCAAAGCTTGTCGACGAGCAGATAGTCGCCAATGAGGAGCGTCTGCTCCATGGATTCGGACGGAATCGTGAAGGCCTGCGCGAGAAAAGTCACCACGAAAACCGCGATGGCGATCGTGCCGGCGATCGATTGAACCGTCGCGGCCCAGTCGTCGAT
>JBAWBE010000025.1:0-2961 GCA_049589635.1 Terriglobales bacterium
ACCGCCTGCCATCGCGCCTCCATAGTTTCCCCTCGAACCGCCACTAGATCCGGCAACGGACCACGACTGGCTGTCCGTGATAAAGACCCGAGCCGAGTCCGTTGGTGATACAGCAGCCGGTTCGTCTTGGGCACTCGACACACATGCGAAGACAGCGACCATTAGAGCAACAAGTAAGCGCATCTGTTTTCCTCGATAAAATCATTTCGGTAAACAAAACGCTCCATTATCCACCGGCGGCAATTGTTGTCAATGGAACTAAACGGGAACGAACTACATGCCTAACTGGAAGGAACCTACGAAAAAAGGGGAGCGCGCCAGCGCCCCCCCCAAAAAACTGATAACTGACGGCTAAGAGCTGACAGCTAGTACTTCGGCATCGAAGTATCCACCTTCTCTGCCCACGCCGTAATCCCGCCCGTCAGGTTATAGACTTTCTTAAATCCCGCCTGCCGCAGAAACTGCACCGCCTTGGCGCTTCGTCCGCCCATCTTACAATGAGCTATGATCTCGCGGCTGGAATCGAGTTCGTTCACTCGCTTCGGTAAATCGTTCAGCGGAACCAGATAGCCATTCAAGTTACAAATCTGATATTCGTGGGGCTCGCGCACATCTAGGATAAAAATGTCGGACTTCGCGTCGAGCTTCTTTTTTAACTCTTCCACCGAAATTGCCGGCACAACTTCTTCCACGGGAGCCTCCTGGCCTCGGATTCCACAAAATTCTTCGTAGTCGATCAGCTTGATAATGGTACGGTTCTTGCCGCATACCGGGCAATCGGGATTTTTTCGCAGCTTCAATTCGCGAAACTTCATACCTAGCGCATCCACCAGCAACAGCCGCCCAGCCAGCGAATCGCCCTGGCCCAGAATTAATTTGATGGTCTCGGTTGCTTGAATCACGCCCACTAGGCCGGGCAGAATGCCGAGCACTCCGCCTTCCGCGCAGGAGGGCACGAGCCCCGGTGGAGGCGGCTCTGGATACAGGCAGCGGTAGCACGGGCCGTCCTCGGTGGCAAAGACGCTGGCCTGACCTTCAAACCGGAAAATCGAGCCGTATACATTGGGCTTGCCGGTCAGAACGCAAGCATCGTTGACGAGGTAGCGAGTGGGAAAATTATCCGTGCCGTCGGCGACGATATCGAAGTCGCGAAAAAGCTCGAGCGCGTTGGCGCTGGTCAGGCGAGTCTCAAATGTCCGCAGATTCAGAAATGGATTGATCGCCTTCAGCTTGTCAGCCGCCGAATCAAGCTTCTTGCGACCGACGTCGGCGGTGGTATGAATGATCTGCCGCTGGAGATTCGTGTAATCGACCACGTCGAAGTCAACGATGCCTAAAGTCCCCACGCCTGCCGCGGTCAAATAAAGCGCCAGCGGCGAGCCCAACCCGCCGGCTCCGATACAAAGCACGCGAGCGGCTTTCAACTTCAGCTGCCCTTCCATGCCGACTTCGGGCATGATCAGATGCCGCGAGTAGCGCAGGATCTCGTCGTTACTTAGAACTACTTCCGGTTTTGCTTCAGCGATGGTAGCCATAACTCCTCAAAACCCGAGCGTCGCGCGCACGCCGCTCCCGCCCGCAATCGAAGGCACAATAGAAATCGTATCACCCTCTTTGAGGGCGGTGGCTTCCTTCTCCAAATAGCGCATGTCCTCATCGTTTACATAGACATTCACAAACGCGCGTAGTTTGCCGTCGTCACTATAGAGGTGCCGCTTGAGCTCGGGATGCTGGGCCACGAGGCCCGAGAGAGCGTCGCCGACGGTTTTTGCCGGAACGCTGACGGAAGCCTGCTTTTGCGTGTATTGACGGAGCGGAGAAGGGATCTGCACCTGTGCCATGTAGAACAGATGCTAAGGTTTGAGGCAGGGATTCATCGGCAAGCCCTGGAAAAGCCAGGGAAGGAGCGAATAATGGACATCCAAACCGCCCGTCCGCGTGGTTTCGTCCCAATCGGAATCTTCTTCATCTTTGGAGCGACTATGGCGGGATACGCGGCCATCACGCTCTTCCGCCCCGGCACTTTTCTGGACGGGTTGTGGGCGCTGAACAAACGTGGCCACTCGGGTCTGCTGCCTTTCGGCAGGAGAGCGGCTTTGCTCTTCCTGGCGCTTTCCGGGATGTTGGCCGCAGCAGCGATCGGCTGGTCTCGCCGCCGGCATTGGGGCTGGATGCTTGGAGTCACCGTCATCTCCATCAATGCGGTGGGCGATGTTGTGAACCTCGCGCGCGGTGAAGGCTTAAAAGGAGCGGTGGGAGTAGTGGTCGCAGGGTCGCTGCTGATTTATATGACGCGGCCGAAAGTGCGGGCCTACTTCCAGCCCTAATTTGCAGGTCTTCGACGGAGGCATCGTGCTTGCGACGTCAGCCGATTTCTGTCGTCTCGTCAACAAATTTCTTGTCCGCCTCATCGGACCCGGTGAGTTCAAACGAGTTCGTCACCGCCGCTCGCCCGGCCTCGACGCTGGTGATCACGTAGGAGCACCCGATCCAGTGGGCCTCGGCCAGATCGGTCATGGACCAGCGCGCGGGATGATCCGGATGCGAATGATAGAAGCCGACGATCTCTTCGCCGCGCTCCCGGCCTTCGCGCTGGATCTGGATCAATTCCTTGGGATCGATGTGATAGCGATTGTGGGCCGAGTCGAGGCGCGTGTTGCCGCACCGCGCCGCGCGCGTGACAGTCTTCGCTCCATCGTCATCAAATCGCCCCAGCAGTACGCCACAGCACTCGTGAGGATAAGTTTCCTCGCCGTGCTGGCGAAGGGAGGCGTAGTCGGTTGGGGAAATTTTTAACATCGGGAAAAAGTCAAAAGTTACAAGTCAAATTGAAGAAGTAAAACCTCGCGATTGCTATTGTTCGTTGCATCATGAGCTTTTCGCGCCATGAGCTTTAAGAAGCCGTCCCCTGATGAACCTGAGAAGTAAGCTGCCGGTCCCTCAGCGGCTAAAGCCTTTGTC
>JBAWBE010000026.1:0-15951 GCA_049589635.1 Terriglobales bacterium
CCAGTTCGCCATTCACTTCGGTGACAGTGCCCGAGGCAGGCGCGTAAAGATCAGAGACGGCCTTCACCGACTCGACCGTGCCAAATGTTTTGCCGGAGGTCAGCTCGGTACCGACTTTAGGCAGCTCGACGAAAACAATGTCGCCGAGCGAGTCTTGGGCGTGGGTGGTGATGCCGATCTTCCCGTCGGCGGAAATCCATTCGTGCTCTTTGGTATATTTGCGGTCGGTCGGGTAGGGCATTCGCTTTCTAGCTCCTGGCGGTCTGGTCGTTCGCTATTCGCTGTTCGTCGTTCGCTGTTCGGGCTTCGCTTTCCTCTGCGTCCTCGATCTTTCTCTGCGTAGGTCTTTCTCAGCGTACTCTGCGGTTTAAGATTTTTTGGGACGCTTATAGAATGGCGTCAGCACAATCTGCGCCTTCACGCCCTGGCCGCGGACTTCAACCCGCACCGTGCTCCCGATTTCGGAATGCGACGGCGGCACATAAGCCAGCGCAATGTTCTTCTTCAGAAACGGCGCGGGCGATCCGCTGGTAACGTAGCCGATTTCGTGTCCACTGTCGTTAAGAACTTTATAGCCGTCACGGGCAATGCCGCGATCGATCATCTCAAGGCCAACCAGCGTGCGCTTCAAGCCCTCGGCGCGAGCTTTCTCAAGCGCCGCGCGGCCGATGAACTCAGGCTTCTCCATTTTGCACCAGCGGTCGAGCCCGGCCTCCCAGACATTGATCGTGTCCGAAATTTCGTGGCCGTAGAGAGGCAGCTTGCCTTCGAGGCGTAAGGTGTTTCGCGCTCCCAGGCCGCAAGGCACGGCGCCAAATTCTTTGCCGGCCTCCAGAAGCCCGTACCAGACGTGCGCGCTGATGGCTTCGTCGGAGGAAATGTAAATCTCAAATCCGTCTTCGGCCGTATAGCCGGTGCGTCCGATCAGCGTCCCTGAATCGTAGAGCCGGTCGCTTCCACGCATCGCCATCGTTCGCCCCTGCGTAATCCAATAGAACTTCAGCGACTTGTAATCGGCATCGATCCTCAACTTCTGAAAGGGCGCAGTCAGTGCATTGGCCGGAACGTCGATGAAATTGCCATTCAGCTTTTCCATCAGATCGATGGCCTTCGGTCCCTGGATCGCAATTTGCGTGTAGTCGTCCGAGAGATTTTCGACCAGACAATCAAACTGGCGCGTGTTGTCGCGCACCCAGTTGAAATCTTTTTCGCGCGTGCCGGCATTGATGACCAGCAGATACTCGTCTATGCCAAGGCGGTGAACGATCACGTCATCGACAAACGTACCTTCGGGATAAAGCAACGCGGAATATTGCGCTTGGCCGATGGCGAGCTTCGCCGCGCCGTTCATCGAGATGTGCTGTACGGCGTCAAGGGCGCCCGGCCCGGCGAGGCGGATATCGCCCATGTGGCTGACGTCAAAAATGCCGACGCCCCTTCGGACCGCCATGTGCTCATTCACGATTCCGCAGCCGATGGCAGCGGGATATTCGACCGGCATATCCCAGCCATTGAACTCGACCATCTTCGCGCCCATCTGGCGATGGACGGCGTTCAGCGCGGTTTTACGAGCAGCCTTCGGCGCGTCTTTCGTGGTATCGGGCGGGATGGTGGGCGCAGCGGACAATACAAAACCTCAGGCTGACAGCGGCGATTTGCCGGGAATCTGGAACTGTTTAAGGTAACATCTGCGCGGGAAGGGCGGCAAATCGATTGCAGAAGGCAGAAGTCAGATTGCAGAAGTCAAGAATCTTCGTCCCCGATTCCCTGCCGCGCCCGCAATCTCCCTGACGCTGGCGCAGACCTTACTTCTGCAATCTGACGTTTTGATGCAATCTGACTTCTGACTTCTGCAATCCTGTTACCTCGGTGACGTTCTCCTCATCCTCGGCCTCAATCTACACTCGAGGCATGTCCACCAAAGCCGCCGCCAGCCGAGTCGTTTGCATGCAGTGCGAACAGATTGAGTCGCACTGCATCTGCGAGAAGTACTGCGTCCTCTGCCAAACTGAGATTGACGTTCGGCTCTGCACCGACGGTCTGTTGTACTGTGAGCCCTGCCGCACTGCCTGCGATTACAAAGTAGCGGAAGCCGGCAGCGGCTCTTGACGATCAAATCAGCTGCGCTCAGATTAGTCCTGGGTGACAGCTTGAGCCGCGAGCTGCACTCACGCGCCGCTCCACGGCTGTTTTAGCCCGCGATCCACTCTCGACTTTCACGTTAGCTCTTCCCGGCGTCGGCACCGCGATATTCTCGCGTCACGCCTCCGAAGATATGTCTACTTCGTAATCACTCCGCAGGCAATGCGATCGCCTGAGTTGCCGGATGGATCCGTCTTCTGATCGTCGGCTTTCGCGTGGATCACGATTGACGTTCCTCCGTTGCTAAATAGGGAATGGCTGTCGCTGCCGAGGTTCACGTCTTTGCTGGCGGTCTTTACTTTTGCTTTGCCGTCTGCGCCTACGGTGAAGTTGGCGTGATCGCCGGCGTGATGGCCTTCGGGATTATCGAAGCCGTGCTTTTTGCCGTCTGGATTGAAGTGCGGGCCGGCCGATTTGAAATCGGGCGCGGTGCAGGTTGCGGTCTGGTGAAAGTGAATGGCGTGTTCGCCCGGGGGGAGATTTTCGAGATTCAGTTCCATCCCTATTCCTCCGGATTTTTCTTCCCATAGAATTACGGTGCCGACGCTTTTTCCTTGCGCGTCCTGCATGTGAACGATGGTTTTGGCGAAGCTCGCAGTCGCGAGCGCGAGCAATAACGAGAGGGCTAGGGCTGATGTGGTTTTCATGCACGGGATTATAGAACAGGTGGTGGCTGTTGGCTGTTCGCTGCTGGCTCCCCAGGTTCTAGCTTTCGGCTACTGGCAGCGGGCAACTCCTCTTCGCTGGTGCGTTTCCTGACGTCGGAATTCTGGATGGTGTGCCGGCGAGACGCCAGCACCATGCTCGGCCGGCGCTGCACTCGGACCGCGCTTGCTCGCGCTCCGCTTGCTTCAGATCGATTCAGATTGATTCAGACTGGCTCCATGGACGTTTTTTCGATTGCGGCGCATGATCGCTTTGTTGTTGGGTGAACCAAACCTTCCCGGAAGTTCACATCTGACGAAGGAGAACATAATGAAAAACCATACCGCTACAATGCTGATCCTGACGCTGGCCGGACTGACCGGGCTGGCGAGTGCACAGACCGGAACGACGATCATTGCCGATGTCCCGTTCAACTACATCGTGAGTGGCAAGGCGATGCCGGCGGGCGAGAGCAGAGTGAAGCTCGAAAATAACGGGCAAGCGTATTTGTGGGTTGCGAGTGAGGGCCGGTCCGCTTTCGCGATGCCGTTTATGAACGAATCGTCGAAGCCTGCCCAGGAGTCGAGCCTCGTATTTCACAAGTACGGGACCCGGTATTTTCTGGCGGGTGTAAAGAGGCAGGGCCAGACGCTTAGCTATGAGCTGCCGGCGGGCAGCCTGGAAAAGGAACTGCGAGCCTCGAACGCCGACGAGAAAGATGTGACGCTGGTCGCTTCCTTGAAGATGTTTGGCAAATAGCAAACGCGGCAGGTAAGAAATGTTCGCCAGGCAGTCCACGGAGAAAGTTTTTTGAGTTGCGCACACGCGCACGAGGGAATGGGGCTTGGGGCCCTTTCCCTCGTTTTAATTTTTGGCGGGAAGTTGGATTTGCGTAGTCCAGTTGCGGGTTCTAAGCGTCCTGCGCGCTTGGCTAGAACGCATTGCAATGGGACAATAGTAGATATGCGTAAATCTCTCATTGCAGCGGTCCTATTGGCCGCCGGATCGATGCTCGTGGCCGATGGCTCCGCACAGCAGACTCCGGCAGCAACAACATCAACACCCACCTCTAAAGCACCCGCCAAAAAGACCACCTCGACCGGCGCGGCCGCGGCAACTGCCCTTACTACGAAAAAGCAGAAGTTCAGCTACGCGCTTGGGATGAACATTGCTACCGGCCTGGGAACGAATCTGAAAAAGCAGTCCGTGGAAGTGGATTGGAGTCTCGTAGCCCAGGGGCTCAAGGATGGCGCGAGCGGCGCCAAGACTCGACTGACGGAAGAAGAGGCGAAGGCGGTTCTGAACGATATGCAGACCGAGGTTCGCAAACAGCAGCAGGAAAAACTGAAAGAGGCGGCGGACAAGAACAAGGCCGAGGGCGACGCTTTCCTCGCGGCAAACAAAGGCAAGGAAGGCGTGAAAACGCTGCCCAGCGGGCTGCAATACAAAGTTCTGACGGAGGGCACTGGGCCGAAACCCACCGCGACGGATACCGTTGTCTGCAACTACAAGGGGACGCTGATCAATGGCACAGAGTTTGACAGCTCCTACAAACGCGGACAGCCGGCAACGTTTCCGGTGGGCGGCGTAATCAAGGGATGGACGGAGGCGCTGCAACTGATGCCGGTGGGCTCGAAGTGGCAGCTTTTTGTCCCGTCGTCGCTGGCTTATGCAGAGCGCGGAGCTGGAGCGGAGATCGGGCCAAACGCTACGCTGATCTTTGAAGTCGAATTGATGTCGATTCAGCCTAAGGAAGCGGACAAGACTAAGGATCAGGATAAGAAGGACGACGCGAAACCCGAGGACAAGAAGGACGACAAGAAGTAAATAAGGGCCGCTACGAGTTTCGAGCCGCGAGCTTCGAGCCACCTTACTGGTGGCTTGGACTCGCGGCTCTTATTTTGCGGCGGCTGATTTTTTAAAATTTCTTCTCGCCCGCCTATGTTTTGGCCGCCTACGCTCCCAGATACATTACGTGGACGTAGACTCCCAGGCGGACGTTATAAGCGAGGTACCAGCCGATGTGATCGGGATCTTCGTAGATTACGACTTCATCGGAATCCCACAGCCAGTCGCTACAGAATCCCAGGTCATAGGGAGCGACTGAGAAATAGAATCCACCGAACCAGAAGCGGTTCGGGCCGCCACCTACGAGTCTCCAGACATGCTTGCGGCCAAAACCGCCGGTAAAGTGTCCGTGCTCCCAGGGATGATCGAGATGGTAGTGGACGTCACCTGGGCCGGTGTCATGGCCCACCCAGCGTTTGCCTTGATCGACGTGCGGGGCATTGGGATGGCCGGGGCGATTATCGAAGTGATGATCTTCGTGGGCAGGCGCAGGATTCTTCACGCGATCCGGACCGTGGGAGGGAATGTTTTCCTTGCCGCCCCCGACTTCGGGCCGGCCGCTATGCTGCGCTAATGCTGACAGAGAAAACACGAAACAAATCGCGAATACGCCAATCAGCTTCTTCATATTGTTCACCATAGTTGGATTAAGGTTGTACTTCACAACTGCACAGAAAATAACCCCACATTTTCCTTGATGTTTCGGTAGATTGGATGGAGTCTCCGGGATTGTACACGGTCGCGGCAACGCAACAAAAATTGTCGAACCGTGTTGCCGTTTACTCGTAGCGCAGCGCGTCGATGGGATCGAGGCGTGAGGCGCGGATGGCCGGCAACATGCCACTTACTAATCCCACGGCGATGAGAATCACGACCGCAACCAGCAGCGTCATGGGATTGATCATGAGGCGGATGTCGCCGGCTTCGGCATGTTTGGCCATGGCGCTGTAGAGCGTGAGCCTGCCGACTGAGAGCGCGACCGCATAGGCCAGGATGATTCCGAAAACTCCGCCCATGAGGGTGATGGCTAGAGCCTCGGCGAGGAACTGGAAGAAGATGTGGCGACGGCGCGCGCCCAGCGCCTTTTCGACGCCAATTTCGCGGGTTCGCTGCGAGACCGAGACGAGCATGATGTTCATCAGACCAACGCCGCCGATGCCGAGCGTCAGCGTGCCGATGAATGCCAGTAGTATCTTGAGTCCGATGGTGATGATCTGGAACTGGTGGAGTTGGATCATCAGGTTGTAGACCATGAGGGCGCGCCGGTCGGCGGGATTGTAACGGTGCTGATCGGCGATGGCGTTGCGGATGTTCTGTTCGAGTTGCTCGTATTCATTGGTCTCGTAGCTGATCAGGAAGGAACCGAGATAGTGCGTATCCATGACATCGCCGAGAGTGCTGTATGGGATAAAGACGAGGCGGTTAATGTCGTTGCCATCGCCGCCTTGCATCTTAGCAGTGTAAATACCGATCACTTCAAAGCTGATGCCATCGATGCGGATGCGTTCCCCGATGGCGTTACGTCCGGAGAAAAGTTTCTCTTTTGCCTCCGGCCCGATCACGGCGACGCGCGCACGCTGCGCTTCATCTTCCCCGTTGTAGAAGCGTCCTTGATCCATGGTAAGGGCGCGAATGTAAGACGTAATCGGATACTCGCCGATCAGATCGAAATCGAATGAGCGGCTTTCGTATTGGATGGTGGACGTTTTACCGCTGCTGGGAGAGATGCGCGTGATCTGCGGGATATTGGCGGACAGCATGTCAATGTCGTCGAGCGTGAGGCGGACTTGCGTGCCCGCCTTGTCGCCGCCAGCTTGCATGGAGGTGCGGCCGGGCACGATGAACATCATCTTGGTGCCGAAGGAGGCGAAGATGTTCTCGCAGGCGCGGCCGAAGCCGTCTCCGTAGGCGAGCAGCATGCAGACGGTGGCGATTCCCCAGGCCATGCCGAGCATGGTAAGGGCTGTGCGGCGCCGGTTGTGGCGCATCGCGTTGTAGGCCTCGGCTAGAAGATCGCGGAACATAACTAATTTTTAATTGCAGGAACATCCAAAGCGATTTTCACAATTGCCAATTACAAATTACCAATTACAAAGTTTTTACTCCGCGCGGAGCGCTTCTACTGGCTCGAGGTGGGCTGCTTTGCGCGCGGGATACAGGCCGGCGGCTACTCCGGCTAGCGTCAGGCTGCCGATCGCCAGAAGAGCGGTCATCGGAACGAGGCGCGGCGGATCAAAACCTCCCGGACCATTGTAGTCGCGGAAGGCAAGCATCAGTCCTCCGGCCAAGACCAGGCCGATCAAGCCACTGACTAGCGTCAGCAGAATACCTTCGGCAAAGAAGTGGAGCATGATGTTGCGGTTGGTGGCGCCGAGAGCTTTGCGCAATCCGATTTCGCGCGTGCGCTCGGTTACGGCCACGAGCATGATATTGACCACGCCGATTGCGCCGAGAGTCAGCGTGACGAATCCGACCGTTCCGAGAAATTTGTCCATGGCGGTGAAAATCTGGCCAATACTCTGGATCTGTTGAACGGTATCCCATGATTCGAAGGCATTCTCGTCTCGATAGTCGAAGCCGTGATTGCGCGCAATGACCTTGCGCACTTCATCCTGGGCGAGCAGATGATCTTCGGCGGTGATGGGCTGGTAGTTAATGAAGGAGATGGCGTCGTATTCGTTGTTGTCCCCTTTGAGGGGGAAATCGCTGTGCATCACCTGATACGGAATGTATGCGCGCATGTTGGTGGAGTTCTCGTCGCCGCGGCCGACGCGTTGCAGAGTGCCGACAACTTGAAAGCGGTAGCCATTGAGGAGGATGAAGGAACCGATAGCTGGACGTCCGGGGAAGAGATGGCGCGTCAGTTCATCGCCCAGCACTACTACGTTGCGTTTCTGCGATTCATCGAGGTCGTTGAGCCAGCGCCCTTGCAGGAGCGGGAGAAAACGGATGCCGTTATACTGCGGCTCGGTTCCGGTGATTTGACCGCTGGCATTGGCGAACTCGCTGACGGCGTGGACGTCGTTGGTGGTGAGGATGGGAGCGATGGAGCGGACATGAGGGGATTCGCCGCGGACGTCGAGATAGTCGCGATAGGTGAGGTGATAGTAGCGCGCGGAGTTCATGCTTCCCTGCACAGCCGGAGCGCGGCCGGGAAAAACCATGATGATGTTCTCGCCGATTTCGGCGAGATTTCGCTTGCTGCCGGAGCGGAAACCTTCACCGAGGCCAACGAGAAGCAGGAGAGAACCGACTCCCCAGGCGATTCCGAACATGGTGAGGAACGAACGCAGTTTATGCGCCCAGAGGGTGCGGAAGATCTGCGCGACTACGTCGATGACGAATTGCACTGAATTTGCTCTGTCTCTCGGTATTCCTGTTTCCGATCTTTTAAAATCAGAGACTTAGCGGCCTTCGCGCGCCCAGATCCTGGAGGCATCAAGAGTTGCTCGTAAACTATTATAAATCAGCAAGTTATGTCTTCTTTTTGGATAGACGCCGATTTCAACAACCAGACGAGGTTATGTGAGGCTGCCCGTCTAAATTGTAGGTTTGCGAGATTCAATGTCAAGGTATTTCCGGTAGTGGCTCAATTGCGAGGTCGCTAACCACCAAGACGACGGACGACGAAGGTCCATGAAGAAAAAGCAGCCATAGCCTTCCTCACGCTCCGCTGAGACGGCCTTTGATCGAACATTCACTTGTTTTCTTAGAAGCGTGAAACTAATATTCGCGAGACGGGTTGTCAGCTTCTGGGCTGCTCCCGTTCCTCCCCTCCGACGCATCAACGATTAACGCGAGCGGTCCGCTTTGGTAACGAACGCTGTGTCCACAAATACAGTCAACAAGAGAATGGGAGGAACTATGAATCTATCCCGGGGTGATGTTTCATTGAATCGTCGGCCGAGCAACTCTCAGGCGCGAGTGGCGAGTATGACCCTGCGCTTGGTGGTGATGTTTGCTTTAGCTTGTGTGATTCTAAGCTTTGCGGCGCGCACGGCGCGGGCGCAGAGTTACAGCGTGCTCTATACATTTTGCTCGCAGCCTAACTGCACGGACGGGGCGGTTCCTAACCCGAGCCTGATCGTAGACAACGAGGGCAATGTGTTTGGCACGACCGAGACGGGCGGCGACAACAATTTCAGTGAGGGTACCGCGTTTGAGATTACTCCGAGTGGAGTTGAGAAATTGCTGTACAGTTTTGACTCGCTCTCAACCGGTGTCTTGCCCTTTGGGGGTTTGATTCGGGATGCAGGCGGGAATTTTTACGGTGTAACTGCTGGCGGCGGCGATTATGCGGATAAGTCGCTTTGTCGCGGCAGTGGTTGCGGCACGGTGTATAAGCTGACTCCCACGGGAGCCGAGACGGTGCTGTTCGCCTTCGTCGATTTCAAGCGTCCGCAGAACTATGAGGGGACCCGTCCGTTTGGGCCTTTGCTCCGCGATGCAAATGGAAATCTGTTCGGTACGGTCGGCGGTTTTGGGCGAAAGACAGCTGGCGCCGTTTTTGAGTTGACCGCCGGTGGCAGCGAGTCTGTACTGCACTGGTTTGGATCGTACAAGGGAGATGGGAAATTTCCGAATTCGGGCCTGGTGATGGATGGTCAAGGCAACCTCTACGGCACGACCAACGAGGCGGGACATTACAGCGGCGGCACCGTGTTTGAGATCAACGCGGCGGGTGTCGAGTCGATCCTTTATTCCTTCGGCAAGAGAAAAACTCTGGCGAACGGAACTGTGCCCAATGCGGGGTTAGTGCTGGGCGCGAACGGCAATTTGTACGGCACAACCGTCTATGGAGGCAGTTCCACATTCTGCTCTGCAGGCTGCGGAACGGTGTTTGAGCTGACGCCGAACGGGATCGAGAAAGCTCTCTACAGCTTCAATGGGACGCCGGACGGGGCGGAACCGGCGGGCAGTTTGATCATGGATGCGCAGGGAAACTTCTACGGCACGACCCAGTATGGTGGCGTGTACAGCGAAGGCACGGTCTTCAAACTTACGCAGGCAGGCGTGGAGACGGTCCTCTATAGCTTTAGCGGGGGAGCGGATGGCGGGAACCCGGTGGATGGACTCACGATGGATGCGCAAGGAAATCTCTATGGCACCACGATCAGGGGCGGGAACATCAGTGAATGCCCGGCTTCTGGTTTTCAGGGAGGATGCGGCGTGGTGTTTAAGGTGACGCCGTAGGAAGATCGAGTAACGAGCCGTCTACGTGGGCGGCTCAACAACCTATCGTGTCGACGGTGGTGAAACCCATGTCTCGAAAATCACGAGACATGGGGCACCCGGCCTTCGCTATTCCTTCAAATCTCTTTGCGCCGATCAGCAGGCTAGCTGGGAGCGGGTTAGTTTTATTCCGGTCAGATTGCCGAGGACGGTTACCGCTATCTGCTCGGTTTGGAAAAATTCTTCGGCGGTCTGTTTAAGATCTTCGACCGTGACGGCTTCTATGCGCTCGATCAGTTCGTCGAGAGTGAAGAAGCGGTCGTAGTACATTTCCTGCCTGGCCAGGTTTGACATGCGTGCCATCGAGGACTCCAGCGACAACATCAAGCTGCCTTTGAGTTGATCTTTCGAGCGGCGGAGTTCTTCTTCCGGAACGGGCGTCGTTTTCAGGTTCGCGAATTCGGCTACTACACTCTCTACTACTTTGATGGCTGACTCGCGCGAAGTGCCGGCGTAGACGCACATGGTTCCGGTATCGCGATAGGGATTGAGATCGCTGTAGATGGAATAGGCGAGGCCCTGGCGCTCGCGAATATTTTGAAAGAGGCGGGAGCTCATGCCGCCGCCGAGCAGCGTGTTCAGGATGTAGGAGGCATAGCGGCGCTCGTGGGCGATTGGATGCGAGGGCACTCCGATACAGATTTGAACTTGCTCGAGCGATTTTTTGTTGCGCAGGTTGATGCGCGAAAACGTTTTGGGCGCTGGAGAGTGCAGGCCGTTTTGCGCCGGCTTGACCTGCTCGAAGTGCTTGGCGACCAAGTCGACGAAGTTCTGATGATTCAGATTGCCGGCGGCACTGACGATCAGATTGCCGGGAGCGAAGTGGTGACCGTAAAAGCGGGAGACTACCGGGCGCTCGAATTTCTTTACGGTTTCGCGCGTGCCTAGAATCGGCAGGCCCAGGGCGTGGTCTTTCCAGAAACTCTGCGTGAAAATTTCGTGGACAAGGTAGTCGGGATTATCCTGATCCATTTTTATTTCTTCGAGGATGACGCCGCGCTCCCGGGCGATGTCATTCGCGTCGAAAACAGGATGCAGGACCAGGTCGCTAAGAACGTCCATTGCCAACGGTAGGTGCTCGTCGAGAACTTTAATGTTGAAGCAGATGCATTCTTTGGCGGTGAACGCGTCCATATTGCCGCCGATGGAGTCGACCTGACGGGCTATGGCTTCGGCGGTCCGGGTCTCGGTGCCTTTGAAGACCATGTGCTCGATGAAATGGGAGATGCCGTTCCATTCGGAGGTTTCGTCGCGGGAGCCGGTCTTTAGCCAGATGCCGATGGAGACGGAGCGGATGTGCGACATCTGCTCAGTAATTACGGTGAGGCCGTTCGGCAGAACCTGACGGCGGATGTTGCGCGTTTCTTTTACCATTGGCTCGCTTTTCTAGAGTTCAACTCAATGAGGTTTCAAAGGGCCCGACTGCGATAGGCCTGACTGCGAAAGGCAGGTAGGTCCGGGGTTATTCTGGCCGCCAAGAAGACGAGACCAGCGGCGCCCGTGCACCTTCCATTTTCCCACAAATTGAGGTTGTCGCGGTTACCCGACGATTACACCTTATTTTTCTGTAACTTGCGGGGATTTGTTCCCGCGATTCCCCAGGGATTACACTCGAAGCAGGATGGCGCTTGCGTCTACTAATTCGCTGCTGGGTCTTAACCTTGAGGAACTTACCGATCTTGCGCTGCGGTTTGGGCAGCCTGCCTATCGGGGTCAACAGCTATTTGATGCGGTATATCGGCAAAAGATGGAGCGGCTGGAATCGGTGTCGACGCTACCCTTGGAGTTGCGTGCCCGGTTAGCGGACGCGGGGTGGGGAGTGGGCGTGCCTGCAACGGATCGGAAGTTTGCGTCGAGCGATGGGACGGTGAGGTACCTGCTTAAGTTGGCGGACGGCGAGACGGTTGAAACTGTGTGGATGCCTGACGGTGACGGCGGTGAGAGTGGCGATGGGACGGAGGCCGGGGACGAGATCGAGAGCGGCGAGTTGGATCAGCCGCGGGTGGGAACTTGGAGCGGCAACAATTCCGAAGCAAAGCGTTCCGAATCAGGGCGTGCGGAGGCAAGTCGACCGGCCCGGCGGCGCGCTACCATTTGCGTTTCGAGCCAGGTGGGTTGCGCGGTGAACTGCAAGTTTTGCTTTACGGCGTTGCTGGGGGTGAAGCGGAATCTTGAGGCGGGAGAGATTGTCGGGCAGATTGTCGCTGTGTTGCGCGATCATGGCGTCGAGCCGCCTTTGCGGCGGGTGAACATTGTCTTTATGGGGATGGGCGAGCCGTTTTTGAACTATGACAATTTTATGAAGGCGGCGCGGCTGCTGGTTGAGGGAGTGGGCATTCCGGAGGGCCGCATGACAGTTTCGACGGCTGGCATTGTGCCGCGCATTTATGATTTTGGGCGCGAGGCCGTACGGCCAAAGCTGGCGATTTCGCTGAATGGATCGAATGACGAATTGCGCGGCGAAGTGATGCCGTTGAATCGCAAGTGGGATCTTGGCGAGTTGATGAAGGCGGCGCGAGAGTTTCCGCTGCGGACGCGGGAGCGGCTGACGTTTGAGTATGTACTGCTCGACGGTGTGAATGACGCGCCGGAACACGCGCGGGAAATTGTGAAGCTGGTGCGCGGGATACGAGCGAAGATTAATTTGATAGCGCTGAATCCGGGGTCGGAGTTGCCTTATCGCACGCCCCCTGCGGAGCGGGTCGCGGATTTTCAGAAAATTCTGATGTCGGCGGGCGTGCCGGCCTTTGTGCGGAGACCGCGAGGGCGGGATATTTTTGCGGCTTGCGGACAGTTGAAGAGAACGGTGGAGATCGCACCGGCGGTCTGATCTGCGAGTTCCCTGCCGCGAGCATGCTAGTGAGCGCTGGCCTAAGCTGCCTGGTGTGAAGGGTGCAACTTCCTATAAGTACGTTTATGAGGAAGTCGGCCCTTAAGGGGGCTTTCTACCTGGTCGCCGACACCACGGCGCGGACGAAAGCTTTCGAGTTACCGGGCGTCCATCGAACAAGGGCGACCGACGTCTGTGCGCAGCCGATCACTGTTATCCAACGGTGTTAGTTGCCCATCCAGAAGTTCCACAGCGTAGTCGAAGCGCTCTGGGGGCCGACGCTGAAGATGGACTGCCCGAGGTCACGCGCGTCGATCATCGTTGATGCGCGGTCATAGTGGATTGTCGGATTGCCGATCAGGTGCTGGCTCGCGTAGGTGCCATCGTTCCCATCGATCGCAGCGACCTCATCGAACCAAGCCGCGTTGACATCCCCGCCCTGAGCCGCGTCCGAGCCGAACCCGTAATTCAGGGCGTCATCCGGGTAGAACATGATTGTGCGGAACCCAATCACATTGTGCAGACCCTGGAAGACCGGCCACCAAGCGTCGAAGGCGGTGTCGGGGTTGCCGCTACCGCCGATTTCGTTCTGACGATCATATGCCGAGGGAATGACCTCGCAGGACATGATGATCCATGTTGCGAGCACGCCCCCTGCGGCGGCCCCGTAGCCTGGGTTGCCGCCCGTACCGATGTCGGCCACGTTCCAAATTTCGCAGCAGTTCGAGAGCGTCGAGTTGATGAGCCAATCGCCGTGCGGCTCAGTGTAGGCAACGTTCACGGCGTTGAGCCAGTCCTTCGACTGCGGGCCCACTACTTGCCACGTATAAGCGGTCCACCAAAGGGTGCGGGAGACCGGCTGTGAACCCGATGCGAGGCCTGAGAAGAAGTTGTTGGCCATATCAAGGTAGGCGCTACTCGTGGGCCAATCCTGATTTGCGAACTCGCCCAGCGTGATGTCTCCGGGAGTGGGCGCGGTGTTGAGTGCCGCGTGAGGCTGCCCGGATTTTGTGATGCCCGGTCGCTCTCCGGTCGGCGCGGCGGCGAGGTCCGGAATGGGCTCGAGCGGTTTGCCGAGGGGAACGTAACCCGCAATCTTGATGTTCGAGATCCGCTTGTCGGCGGGTTGCAACGTGGCCTCGAAATAGTAGACCGGTTGCAGGTAGTTGGCGTTGCCATCGTAGTAGGCGACCTCGATCTTATCGACAGTAGCGCGGGTGCCCTCGCGCCTTAGTTGAGAACGAAGCTGGCGTTCGATATCGGCGCGCACCTGATCGGCGGTTATCCTGGTCTGAATGCGCTCGCCCTGCGAGGCAGTGCGCCAACGCCGCAAGGCGCCCACGGTTGATCCGTCATTGGCCAGCGAGATGGCCGCGTGCGAGCCGCGGCCATAGACCCGGAACCCGCTGACATAGCGCAGCGCTGGAACGATGGTCATGACATCCCGCGGCTCCGTGCGTGTTGGCGCACCCCCTGCAGGCGAGTGCGTTGTGGCGCTCCCCTTCACGGGGATGGTTTCGCCGATGCGCACCTCGGTCGCGTCCCGCGGGATGAAACGTTCATCGGTCAAGGCGCGGCGGGCGAGGTCTCGTAACTTCTCCTCGGTAATTCGCTCGCGCACCGCCGAGTCGCTCACCATATCGGCGAGGTTCGGAATAAAATGCGTGTCTCCGCTCACTGGGTTGGCAAAGACCCTGACCTTATCAAGGTCGTTCTGACCGGCCGCACCGCGTACGACATAATTCTTTTGTTCGAGCTTCAGGGCGGGCAGTTTGGCAGCGCTGAGTTTCTCGTTCAGAAATTCCAGTGGGGCGCGGGTCGGGGCAAGCTTATAGGTTTGCATTTCCGCCGGCGCGGAAGGAACCTCGACCGCAAAACGGATTGATGGCTCCTGTGCGGCCGCGGGCAAGAGATAAGCTATCAAGAATACGGCGCAGACCAATGCCACGGACATTATCCTGCCGGGCCAGTGAGAGTCATGGATTGACATAAGTTACCTCCGTTCACATTGATGTTGATCCTCAAATGGACCGACATTCCCCAAAATGAACACGATTTGAATTTAAGTTCCCGGTGAACTGCTGAAGGCGTCGCGGCCTCATATTTAACCGTGATTCTTCTGTATTGTGATTCTTCTGTCGCAAACGTTACAGCGAAGAGGTTGGTGCCTCGTGTAAAGATCGCGCGTGCCTCGCCGCTCGCGACTCGCGACTAATATGCGGCTTGGGCTGCCGCTCTGGGCTGGGTTGTCGCGGACTTCGAGGCGATTGGGAGCTCTACACGAAACGCGTGCACCTCTGCGCGTGATGGACGCAGGAGGCGTCCTCCGTGTTCTTCGATGATTCGGCTACAGGCGCTCAGCGAAAGCGTCGACGGCTTGTTGGTTCCTTCCGACGTCAGCAACAGATCGCACACCGGCCGATTCATGGATGGTGCGCCGGTCAGGAATTCGATGACGACTGAGTTTTGTTCCTGACTGGTTCGAACGAGAAGCGCGGAATGTGTTTCAGAATCGAACTGGCCACCGATTTGTCCCGCAAGATGGCGGCAGACATGCAGGAGCTGGTTGGAGTCGGCGAGCACGTAGGGCAGCGATGGACCGAGTTCGAGGCGGGTCGTAATGCCCTGCGCTTCGAGTTGCGGGGCGAGGAGACGCATGGCGGTCTGGAGCAGTGAGTTCGGATCGAGGGCTGTGAGTTTTGCGGGGGCTTGGCGGGCGAAGGTTAACAGGCTTGCGACCAGAGTTTTTGTGCGCCGGACTTGTTCGCCGATTTTTGCGGCCTGGTGCTGCTCTTCGGCCGGGAGACTTGACGCACTGAGGAGATCGGAATAACCGAGCATGGCGGTAAGCGGGTTGTTGATCTCGTGCGCGGCTCCGCCAACGAGTTGTCCGAGTGAGGCCAGCTTTTCCGATTGAATGAGCTGCTTCTGGAGAAGCTTCAGCTCGTCGAACGAGCGGTGCGACTTATCCAGGAAATAGTTGAGTTCCGCGCCCAGCAGCCGTTGACGCCAGAAGACCATCACGCCCATCACGATTGTTGCCACCAGACTGGCGACGATGCGAAACGCTCTGACCGAACTTGGCAGGGAGGTGTCGAGCTCCGCCTGAAGCGCCGCCCAGGGCAAGGAGCATAGAGCGAGCATACTCAAACGGGTGATGCCGATGCCGAGCATGGGCTTCGATGATTTTGTGTCGGAGAGGTCGTAGCTGGTGGCGAAGGCGGGAATGGCGGCCATCCAGGCCACAGAAAAAG
>JBAWBE010000027.1:0-3607 GCA_049589635.1 Terriglobales bacterium
GCACTGGCCAATATTCGTTTTTTGTCCATTAACGGAACAGCCTCGCGCCGCGGACCTCGCTGCGCGAAGTGGAAACGGCACTCTCAAGGTAAACGACTGTGCTCGGAGGGTCAAACAAGCTGGGTCAAACGGCTTTCAACTTATTGCCTGCAATTGCAATCGCCTGGCGCACATTGCCGGAAGATTTTTTCAATGCGGCGACCGCCCGAGCCCGAGTGACCCCGGCGATCAGCATCACAACAGCGACGGGCGTACGTTGCCCGGAAGCCACCAGCGCCCGGCGGGCGGTGGCGGAATCGACCCCCGAGGCCTGTTCCAGGATGGCAACCGCACGCTGCGTTAGCTTCTCGTTCTTCGGCACAACGTTCACCATGAGGCTGCCGTAGACATAACCCAGACGGCTCATGGCGCCGGTGGAAATCATGTTGAGCACCATCTTGTGGGCAGTGGCGGCTTTCATCCGCGACGATCCCGCCAGAACCTCAGGACCGACCTGAACCACGATGGCGAAGCCGGCGGCGCGTTCCAACGGAGAGTTGGGATTGCAGGTGAGAGCAATGGTGCGGGCTCCACGCTCACGCGCCAATTTGACTGCAACCACGGTAAACGGAGTTCGTCCACTAGCGGCAATGCCGAGCACGACATCATTCTTTCCCGGTTTGCGGCGCGCCATTTCCTCGCGTCCTTGCTTGGCGTCATCCTCGCTGATCTCGGAGTCGGTGGCCAAGGCTCTGGCGCCTCCGGCGATGATGAACTGAACGCGATCGGTGTTGAATGTGGGCGAGCACTCGGCTGCATCGAGAGCCGCGATCCGGCCGCTGGTCCCCGCGCCGACATAAATGAGGCGCCCACCGCTGCGCAGCGCGGCGACAACCAAATCGATTGCTCTCGCAATCTGCGGCAGAACACGAGCCACAGCCCCGGCGACAGTAGCGTCCTCCGCATTCATCAGGCGTGCAATCTCGAGCGAGGATTTGCAATCCAGATTATTGGCGGCGCTGTTGGATTGCTCGGTGCGAAGGCCGCGTAGACTGTTTTGGTTCAAATGAACCTGATTCAAATTAGCCCTACTCAAACTAACCTGACTTAAGCGAGCCTTAGATTTGCGGGTCGATTTCAAGCGGAGAGCCTTTCGAATACGATCGGTCGCTTCCAGTATGCCAGCAATTGGCGAGATAAAAGAAATTGGTGGCAGGCAATTGGGAAGACCGCCGAAACCGCTTTTTTTCTGAGGGAACGATTCCGTGATGGAGCGACGCCGACGCCGCACACGCCGAACTCAAGAAGGTGAAAAGCTCTCTTCCGGGGAAACGACTGGCGGCTTGCTTGCAACGCTGAGGGATAGGAGCGGCCAGCCTCTACGCAGAACGTAGTCAAGCCATGCTCCCGCCACTTGCGAGGTCACGACCGCCGCTACTACCAGTGTGGTGTAAAACTGCGGACTAATAATGCCGGCGTCAAAGGCGACGCTGGCTAGCACAATTCCTGGTCCGCCGCGAGCGTTGGTTGTGATCGCCAGATTGATCATATCCAGTCCACGGAAGCCGGCGAGACGGGACGCCAACGAGACGGAAAGAACCTTGATCAGGCAACTTCCGATGATAAATGCCGCCATCATTCCTAAAGAGACGCCTCGGACGAGGTCTAGCTTCAATCCCACAATTGCGAAGTAAATCGGAATAAAGAAGGCGAATGAGACTTTTCCGATAGCCTCGAGCGCATCGGAAAACAGTTTGCGTTTCTTGTGCACCACCGCAAAACCGGCAAGGAATGCGGCAAATACCAGGCTGACTTCGAGTAAGCCAGCGATCACGCAATATGCCAGCAAAACCGAAATGGCATAAGCCACAGGGGAGTGTTTGGCGAGAACGTTGAACCGGGATTTGTTGATGCGCTTTACGATCCGGGGAAGAACCGTCAGTCCCACTCCGAAGAATACGATGGTTGCGACCAGATGATACGTCAGTTGGCGCGGGTTGAGCACCGTTTTGCCTGCTACCGCAGTGGCGATCGCTAACGCCAGCCACAGCCCGATATCTTCGAGTACGGCCACGCCGAGAACCAGCCGGGCAAAGCGAGTGTGAAGGATTTTCAGGTCGGCGAAAATCTTCGAAACCACCGGTACCGAAGTCACCGCGACTCCTACGGCCAGAATGATGATGAGAGAGATGCGATTCCCGTTAGGACCAGACAATTCCTTGCGAACCAGCCATGGTCCCAGAAGAAGCCCCAGCAGGAAGGGGATCCCGGTGCCGACAATAGCCAGCCAGCCCACCTCCCTTCGTTCCTCGCGAGTAAACAGTTGGCGGGTTTCCGCGCCAGAGAGAAACATCAGAAGCAAAAGGCCGAGCCAGTAAATGAAATTGAGAGGGCTTCCCTGATGGTCTGCGGCGTTTACAAGCCGTGATGCGGCAGGCAATCGCCCGATCAGCGCGGGTCCGAGCAGGATCCCGGCACAGATTTCGCCAACCACCCTAGGCTGACATAGCTTTACGAAGAGATAGCCCAGGAGCTGAGCCAGCCCGACCAGCAAGAGCAATAGAAAAAGAATGGAAGTGAGATCAGAATTCGACACTGGCTCTGTGACCGGAAATGAGATGCCCTTAGTGGCGAATAGTTTGCAGTCAACCCAGACAATCGACGGGGAATAACTCGAATTCCTCGCTCAGGCGGTTGCTTCGAGGGTTTCAATGACGGCGTCGTGAAATCGCGGGCGCACCTGTTTGATCGCCTGATTGGAGCAATCAGGCCAGGTACGGTTGGTGAGTAAAGTAATCGAGAGTTGCCGGTCCGGATCGATCCATAGAGAGGTTCCCGTGTACCCCAGATGGCCAAAAGATGCAGGACCGAAATACTTTCCCGACTGCGACGATGCGGATGGCGTGTCCCATCCGAGGGTACGAGATGTGCCTGCCGGCGCGGATTCACGACGCGTGAACAGCGCAATCGTTTCGCGGCGAATGAGCGCACAGGGACTGATCATCGCGTGAGCGTATTGAGCGAGGTCGGCGGCCGTAGAAAAAACTCCGGCGTGTCCTGCGACGCCCCCGAGAACGCCGGCATTCTCGTCCTGTACCTCGCCCTGGATGATGCGATGACGGAAATTGTGATCGTCTTGGGTAGGAGGAATCTGCACCCACATATCTGATGGCGGGTTGAACGCCGTATGTGTCATGCCGAGCGGAGTAAAAATCTCGCGCAGGCAGAATCGGTCGAGCGATTCGTCGGCGACGCGTTCCAGTGCAACACCGAGAAGGATGAATCCTATGTCGCTATATTCCGCGCGAGAGCCCGGATCAGCGGCGAGTGGCGTGATGAAAACGTCGTGCAGCAATTCATCGCGAGTGCGCGACGTCAAAAATAATTTCTCATACGCCGGTAAACCGGAAGAGTGCGCTAGCAACACGCGAAACGTTACCTTCCAACGGCGGGGATCCTTTTCGGCGTCACACACGAATTCGGGCACGATGGCGGCGACCGGTGCATCCAGGTCGAGCAATCCGCGCTGGTAAAGAAGCATCGCCATCGGTGTGGTTGCCACGACCTTGGTGAGAGATGCAAGATCGAAAAGCGTCGCCGAACTTACCAATGGAGCGCTGCTTTCATA
>JBAWBE010000028.1:0-1711 GCA_049589635.1 Terriglobales bacterium
CCCAAACGACCGACGGCTAACGACCAACGACCTGCAGACGAGTGGCCGACGGTGACGTTGATCCACGCGTCGTTCGCGGAAGTAGGCGAGCGCATAGCTCCCGCGAGTCTCGACGGCCTGCTGGCCGACTTGGGCGTAAGCAGCTTGCAACTCGACGACCCAGAGCGCGGATTTAGTTTTCAGGCGGATGGGCCCCTGGACATGCGGATGAATCCGATGTCCGGCCGAACCGCCGAACAAGTGGTAAACCACCTCGACGAGCGCGAGCTTGCCGATGTGATTTACGAATTCGGTGAGGAAAGGAGGTCGCGGAGAATCGCCAGAGCCTTGGTCCGGTCGCGGCCGATACAGACGACAAAGCAACTCGTTGACGTTGTATCAGCCGCGGCTCGGCCCATGAATAAGGCTCGTGATCAGTATGACCGGCGAATTCATCCGGCGACCAGAACCTTTCAAGCCCTCCGAATCTTCGTAAACCGTGAACTGGACGATTTGAAAGCACTGCTGGAGGCGGCGCCTCGCGTGCTAAAGCCGGG
Source organism: Terriglobales bacterium (assembly GCA_049589635.1). Classification (GTDB taxonomy): domain Bacteria; phylum Acidobacteriota; class Terriglobia; order Terriglobales; family Acidobacteriaceae; genus Acidiflorens. The sequence goes on from JBAWBE010000028.1 coordinate 537, forward strand.
CGCAAGGCTGGTGGTGATCAGCTTTCACTCTCTAGAAGACAGGATCGTGAAAGACGCAACGCGAGACGGTGCGAAGCAAGCTGTTTACCGGCTGCTGACGAAAAAGCCCGTGACGGCCAGCGAAGAAGAGATAGCTGGCAACCCGCGATCGCGCAGCGCGAAGATGCGAGCGGCCGAGCGACTGTAATGCAAGCGTGTGGCGCGGACACTCTTGTCCGCGTAACCGTCGGCGAGCGAAACGAAATTGATTTGGTCCGGAGAAACTGCCGGACTCCCCGGTGCGGTGATAGTAAGGCGTGCCGGGTAAAAGATTTGGCAAGCAACTCTGTGGTGGAGTTATTTCGGATCGGCCAGTAACAAGAACGATAAAGGCCGGCACCGAAAACAAAGGCGGAAGAAACAATGATGTTCACCGGCACTCTGATTGACGATCTGATCGCAACCGTCGAACGCGCGGAACAGATAGTGGACGCGCGTGACTTCGTGATCGCCGAATCCCTAATGTCCGACTCCTGGTTCGCATCGGTCCAGGAAAACGCCGAATACGATTCTGAAGTCGCATAAGGGCAGTTTGCATAAATTCGCAGTCCCGAGCTTACGAAACGCAGTCTGGCGAAATAGAGTGATGAATTCTGGGGTAACGAAATCATGAGCGCCGCCGCAGCAATGCATGCAATCTCACCGGAACGGCGAAAGTCCTGCTGGCTGGGCACGCCGGAAATTTACTTCCGCAAGACGATCGACAACTCGCGCCTGGTGAAAGTTGAGGATCCGGGCCGCGAACGCGAAATGCGGATCTTCGGAACCGTTCTCCTCTGCCTGTTTCTTCTAGTCATGGGATACGCGCTGCAACATTTCCGCGCCATCGAATACGGCTACAAGATCGAAGCGCTGCGCGCGCAGCGCGACGGTCTGGCAGGAATGAATCAGGCCTTGCAACTGGAGGAAGCGTCGCTCCGCGATCCGGAGCGCATCGACGCGGTTGCCCGCAAGCTAGGCCTGCAATCGCCCGATCCCGGCCAGGTAATTCGCATGGATGCAACAGGCGATTTGAGCGCTCCAGTAATGGCGAGCGCAACACCGGTTGCAGTGATATCGGCGAGATAACTCTGGAGTAGAGACGGGGGCCTGCCCCGTCTCACTTGGGCGGCAGTAGACGCGGCAGGCCGCGTCTC
>JBAWBE010000029.1:0-3837 GCA_049589635.1 Terriglobales bacterium
GCATCATGCACCGCGGCCCGATGCGAATACAGACTGATTTGAATCGTGTCGACATTCAAATCCCGCAGCCGCGCAGCCTCGTCCTCGCCGATCATGACTGCATTCGTTTTGATCTTGACGTTGAAGAGCAGCCGCCGCGCATGTTCAAGAATCTCGAAAAAGTCGCGGCGCATAAAAACCTCGCCACCGCTGAGCGTAAGAAAAAAAACTCCTGCCTCCGCCAACTGGTCGAGCACGCCCTTGATTTCGGCAGTCGTCAATTCGCCGTGGTCGTCGTGATCGAGGTAGCAATGCACGCAACGCTCGTTGCAGCGATAAGTGATATCCAGATGAATGGCGAGAGGAACGCCCAGGTTAAACGCCTTCTGACCAACCTCGGCCATCAGGCTCATTGAATGGGCTCCTGCGGCAACTGGGGGGGAGCGACCGCGCGATCGGTGAATGGCTGATCGGAGACCAGCAGAATTCCATGCTCCGCCAGTTCGGCGACAAAGTGCTCCGCGTCGGCTTGCGCCTGCGCGAGATCGACATCGAACTTTTCGCAGATTTGCTCGCGAACAATCTGGCTCAGCGGTGTCTGCCCATCGGCCGCCTGCCAGATCGCAGTCGCCACTTCATTGAGCGTGAAGAATTTCGAATCCGCGGAGTTCATGACCATCATCTCGCCGGCGAGCATGCGCGCGGCAATTGACGAACTGCGGACGATGTACTTCTCAGACACCGAGGGGCTCCCGCTCGAAACGGCGTATGTCATCCCAGACACGACTATCAGGATAGAACGTCAAGCGGCGAATGGGGAGTGACGCAACGAATGCGCATGCCGTCGCCAAAAGCTCCTCGACCAGGCGAGGATCTTCGGCAAAAAACAAAATGTTCCGCATCAGCCGCCGCACCGCCTCGGCAGAAGATATGTCATCGATACGATTTTCAGGACCTTTCTCGAGAAAAAACAAGGCCCCAATCGGCGCGCTGGTGTTCTCGCCGGCTTTCGCCAACTCCCCGGCAAAGGGAGTACCGAACGCGCGATACGATCCGGAACCGGCGCGCGACGCCATAGAGCCTTTATCCGGCCGGATATACGAAATCTCATCCGTAAGCAGCGTGACATCGGGCGTAGCAATGCGCGTCATTGTCGTTTTGCCCGCCCCCGAAACTCCCGAAAACAAAAATGCCCGCCTATCGCAAATCGCGCTCGCGGCGTGCAGCAGAAAACCTCCGCGCCGCGCCAGAATCAAGCTGTGCAGAATGCGCAACACAGAATCCAGAGAATACGGATTCGCATTCTGTCGCACCAGGCCCTTACCCGTTCGCGGATCCCACCGCGCAAAAAAATCCCCCCGCTCCAGCAGCCACTGCTCGCCCTCGCGTCGCACGCGAACATCATCATCGGACGCTGGACGCGGCGCAATAATTTCAAACTCGAGTGCAAATTCGGTGGGCGTATCGCTCAGAAAATCTTCGTATCGTTTGAGCAGAAGGTCGTAAAAGATCTTGTCGGTGGTAGACAACAAAATTGGAATGTCGCCGATCTCAACACAAGCAACATGTTTAGTCTCCGGCACGAGGCAACTCCGAAAGGTTCGTATAGCACGGACACTCCTGTCCGCGTGCCGGCGCCAAATGTGGACCAACGCAGGCGACGTCGTCAACCCGCAGCTGGTCACAACGACGGCGAGCATGAACTCTAAGCGCGAACCGCCGCAGCGACCGGCAATAGCAAAGAAGTCGCCCAATCACCCGCGAATAGGGAATTAGTGATCGAGGGCAATTCGCCAGCCGTCCAATCAACGCGACACTAGCAAATTCAGGATCGGTCTGAGGCATGGAGTCGCCGCGCAAAAGGAAACCGTCCGCACCGGAAATCGCGACGATGCGATGCAGAAAAAATCGCCCCTCCCGCAGGGCCAGCACAATGTCGTCCGGACGCACGTCGTCCACCGAACAGCGCGCAATCTCGACCACATCGCCCGGCCACAGCGTCGGTAACATGCTCTCGCCGCGCACGCGCAGGCGCAGCTTGCCGCTGGCGCGCAAGCTTTCAGCCGCCAATTCACTGGCCACTAACAAACGCTCCGTCTCCCAGGTCGCAGACGAATCGTTCGGTGTGCCGTCCAGGTCCAAAGTCAGGAAGTCTTTCGCGACGAATTGCATATCGCAGAGGTACCGGCGATCTTGCCACAAGAAAGAGCGGCCGTCTCAAAGACGCGCTCGCAGCGAAACGCAGGTTTCTGATAAGGCACCTTCGCCTTCTCGGCCACACGCGTCTGTTTCTCGTGAGGGGTTTGGTCTTCCATAAGTTAGTTAGTCGAGCCTTGGTAATGGCTCTTCCCCCAATTTCTTTGAGCAGTGTGCGCAGTGTACTACACCATTTTCTCGATGCCAATATCAGCCATGGTGTCGATTTGTAGTCCGCCCTTCCTACTATTTTGCGTTTGTTACAAGGCGTTAATAAAAAGAGAGCGTCCCAAACTGCCGCGCCCGCCGCAAGCTCACCGACAACCCGAGCAGCGCAAGTGGCAACAGAATCGCCGCAGACAAAGCGAGCCCGATCACGGTAGGCGCCATCGCCGCGAGCGACTGGCCCTCTAGCAGCGCGGCGCGCATACCATCAATCGCATAAGTAAAAGGAACCACGCGCGCCAGCATCACCAGCGGCTCGGGCAAGCTTTGCACCGGGAACGTGGCCCCACTTAGTAACCACAATCCCGACCCAATCAACCAAATCAGCGCCGAACCCTTTTGAAACGCGACTTGAAATGTAGCGGCAAATATTCCAATCGCAAGCGCGATCGCTAACGAAAAAATCAGCACGACCAGACAGGAAAGCAGATTCGCATGAACCGCCGCTCGGAAGATAAAGACGCCGGAAAAAATGTAGACGACAAGATTCACCAGGGTGCCGCCAAAGGCCGAAATAGCGCTCAGGATAATCAGCTCGGCGGGCGCCGTCGAGGTCGTCATCAAGACTTCAAGCGTCCCGGTCTGCTGCGCGTCCTGCACCGCGCTCAAAAATGCCTGTGCGCTCATCACAAAAAATGTGTACAGGCCCGTACCAACCAGAAGGAACGGAAAATAAGCCACGCCATCGGGCCGAAAGCCAGGACCAATGGCCCGCGATAAGTAATAAAACGCCGCAAGTTCGGTGAATAATCCCAGCAGCGTCACTACAAATCCGCTGCGATGCCGAATAGCAGACATCAAATCCCGGCGCAGAATAGCCGCGAGTTTGTCGAGCACCGAACTCAAGACGCCGCCCTCACGATGCCGCCCCAACACGCCGAACTTTTTCCGCAATTCCGGACTCGCGCTTACCGTCGCACTGACCATCAATCTCGCCGACGGCAGGCTCGCCCGTCAGATGGAAATACAGCACTCGCAACTCTTCCGCAACCTGGCCCCCATCATGCAAAGCATCTGCCGTGCCCGCCGAAGAGAACGCCGCCGACAACGATGATGAGCCAGTTGCCAGCGGACGAACTGCTAGAGGAAGGGAACGATCCGCCAGCAACTCTCCGCGGTGCAGCAGCAAAACGCGGTTCGCTACGGCCGCCGCCTCGGCAAAATCGTGGGTTGCAAGAAAAACCGTAGTGTTCCGCCGGGCCAGCGCCCGCACCGTGGTCCAGAAATGCGCAGTCGCAGCCGCATCCAGGCTGCGCGTCGGCTCGTCCAGCAAAAGCACACGGGGACGCTTAACCAGCGCCCGCGCAAGTCCCAGCCGCTGATACATGCCGCTCGAAAATTTCATGACCAGCGTGTCGGATTGCTCTTCAAGTCCGGTATCGCGCAGCACCTCTTCAATTCGCCCGGCTCGCTCGCCTCGCGGAACCTCGTCCAGCG
>JBAWBE010000030.1:0-11636 GCA_049589635.1 Terriglobales bacterium
GAATAAATTTCGCGCAGTAAAGAGGAACCACCGTCATGGCAAAGATGTAAGACGCAAAGATGGAGAAGACGACGCCCAGAGCGAGATCGATAAAGAGATATCGGCTGACGCCATAGAAGAAGGTCACCGGGAAAAAGACGATGGAGGTGGTGGAAGTAGCCGCCAGAACAGCAAGCGATACTTCCATTCCGCCTTTCTCGGCCGCGATCATGGGCGATTCGCCAATTTCCATGTAGCGAAAAATATTTTCGAGTACCACGACGGAGTCGTCGATAAGACGGGAGAAGGCCAGCGCGAGACCGCTGAGTAGCATCACGTTGATCGATCCGCCCATGGCATTCATGAGCAGAAAGCAGACCAACGCAGAAAGAGGAATCGAGAGCAGCACTGCAAATGTGGCCCGCGGGCTTCCCAGAAAAACCAGAATCATGATGGCGGTGAGGAGCAGTCCGATTCCGCCTTCCTTGAGCACGTTCTTGATTGCACTCTTGACGAAGATCGATTGATCGAAGACCACCGCGGTCTGGAGAGATTTGGGGACGTCGAGCAGATCTTTGATCGCCACTTTGATGCCATTCACAATGGTGATCGTGTTGCTGTCGCCACCCTGCTTGAGCACCGGAATGTAAACGGATTGCTGGCCATCGATCCGAACGATATTGGTTTGAATCGTGCCCGAGTCTTTGGCCTCGCCTACATCCGCAACCATGACCGAAGCGTTGCCTACCGTTTTCAGAGGAATGCGGTTGATTTCCTCCGTGTCCGGCAACTGCGCATTGGCGTAGATGTTGAAATCTTTGGGGCCGATGCGAACGTCACCGGCGGGAAGAATAAGGTTCGACTCGTTCACCGCGTGGACCACATCCATCAAGCTGAGTTGATGAGCCTCCAACTTAACGGGATCGACATAGACCATGATCTGGCGATAACGGCCGCCGAAGGGTTGCGGCACGGACGCGCCGGGAACATCGGCGATCTGATTTCGCACCTGGAATTGCGCGAGATCCTTGAGTCGAGTCTCATCCAAACCCTGCCCCTTTAATGTGACGAGACACACGGGGAGACTTGAGGCGTCGAACTTGAGCACAACCGGCGGCAGAGTCCCTGGAGGGAGGCGTCGCAGGTCGGCCATTGCGAGGTTGGCAATGTTGCTAAGGGCGGCGTTGGCATCGGTTCCGGGCTTGAAATAAATCTTGATCAGGCTGACGCCGGTCAGCGAGCGCGATTCAATGTGATCGATATTGCTTCCCAGGGTGAAAAAACGCTCGAAAGTGTCGGTGATGTCAGCCTCGACTTGCTCGGGCGGCATTCCAGAGTAAAAGGTCGCGACCACAACGACAGGAATCTTGATCTGTGGAAACAAGTCGACCGGCATGCGCGCCACGGTGGTGATGCCGACGACGGCGACCACCAGGCACAGCATGATGATGAAGAATGGATATTTGAGAGCAAAGCGCGGCATTACGGTTTGTCTCCCGTCTGGTCGCTGGCCGATTTCGGCTCCAGCTGAGGCTTGACCAGTTCTCCGATCTGGTAGCCCGACTGGTTGCCGACGATAACCTTGTCATTCTCCGAAAGGCCGCGCAGTATTTCCGCGCGATCGGAGGTTTGCTCTCCGAGTTCCACCGTTTTCCGCTGCACGCGGCCCTGGCCGTCCACCAGCAAAACGTAATGCTCATGGGCGCCCTCGACCACTGCCTGGACAGGAACGGATAGCGCGTTCTCTTTCCGTTCCAACTCCAGCGTGGCGTCGGCATACATGCCGGGAGTAAGCGACAAGTCGGCATTCTCGACGTCGATCTCCGTTTCCATCGTGCGCGTTTCGAGACTGATGGAACGAGTGAAGCGCACCACCTTCCCTATGAAAGACCGGTGGATCGCTTTTACATCCACCTGCACGCTGGCACCTGTGTGGATGTAGGCCACATCGGACTCGGGCACGGGCAAACGAAGCCTGAGGACGTCGCTCTGCGCGAGTTTGACGAGTGGCATCGCCTGCGTATTGGAGGAGGTTCCCGCCTGGATGAGCGCGCCGGTGTCCGCATAGCGCCAGGTAATCACGCCCGTCAGCGGAGCAGTCACCTTGGCATAAGCGGCGAGCGCGCCGACCCGCATGCGATCCGCATCGGCAACCGCGGTTTGCTGCTTGGCCGCCGCCAGCGCGGCTTTTGCGGCGTCGATTTGCGCTCCTGAGGAAAGGTCCTTGGCGCGCGAGTCGTCGAGTTCCTGCTCCGCGATCAGCCCGGGGCGCGCATCCGCAGCCTGTTGCAGGCGGGTATAGGCTGCGTGCAGCGCGGCATAATCGGACTCAGCTCGCGTGACTTCATTTTCGGCGCGAACTACCTCATCCTTGCTGTGCAGCAGCTCCGCCTCAGTGCCTTTGAGCTGGGCATCAAGTTCGGGCACCTCGAGCACCGCCAGCGTCTGGCCGGTGCGCACCCGGTCGCCAATGTCGACGTAGATGTGCTGCACATAGCCGGAAACCTTGGCGTGCACTTCAATTTCCTGATAAGGCTGGAATTGCCCGGCTAAGGTGAGCGTGTTGGATAGCGCGCCGCGGCGCGCGAGCGCGACAGTGGCGGCGGAAATTTCCGCAGCTTTTGGGTCGGCGTCCCGATCGCGGACACGATACTCGATAACTACAATCAGCGCGATCAACGCCAGGCCGCCGGCTGCAACAAGAGCATACCGTCTCGACATAGAGCTTTCCTGTTTCGTGTTAGATATCAGAAACCCGCGGGCGAGTAGCCTGGATACAAGATTAGGCTTGCCGCCATTTTGCGGGGAAACTAGCCGTGAGGCTTATCTGATTAGCTGGCAGGAGGCGGACGATTTGATAGACTTTGGTCGTAATGGACGGTGGGCAGCGGAGGAATATTAGGTGACACCGGAAGAAAGAATGTGGGGACCTGTAAGATCGTGAAGACAGGAGTCGGAGCCATCCACTGCATGGCATCACGATTCAGATGCTGACGCATCGGCCGCGTCGAGTCGGAGGTAACGGTGTTGCCTTGAACGATTCTCAGATGGACGGTGCGAGTGGCCAGACTAACGGTCAACCCACAGATGGCAAGGACGATAATGAGGACGCGCCAGCGCGGACGCCGATATGCTGCGCCGTGATTCGCGGACCACCCCATTGAATACCCTCCGTAGATTATAGCAACCTTATCTATATAGTGTTCGCCGAAGGCGGTATGCAACTGCCGAAAGTCATGAATTAGATCCGACAGTCATAGCTATCTACCTGGCATGGCCTTATCACCATCACCCTATGAGAAGGGGCAAAGTTGAGTGATAGAATGGCGCAATGGCAAATTCGATCGTTAGCACCATAGTCAACCAACTACACACGGAACGTACCCGGTTACAGAATGAACTGACTCGCGTATCCGCCGCCCTTACCGCCTTCGGCCAAGCTTATGTGCATGGAACCCGCGCCAAGGCCGCGCCGGTCCGCAGGACCCGAACGATTTCCGCAGCGGGACGAAAACGGATTGCGGCTGCGCAAAGAGCTCGCTGGGCTAAGATTCGGGCCGCTAAGAAGTCAAAAGCCAAAGGGTAATCGCAGATAGCGTCGGGGAATGTCTTGATGGAGTGTTATCGCGGGCGAGAGGCGAGCCTCACGCACTGAAGCGCATTGCTATATCTGGCGACTTAGCGCTGCAACTTGAGATCCTGCCTTAGCGGGCTTCCACCACTTCTCTTACGAACTCCGCGAACCGGCGGACGTCTTCCTCCGTTGTGTCGAAGGAGCACATCCAGCGGACTACCGACTCTTCTTCGCTCCACACATAGAAGAAATAGCGCTCCTGGATTTTCGCAATGGCCTCGTGCGGGATTTGCGCGAAGACCCCATTGGCGTCAACCGGGTAGACAATTTTTATTCCCCGAATTTTCTTAGTCTCCTGTTCGAGCAACTTCGCCATGCGGTTCGCCTGATCCGCGTTGCGCTTCCACAGGTCACCGGTCAACAAGGCTTCCATTTGCGCGGACATGAACCGCATTTTTGAGGCGAGCTGCATCGACTGCTTGCGCATGTAGAGGAAGTCGGCGGCAAGTTCAGGACGAAAGAAAACCACCGCTTCTACTCCCATCAATCCATTTTTTGTTCCTCCGAAAGAGAGCACGTCGACGCCGAGGTCGCGAGTGGCCTGCCGCAATGTAAGATTTTGTGCCGCGGCGGCGTTCGAAATGCGGGCGCCATCCATGTGAAGGAACATTTGGAGGTCATGCGCAAAACGTGCCAGGGCTTCGACCTCGGCTGGCTGGTAAATGGTCCCCATTTCCGTGGACTGTGTGATCGATATGACACGCGGCTGAACATGGTGCTGGTCGCCGACTCCGTGATAGGCGTGCGCCGCCGTGGCGACAGCGAGCTTGCCATCGGGCGCGGGGAGCGGGATGAGTTTGCAGCCGGTAAGCTTTTCGGGTGCGCCACATTCGTCGGTATAAATATGAGAGAGCTCGGGGCAGAGGACCGCGTGATATGGGCGGGCCAGCGCCTGTAGACTAAGAACGTTGGCGGCGGTCCCGTTGAAGACGAAGAAGACTTCGACGTCGGCGCCGAAATGCTCGCGGAATTTCTCGATGGCCGAGACCGTGTAGGGGTCGTCGCCATAGCCGACTACGTGGCCGCGGTTGGCGCGCGCAATGGCTTCGAGCACCTCCGGATGGATGTTGGCGTTGTTGTCGCTGGCGAAGCTTCGGCTTGGTTTCATAACAGAACAATCTAGCAGACGTTAACGGCTCTGGTAATTCTTAGGAGCTTTGCGTCCAGGGCGGGAATCTATTACTTTGTCTTGTAGGGTGAGTGTGCCAAACAAAATGCTTGAATTTTCTGTGAAATCGCGATTGCCCGTGTTGTCGCTCGGATTGGGCGCAATCATGCTCGCGCTGATGACGATGATAACCGGATGCGCGAACAAGGGTGCCGCTAACGCAGCCGGGCCGCAGGCCATGCCCGTGAAGGTGAAGACGGCTGCGCTCGAGAAGGTTGATGACACCACGGAATATGTCGCGACGCTCAAGTCACGCGATTCGGCGGTAGTGTCGCCCCAGGTGGAAGGAATCATCACGCAGATTTTTGTGCGCTCCGGCGAGCGCGTGGCGGACGGTGCGCGGCTGATGCAGATCGATCCCGCCAAGCAGCAGGCCACGGTGAAAAGCCAGGAGAACGCGCGCAATGCGCAATTGGCGCAGTTGAAATGGGCGCAGCAGAACTACGATCGCGTGAGCGGGCTGGCGAATGCGGGCGTGGTGAGCAGGCAGGACCTCGACCAGGCGCGCTCGACGCTGGATCAGGCGCAGGAGCAACTGCATTCGCTGGATGCGCAGGTGAATGAGCAGCAGGTGCAGTTGCACTATTTTCAGGTGGTGGCGCCGCGGGCAGGGATCGTCGGCGATATTCCGGTACGCGTCGGCGACCGCGTGGTGACCACGACCCAGCTCACGACGGTCGACCGGCCTGGGAGCCTCGAAGCGTACATTTATGTGCCTGTAGAGAAGTCCGGGCAGTTGAAGATGAACCTGCCGGTCCAGATTGTCGATGGCTCGGGCAAGCTGTTGGCTGCGAGTCGCATAACGTTTATATCGCCCCAGGTGGACAACACGACGCAGACGGTGCTGGCGAAGGCGTTGATTGCGAACTCGAATGACGCGCTCCGCACGGCCCAGTTTATTCGCGCGCGGGTGGTGTGGGGCAGTGATCAGAAGCCGGTTGTGCCGGTGGTGGCGGTGTCGCGCATTGGCGGTTTGTACTTTGCATTTGTCGCGGAGCCCGATCAGAAAGGCGGATATGTGGTCCATCAGAAGCCATTGCAGATTGGACAGATCGTTGGAAACGATTATGTGGTGCTCGACGGCGTGAAGCCGGGCGACAAGGTGGTAGTTTCGGGCACGCAGTTTCTGGTCGATGGAATACCGGTAGTGCCGCAAGAGAGCAGTAGCTAACAAGAGTTCCTCGTCGATCTCTCCTCGCATTTGAAGACTGAGAACTGGAAACTGGCAGCTGAGAACTGTCTTCTATGGTTGATTTTTTCATTCATCGTCCGGTGTTCTCTACCGTTTGCGCGCTGCTGATTATTCTGGCCGGCGCGGCCTGCATTCCCACACTCCCCATCGCACAGTTCCCCGATCTTGCTCCTCCTCAGGTTGGCGTCACGGCCACCTATACCGGGGCCAGCTCACAGTCCGTCGAATCCGCCGTCACCACGCCGCTCGAACAGCAAATCAACGGCGCCGAGGGGATGAAGTACATCACTTCTTCCAGCACCAACGACGGCGTCAGCACCATCACGGCGACTTTCGATCTCAACCGCAATCCCGACCTCGCCACTGTCGATATCGAAAACCGCGTTAATACCGCCTCCGGGCGATTACCCGCCGCCGTTAAGCAAATCGGCATCACCGTCGCCAAGACCTCGCAGAACTTCGTCTTCGGCGGCGCCGTCTTCTCTCCCGACAACAGTCTCTCTACGCTGTTCATCAGTAACTACCTCGACGTCTATGTTCGCGACACGCTCAAGCGCGTGCCCGGCGTTGCCGATGTCCTCATCTTCGGCGAGCGCAAGTATTCCATGCGCCTCTGGCTTGACCCCGTGCGCATGGCCGGCCGGTCCCTCACCGCCGATGACGCGGTGAATGCCCTCACGGAACAAAACATCGAAATCGCCGCCGGACAAGTCGGTGCCCAGCCCTCCATGCCTGGCCAGCAATTCCAGATCAGCGTGCGCGCAGTCGGACGTCTCTCCGAGCCCGCGCAATTCGATGACATCATCCTCAAGAGCAATGCCGACGGCACGCTCGTCCATCTCAAGGATGTGGGTCACGCCGAACTCGGCGCCGAAGACTACAGCACCGACCTCGACTACAACGGCCGTGACGCAGTCGGCATCGCCGTCACCCAGCTCTCGACCGCCAACGCACTTGACGTTCATCAACGTTGCGTCGCGGAACTCGATCGCCTCTCCAAGCGCTTTCCTCCCGGCATGAAATATGAAATCGCCTTCGACACCACCGATGCCGTGGGCGAATCCATCCGCGACGTGATTGTTACGGTTGGTTCCGCGATCCTGCTCGTTATCCTGGTGATCTTCATTTTCCTCGGCGACTGGAGAACGACGATCATTCACTTCATCGCCACGCCAGTTTCGCTCATCGGGACATTTACCTTCATAAAGCTGCTTGGCTTTTCCATTAATACGCTGACTCTTTTTGGCATCACTCTGGCCACCGGGCTGGTGGTTGACGACGTGATCGTGGTCATTGAAAACATCGAGCGTCACCTCCAGGAAGGCGAGGCTAACGCGGCCAAGGCCGCCTCTGCCGCCATGAAAGAAGTCACCGGCGCCGTCATCGCCACCTCGCTGGTGCTGGTAGCCGTCTTTGTGCCGGTTGCATTTTTCCCCGGCACCACCGGCATTCTGTTCCGCCAGTTCGCGCTCACGATCGCCTTCTCCATTACCATTTCCGCCTTCAATGCGCTCACCCTGGCGCCCGCGCTGGCAGCGATCCTGCTCGGCCGCATCGAACACAAACAAAAGAACTGGTTTTTCAGACAGGTTGACCGCGTGCTCGACGCCATCAACCGGGGTTATGTGCGCTCTCTCCGCACAATCTTGCGCTTCGAGGTCCTGGCCTTGATCTTGTTCGCTGGCGGGCTCGGCCTCGCTTACCTTGTCTACACGAAAGTGCCGCTGGGCTTCGTTCCCTCCGAAGATCAGGGCTATCTCATCGTCGCTATCCAGGCTCCAACCGGAGCCTCGCTCGAATACACTCGCGACATCGGCCGGCAAGTTTCCGCCATCACCAAAAATATTCCTGAAGTTCGAGGCACCTTCTCGATCGCCGGCTTCAGTTTTGGCGGGGCGACAGCTAACTCCGGCCTCGTCTTCCTGCCGCTTCGTCCTTATGGCAAGCGCGAGGGCGAAGAACACACCGCCGCCGCCATCATCAACCGTCTCCGTGGTCCGCTCTTCGGAATCTCCGGCGCCATCGTCATTCCGTTCGAGCCCCCTGCCGTTCAGGGCCTCGGCCAGTTCGGCGGCTTCCAGTACGAACTCCTCGATCAGGGATCTCATACCCTGCAGGATCTCGACAAGGTCACCCACGACCTTATTCGCGCCGCCGGCGAGCGTCCGCAGAAAGATGTCACCGGCCTCTTCACTACCTACACCTCAAACGATCCTCAGTACATCGTCACCATCGATCGCGAAAAAGCCAAGAGCCTCCACATTCCGCTCACCCAGATCACCGACACCCTCAGCGTCTACATGGGTTCGTCCTATGTCAACGATTTTGATTTCAATAACCGCTCCTATCGCGTCTACGTGCAGGCCGACAAACAATTCCGTTCCCACCCGCAGGATATCGGCCAGTATTATGTTCGCTCGGATTCCGGAGCTATGGTCCCGCTGGGAAACCTCGCCACCATCACTGAGAGCAACGCGCCCCAGGTCATCAATCACTACAATCTTTTCCGCTCCGCTGAAATCGATGGCTCCGCCTCTCCCGGCTTCAGCTCCGGCCAGGCGATTGACACCATGCAGCAGCTCTCGGCGAAAGTCTTGCCCCAGGGCTACACCTACGAGTGGTCCGGAATCTCGCTCGAAGAACTCGCCTCCGGCTCAACCACGCTCATACTATTCGGCCTCGGAACCCTGGTCGTCTATCTCACGCTCTCCGCTTTATATGAAAGTTTCGTTCTCCCCTTCATCATTCTTCTCGCCGTGCCCATGGCTCTGCTCGGGGCGCTCGGCGGGCAATGGTTGCGCGGCCTCCAAAATGACGTCTACTGCCAGGTCGGACTCGTTATGCTCGTCGGCCTTGCCTCAAAAAACGCCATCCTAATCGTCGAATTCGCCGAGCAACTTCGCGAACGCGGCATGACCATTCTTGACTCCGCAGTGGAAGCGGCCCGTATTCGTCTGCGTCCCATCCTTATGACTTCGTTTGCCTTCATCATGGGTGTGGTGCCGCTGGTCATCGCGACAGGCGCGGGTGAGAATGGGCGGCATTCAGTCGGGACGACGGTGTTCGGTGGAATGATCATGAGTACGATTTTGAATTTGTTCTTCATTCCGGTTTTGTATTTGCTGATTGAAGGTTTCCGCGAGCGGCGACGGCAGCGGAAGGCTGCGTAGACTGCGAATTCGGCTGGCTTTCTCGGACGGCCTACAACGATCTCGATGGCATCCTGCGGCTCTGCCGCCATCGATATACGGGAATCAATCCATCCATGTCAGTGGTGCCGAAAGCAGCGTTTTGCGAGTATCCTGCGTCTGAAGACTGGACATAAAAGAAGAGCGGCATAAGAATCGACGCCCTGTTTCGTAATCGTTTCAAAGAATCAAGAGGAGATGAGTTATGAAGAAATTGCTTTCGGGAGTTCTCGCAGCAATCGTAATTTGTTCGACCGTTCAGTTCGCCGGGGCGCAGGCGCAGTCCTCGAGCACGCTTGATCAGAAGAGTCTGGCCCGCATCTACAAGGAGGTTCGTCACGAACTCGTGATGCTTCCTTTCTACGGAGTGTTTGACAACCTCGCTTACAAGGTTGATCCGGATGGGACGGTGACGCTCCAGGGACAGGTGGCGCGGCCGGTCTTGAAGTCAGACGCGGAGAATGCCGTCAAGAGAATTGAAGGCGTGGAGCGCGTTGTAAATAACATCGAAGTGCTGCCCGCTTCATTTGAAGACGATCGCATCCGGCGGGAGGTGTATCGGGTGATTTACGGCAACCCGGCGCTCAGCGAGTATCAGGTGCGCGCGGTGCCTCCAATTCACATCATCGTGAAGAACGGCCACGTGACGCTCGAAGGCGTAGTGGCGCGGGCCATGGATAAGCAGATTGCGGGGGTGCAGGCGAACACCGTGCCGGGGACTTTTTCGGTGACGAATAATCTGGTAGTGGAGGAAGAGGAGAAAAAGAAGTAGCAGAAGATCCGCTTTGGGCTTCTGGCGTTAGGCTCTGGGCCCCAGGGCGCGTAAGTGCGCTAGCCTCTTAACAGCCTCTCTCCTTCTCTCCGTGGATCAGAGAGCGTGTACTCGTCCGGCTCTTTCCCGTAAGAGACTTCTCTGCGCCCAGGGCACTTCTTCGCTGCATTCCCCGCGCACGTCGCCACTCCTACAATCTAGAATGGCGTGTGCCCCCGACCTCGCCCACCCCGGCCGACATGAACCAAGCCGTCACCCTCCTGGCTGCCGGATACCTCGTCGCCTTCCCCACAGAAACCGTCTACGGATTAGGCGCCAATGCTCTCGACCCCAAAGCAGTAGCCAAAATCTACGCCGTCAAACGCCGCCCTCCGACCAGTCCGCTAATCGTTCACGTAGCATCGATCGAAATGGCGAAGTCGCTGGTAGCAGCCTGGCCCGAAGCAGCCGCGTGTCTGACCAAAAAATTCTGGCCCGGCCCCTTGACCCTGGTGCTTCCAACCAAGTCTGACGGACAGACGGTCGGCACTCCGGTCCGAGCTGAGCGACACCCAATCCTCGACTTGCTCGACCTTGACTCGAAATGGTGGAGAAAACCGCGAAGAATCCCCCCCATCGTTACCGCCGGCCTTCCCTCCGTAGCCCTGCGCATGCCGGACCACCGCGTCGCCCTAGCCTTGTTGCGCAGGGTCGGCATCCCGTTGGCCGCTCCCAGCGCCAATCGATTCACCGAGCTTTCTCCCACGACCGCCGAACATGTGCGCCGCAGCCTCGGCAACGATGTCGACTTCATCCTCGACGGCGGGCCCTGCGAGGTGGGCATCGAGTCCACCGTGCTCTCACTCGTGGAGTCGCAGCCGGTGCTTCTTCGCCCGGGAATCATCCCCCGCGCCCTACTCGAGCACTTCATCGGCCCCATCGCCACAACGCAGGAAGTCCCCACTGGAGCGCACCCCGCACCCGGAATGCATGCCCGGCACTACAGTCCACGAACGCGTTTATTCTTGGTTTCGAATGGAGAGCTTCCTTCGCAGGGCCGTGGAGTTTATTTGCAGCACACACGGGCGCCGAAGTACGCAGGCGTTGCAGTGGTTCAAATGCCAGGTTCCGCGGGCGATTACGCTGGGCGGCTTTATAGCACGCTCCACGAAGCAGACAATGCGAATGCCGATTGGATCGCGGTTGATTTGCCTCCGGCGGCAGCCGAATGGGAAGCCGTGCATGATCGTCTCCGGCGCGCGGCGCACCGCGACTAGGCGAGCGCCAGCGGCTCATAGTCATCATAAAAACGCCGCGCTGCTGGTCATCGAATGCAGCGGTCTACTTAAGCAAGCGATTGAAGCAAACTACGGCAGCAGCCCATACACCACCAAACTACTGTCGGTGCCCAGGTACAGCTTGCCATTCTCGACCATGAAATTCGCAAAATGCGGCAGCGCCGGAAGCACATCGCGTTGTTTGGGGGCCTTGCCGCTCTGGTAGATTTCAGCCAGCGTGGTCGCGTTGAAAGCGGTGAGACTGTTGCCGTTTAACTGCCAGACGACGCCATTCGAGGTGCCGTTGGAAGTGATTATTGGCGAGTGTCCGGCGTCGACTTTCTTCGATTTCGCAAGCGCCTTGCTACCGATTACGCCGTTGGTGAACGGAAGCGCGGTGATCGGTGAGCTGTTGGCCGAAGTATAAATTGCGTTATTCCAGTAGAC
>JBAWBE010000031.1:0-29453 GCA_049589635.1 Terriglobales bacterium
AACCTAGGGTGGGATTTAGAGCAACTTCCCTGCAAGCCGAGGGAAGTGGTGCGTATGAGCACATCGACGAAACCATTGCCCGAAGGGTCGGACTGGACACGACTGCTTACCGACCCGGACCTCGTTAGCCATCTTTCGGTATTGCTTCAGACCTATCGCGAGGTTTCGCCTGAGAAGCGCGCAGCTGCCTTGCTCGAGGCCATGCGCCAGATCAAGGAAGCCGCCAACCGGGCTCGCGAGGCGAAGGCGAAGGGTGGAGCTGCAACCGCTACGATGGCCCCGCCTGGGCCGCTTCCTGAACCGGAACCGATCACAGAAACGCCGCCTTTTGAGCCCGATCTGTTTGCCTCGCCCACGCCGGCGGACCGCCGCCGCTTCACGCGCATGAAGTGCAATGTCGCCGTGGAGATTCGCGTGGAAGGCACCTATACGCCGATATGGGGGAACCTGTCCAACGTGGGCCGGGGAGGCTGCCGCGTGGAAACCGCCCACCTCGTACCGGCAAATAAGGCCCTCGAGATCGGATTATGGGTGGCAAGCGGTAAGATCTGGGTGAAGGGCGTCGTTATCAATGGAGTCTCGTCAGGAAGCACGCCGTCGTCCGGCGCACGCGTACAGTTTTCGCGAGTCGAGCTTTCGGAGAAGGAACATCTGCGCGAGTTCCTCAAGTTTGTCGAGGGGGAGTCACGTAAGTCGCAGAGCGAAAACAACTATGTGGCCAAGCTCAAACGCTGAGCGCCCGTCTTCTAACCTCATCTTTCTTGCAACTTTTCTCGGGTTCCGGGTTCATTCTTAGAGAGGCACACGCTGATGGCAATGCCTGTTCGCGGACGGATTGCGGATGCAAAGGCCACTCTCGGCCTTGTCATCGCTATCGCCATCGCCGTTGCCTGGCTGGGCAGCACGCAGCTTGCGATTGGGAAGAAAAAAGAAAAGCCGGCGGGCGGTTTGGACGAACAGAAGCGAGCCGTGCATGCGCTGAATCGACTTACGTTCGGAGCGCGGCCGGGCGATCTGGAACGAGTCTCGCAGCTTGGCGTGGACAAATGGATCGAACAACAGCTGCATCCCGAGAAGATCGACGACTCGGCCTTGGACGCGCGCCTGGCTTCTTTCCGCACCCTGCGCATGGATACGCGCACCATCGTCGATAATTTCCCAAATAACCAAATCATCAAGCAGGTCGCCGAAGGCAAGGAACCAATGCCCACCGATCCGGCGCGCCGTGCGGTCTATGCAGCGCAGGTGGAGAAATACGAAGACAAACAGGACAGCAAGTCGACTGCGCAGAATAGTGCCGGCGCAGCGGCGGGCGCTAACGCGGCAGGCGAGCGCGATTCAGGCTCTGACGCGAGCGCGATGTCGATGCAAGCTGACGCGGCCTACGAACATCGGCGAGAGGAAGCGCAGGCGACGAACATCAAGTTGCGGGAGTTGCTCGACCTTCCGCCCGATGAGCGCTATCGCGAGATTCTCACGCTGCCACCCGGAGAGCAACACGTCATCGCAGATCGCGCAAAATACCACAAGCCCGAAATCATCGATGGCATGAACGGCGAGCAGAAAGAGACTGTGCTCGCGCTTAATAATCCGGAGCAGGTGGTGGTCGACGAGTTGATGCAAGCCAAGCTGCTGCGTGCGATTTATAGCGATCGCCAGCTCGAAGAAGTGATGACCGATTTCTGGTTCAACCACTTCAACGTTTTTATCAACAAGGGTGCCGACCGGTTCCTAGTGACGAACTATGAGCGCGACGCGATTCGTCCGCATGTGCTGGGGAAATTTGAAGACCTGCTGGTCGCCACCGCCAAGAGCCCAGCGATGCTCTTTTATCTTGACAACTGGTTGAGCGTGGGACCGCACTCGGAAGTGGCGATTGGGCCTCCGCCGCGCGAGAGAATTCGCCGCGGACGGCAGATCCCGAAGCGGCGGCCTCCGAACGGCAAAGTGAAACCCAGACAGGCTAGCGGGCTGAATGAAAATTATGGGCGCGAGCTGATGGAACTGCACACGCTCAGCGTGAATGGCGGTTATTCACAAACTGACGTCACTGAAGTCGCGAAAGTTTTCACAGGCTGGACGATTGAACAGCCGAACAAAGGCGGAGGATTCAAATTCGAGCCGAAGATGCACGAACCGGGCGACAAAACCGTGCTCGGGCATCGCATCAAGGAAAAAGGCGAAAAAGAAGGGCTCGAGGTGCTGCATCTGCTGGCGCGCAATCCGCAGACCGCGCACTTCATTTCGCAGAAATTGGCTGTGCGATTTGTCTCGGATGACCCGCCGCCAGCGCTGGTTGATCGGATGACCAAGACTTTCCTGAAGAAGAACGGCGACATTCGCGAAGTGCTGCGAACGATGTTCAAGTCGCCGGAATTCTGGGCGCCGGAAACTTATCGCGCCAAGGTGAAAACGCCATTTGAGTTCGTGGTATCGGCGGTGCGAGCGAGCGGCGGACAAGTCGATGACGCGCGGCAACTCGTCGGCACGCTTGGCAATATGGGGATGCCGCTCTATGGCATGATGCCGCCCACTGGGTATTCGATGAGGGCCGATACGTGGGTGAACTCGTCGGCCTTGCTGGCGCGCATGAACTTTGCACTGGGGCTGGCGGCTGGAAAAGTGCGGGGAGTCTCGGTCGACGCAACCCAGCTTGCGCCGGGTTCGGTGGACGGAGAGCAGGCGCTGGTGCGGCTTGAAGCTTCTTTGCTGGGCGGCGACGTTTCGCGCCAGACTCACGATACGATTTCGAAGCAACTGGAAGATCCGAAGATCAGCCAGCGGCGACTGGACGATCCAAAGCGTCCGCCGAATGTGGGCGCGATTGCAGGATTGATTTTGGGATCGCCGGAGTTTCAGAAGAGATAGCTGCTTAGCTACTAGCCTCTAGCTACTAGCGGGCCAATGAAGGCGGCAGCTTGATTGAGATTCTGAGTTTTGGTACCAGGAGCTAGCGGCTAGTAGCTGGAGGTTCTATGTCGATCACTCGTCGAGTATTTCTTCGCAATGGCGCGTTGGCTGTCGTTGGTACGGCGGCGCTGCCTAGTTTTCTGGCGCGGGCCGCTTACGGCGCGGCTGATCCTGGAACTCGCACTAAGCGTCTGGTCGTCATCTTTCAGCGCGGCGCGGCCGACGGGCTCAATATCGTCGTGCCTCACGGCGAGGCGTCGTACTATGCGATGCGGCCGACCATTAACATTCCGAAGAAATCGGTGCTCGATCTTGACGGATTCTTCGGGCTGCATCCGGCGATGTCTTCATTTGAGCCGCTCTGGAAGCAGAAGCATCTCGCGATCGTGCACGCCGCTGGGTCGCCTGATCCGACGCGCTCCCACTTCGACGCGCAGGATTTCATGGAGTCGGGCACGCCAGGCGTCAAGGCCACCGACGACGGCTGGCTGAACCGCTGCCTGCGTGAGTTGCCTGCGCGGTCTGGAGCAGATTCCTCTGCCTTTCGCGCGATTGCGCTCGGGCCGTCGCTGCCGCGCATTTTATCGGGCAAAGAACCGGCGGTCGCGCTCAACAACCTGAACGACTTTTCGATTGGCGGAAAAAATCCCAAGGCAATGCCGATCTCAAACACGTTTGAGGCGATGTATGAAAATTCTGTCGACGCGGTGCTGCACGGCACGGGACAAGAAACATTCGACGCGGTGAAGATGCTGCGGACCGCCGACCCGGCGAAGTACATGCCCGCGTCGGGCGCTAACTATCCTAAGGGCCGCTTTGGAGACAGCTTGCGGCAACTGGCGCAGCTCATCAAGGCAAACCTCGGCGTACAAGTTGCGTTCGCCGATATCGGAGGCTGGGACCATCACGTCAACGAAGGCAGTACACAGGGACAGATTGCCAACGTGCTCGGCGATTTCTCGCAGTCGCTTGCGGCGTTCTGGACGGACTTGGGCGATCTTCGCGAGGACACGGTGGTGGTCACGATGTCGGAGTTCGGACGAACAGCGCGCGAAAACGGCAACCGCGGAACTGACCATGGCCATGCCAACGTGATGTTCGTGCTCGGAGGACCGGTGCGCGGCGGCAAGGTTTATGGGCGCTGGCCGGGGCTGGATTCGTCGCAGTTATATGAAGGACGTGACTTGGCCGTGACTACCGATTTCCGTCTCGTGCTTAGTGAGGCTGTGTCGCAATATCTGGGCAACCATGACCTGAAAAATGTGTTTCCTGGGTTTGAGCAACCGGGGCAGTTTCTTAAGATATTGGGCTGAGTCGGGCAATTCTTCAGGCGTCAGATTTCGATCAGCACATCGTCACCTTCAACCTTCACCGGATACACGGCAATCTTCGCCCCGGGCATTTGCGCTTGGCCTGTTTTGGGATCCCAAGCCCAGCCATGCCACGGGCAGATCACCTTCCCACCTTCGATTACGCCCTGGCCGAGCGGGCCTCCGCGGTGCAGGCAGGTGTTTTCCATTGCGCTGATTTCACCGTTGACGTTGGCTACGCAGAGCAACTTTTCGCCGCAAGGGAGTTCCTTCACAGTGTTATCAGCCGGAAGATCGGATTGAGCAGCGAGTTTGGTGAATGCCATAAAAAGCCAGATAGCGCAGCGGAAGCAGGTCCTTCGCTTCGCTCAGGATGACAAAATTATATTAACGAGCGGGCTAACTGAGAACTGTTAACTGACGACTGAAAGCTGAAAGCTATTTCGGCTGCATCGTTTGCGCCACCATCACCTGGCGCTTGAAGTTCTCCATCATGCTCTCATCGAGCCGCACTTCGGTCGGCCGCTTGGCGAGCGTCATGGTGTCGATTTTGTCTTGCAGTTTTAGGAGCGCGTAGAACAGGTTCTCCGGCCGCGGCGGGCAGCCGATAACGTAGACATCGACCGGCACAATTCGATCCACACCTTGCAGCACAGCATAAGTATTAAAAGGGCCGCCGACCGACGAGCACGCGCCCATCGAAATCACCCACTTCGGCTCGGGCATCTGGTCATAGATGCGCTTCACAACCGGCGCCATCTTCAGCGTAACGGTCCCCGAAACAATCATCAGGTCGGACTGCCGCGGGCTCGGCCGGAAGACTTCCGAGCCGAAGCGTGCGATATCGAAACGCGCGGTGGAGGACGCGATCATCTCGATGGCGCAGCACGCCAGACCGAAGGTCATCGGCCAGAGCGCCGACTTGCGCGCCCAGTTGAAGACGTAGTCCACCGTCGAGATCATGAAGTTTTTTTCGAACTTGTTCTGGAGCCAGCTCATGGGGCCTCTTGCGCTACAGGATACCTGAAGAAGATGCGTTGGGGGAGGGAAAGCTACGACTCACCAATTTACTTCCACCACGTCTAACCCGCGATGGGGGCGCTATGACGACACAAAACAGACTTTCGCGGGCGGCCGCGATGGCCATCGTGCTTGGAATGACCGCGAGTTTCATGATTGCTGAGACTGCATGGGCTTCGGACCATTCGGACCGGCAAGGCAGCTTCACCGAGGAGTTTCACAAGGTCTACCCGCTTTCTGCGCAGGGGCGCATTGACATCGAGAATATCAACGGCCCAGTGCACATTACCGGTTGGGACCGGCCGGAAGTAAAGGTTGACGCGGTGAAGAGCGCATGGAGCAAAGAACGGCTGGGCGAAGCGAGGATTGAGGTTGATGCCAGCCAGGATAGGATTTCCATCCGCACGAAGTATCCCGATCATGACCACTCGTTTAATTTCGGCGATGATGACGAGCACAACAATCCGGCGCGCGTCGAATATACAATTTCGGTGCCGCGGAATGCGAGCCTCGATGAAATCAAACTCGTCAATGGACGGCTCGACATTCAGGATGTTACAGGCGAAGTCCGCGCATCGTGCGTCAACGGGCGGATCGAGGCGCGCAATCTTCAGGGACGCGCGGTGCTGAACACAGTCAACGGCTCGCTGGACGCCAACGTTGAACAGTTGCCATCGTCGGGCGTGAAATTGTCGTCGGTCAACGGCAAGCTGCATGTGACGCTGCCCTCGGATACGAGCGCCGAGGTCGAGGCGAGCACGGTATCCGGGAATATCTCCAACGACTTCGGGCTAACCGCGATCCGCCATCAGTATGTGGGACACAGCCTGCACGGGCAGTTGGGTGGAGGCGGAGCGCCCGTAAAGCTCTCGAACGTGAACGGGACGATCGAGATCAGCCATGCTAGCGATGGTAAAACGCTAAGCCCGGCGACGAATCTGGAGTACCGGCGAGATCGCGATCGCGACAATGACCGCGATGACGATGAGGATTAGCTGCTAGCCTCTAGCTCCTAAGCTTCAAAGACGCAATAAGTTAAGTATGGCGGAAGGCCGACGCTACAGATGTTGCTTGCTAGTAGATTGTGTATCCCGGAGCCGGATTTCTCACGTCCGGCTTTGAGGCCATCAGCAGCAATGCGCCAACTCGCTTGAATGCTTTCAGATCGTCGAGTGAGTGGAACGACGTGGTCTGGTAATTCTCGGGCGTGGGCGTATCGTCCGGAATCTGCGCATATTCCACTTTCTCGAAGGCATGCGCCTTAAACAACGCTGCGTACTCTTCGGCAGAGCGAACGTGCACCGGTACTTTCAGCTTCGGCACCCACTGGAGCGAGTAGGGATTGTCTTTATAGAGATTGATCAGGATAAAAAGCCGTCCATGCGGCGCCATCACCCGAAACAACTCGGCGAGCGCGCGATCCTGATCGGGATAGTAGTAAAACGACTCGACCGATAAGACCTTGTCAAAAAAATTCTCTTCCCACGGAATGTGCGCGGCAGAGCCCTCGACGAACATCACGTTGTCAAAATCTTTGGAGGCCGTGCGGGCCTGGCGAATCATCTCGTCGGCAATGTCGATACCGACTACCTGGCCGAACCCTTGTGGACCTTCGCCGACGAGGCGCGCCAGCAAACGCGTCGCCCAGCCCGATCCGCAGCCGAGGTCGAGGACGCGTTCGCCCGCTCGGAGGTCCATGCGGCGGAGCGTCTTCTCGGTGATGTCGAGGTGATGGTTCTCCATTTTTGGGCCTTCGCCTTGCTCGGCCCAGCGGTTGAATTCCTGTTGCAGGCGCTCGTCGGGTGACGGGGATTTTTCGGTCGGCATGGGTCAGCTCTCAGCTATCAGTTATCAGCTGTCAGTAAAAACCGTTCCTCTTTCAGGATATCAAGTCCAAACAATCTTTGATTTCACTCCGGCCGCTCAGCAGTTCAATCCGGCATCTCGGCTTTGAACAACTGCTGCCCGCCAAGCGCCGTGTAGAAGCTCCACAATGCGATGGCTAAAATCATGAGCGGCACGGTCGCGGCGTAAGGAGCATACCAGCGGGAGAAATCGAACGTTACCGGCACGTTCAGCATGGTATTGGCCACAAACACCGCGACCGCCAACGTAATGAGCCCGAAACGAACCAGGGCGAAAGCCGCGATCGAATAGATGAGAATGCCGCTGGCCGAGGCGACTACTGGATGAGGCGTGGTTAGCGAGTTGAGAAGAGTGAAAATCACTACGAAACCAGCGGCGGCGGCCCAGCGGTTACGCAACAGATAACGCAGGACGACCAGAATGACAAAGAAGAAAAGCGTGCCCTGAATTCCGCCGGGAATCTGCACGATCGCGGCTCCCAGAGTACTGCGCAGACCGAGCAGATAGTCGGTGGAAAGTAATTGTGGAGCTGAGCCGAAGCGCGCAATGTCGATCACGAGACGGAGTTCGATAATTACCGTCCAGGTCAGGCCCAGGATCGTACCAAACAGCAGATCGCGACCAACCAGCGGATCGCGCAGGCGTCCGCTAACCAGTCGAGTCCACGAGATGATGGTTTGCGGCCACAGCTTGCGGACAAAGGGCTCCAAAGCCAGATAGAGAATCCAGGAAAGCGAAGACATAAACAGGGCCCCGCTAACGGCGAGCACAAATAAGCCAACCACGCCGGCGTGCATAACGAAGTGGCCGGCGCACAACCAGATTGCAATCTGCATCGCAAAAACGAATGTGGCGAGGCGGAAAGCGCCCTGGCGATCGCTTTTTCCGCGCTTGTACTGGTAGCGGGCCAAGGCCGACGCTCCCACGAGCACCACGAAAAACAGTGTGAGACTGATGACTTGGCCGATTTTCGTGGCCGTCGTCTCCTCAAATGGGCGCATGCGCTCGGGCCGCGTCCAGGGACCGATCAAGCGGAAGAACACAGGCTTGCCGCGCCACGCGGCCGCTTCAATACGCAGCGGACGCCCACCGCCCGGCCATTTCCCGGTCCAAGCCGCGCGCGTATCACTGCTGGCGAGTGAAGTCCACTGCGGAGCCGCGGATCCGAATTGGGTGGGATCGAGGCCAGCGGCGACGAATAGTGGAGTCCAGTCAACGGGCTTGGCTGGGGAAGCGTTGTCATCAACCTGCGGCGGCAGCGCCTGCAAGTCGACCAACTTGCCTTGCGTATCGAGCATGAGGTTGATCATGCCGGATTGCGTGGTCGGAGGATCGGTAAAGGTCACGATGCCGGGGGTCAGCGAGCGCAGCAGGTCGAGAGGAATCAGGTAGCGAGGACTCTGGCGGTAGAAGAATCTTAGGACTGGTGGCTGTTCTGCGAGCGTCTTGTTCCAATCCGGGCGCTTGTCGTTATTCTCGACCCAGCGCATGTAATCGTCGTCGTAGTTAAAGTCGACAGCGGAATCGACCGGCTTGGCGTCGTAACCGAGTTGGGTAATGATCTCGCGAGCGCGATGGGTGAGCACGTCGGGAGGCTGGTCGAGCGGGAGACGCGCGACCGCGTCAGAACGGATGATGAGGAACACACACGCGGCAAGAGCGAGGATGCAGATCGTGAGAAACAGCAGCGCGAGCTTCGGCTGCATGCCTTCATTCGTGCCGGCAGCGGCGACCATTTGCGGAGATGGCGTTTCTCCAGCAGCGAGGGCGGCGGCGAGCGGATCTCCTCCGGGCAACGCGGCGGCGACAGACAGCGCGCTCACAGGGCGATTCGAGGGCTCGGGTTCGAGGCAGCGCAGGATTACGCGTTCAACGAGGGGATCGAGATCTTTGACAAATGAGGAGGGACGGCTGATGTCTCCCGCGGTGCGCGAGCGAACTAGATCGGCGAGATTGTCGGCGCTGAAGGCGCGCTTGCCGGTGAAGAGTTCGTACAGCACGAGGCCGAGCGCATAGATGTCGCTCTTCTCGCTGACTCCTTTGCCGGAGAGTTGCTCGGGCGACATGTAAGCGGGCGTCCCGCTGCGGACCTCGGCGCCCTGCGCCTGATCGGCGAAAGCGGCGAGACCGAAGTCGGTGATAATGGCTTGCCCGCGACCGTCGAGCATGATGTTGGCGGGCTTGAGATCACGATGGAGAACTCCTTTCGCATGTGCGGCGGCGAGACCCGCGCAAAGCTGGCGCGCGATATCGAGCGCCTTGTCGTTCGGCAGGCGTCCGATGCGGCGAAGAAGAGAGCCGAGGTCTTCGCCGTCGACGTACTCCATGGTGAAGTAGGTTTGGCCATCGACTTCGCCGACATCGTAAACGCGGCAGACATTGGGATGCGAAACCTTGCGCGCGATGCGGACTTCGGCCTTGAAGCGATCGAGGAGAGCGGGATCCTGCGCGGCCTCTTCGGGGAGGAACTTGAGCGCGACGGGCTGGCCAAGCGTTAGATCGTCGGCGCGATAGACTTCCCCCATCCCGCCGCGACCAAGAAGCGCGACTACGCGATAACGATCGGCGAGCAATGAGCCAGGGAGAAACCTTCCGTAGTTGAGAAGATCACTCGACGAAGAACTCGGATGACTAGACTTCGGCGTCGGACGCGGCGAGCGCGGAACTGGAAGCAGTTGCGACGAGATCAGGGTCGACACTTGATCGGGAGTTAGCGCGGGCGAATCGGCGATCGCCATCGTCTCGTCAGTGAGTTGAGTGGAGAAGTCGTCACTGGACTGCGTTGTGCCGCAGGACGGACAGAAGCGCGCGAGCGGCGGAACCTGTTTGCCGCACGAATTGCAGCGTGACATTTGGGAGAATGCCTCGAATGAAAATGCTTGGCGGAAGTCTACGCGAAGATGGCCGAAATGGGAATGATGGTGGCTGTTGGCTCGTCAGTTATTAGCCCCTCTTTCCTCGATCTTTTAGAATCAGAGATTTAGCTATTGGGCGAGCGCTAGATCTTTGAGGAATAAGGGGTTAGCAGTAACATATTTATAATTCAATAGCTTAGGGGGAATTGAGCAGTTATTTTAACGCCGTTCTTACGTCTATGTTGTTGAGAAATAAATAGCTTACGGAAATTTGCGGCGCGAGTTGGCTTTCGGAGCGCGTGGAAGTTGACATTCCGTGACTGCGAGCCAATCTAGCAATGGGAAATTGTCAAGGTTGAATGCAAAAAGTGGAGTTTCGATGAAAACGTAATTCCTGCGATTCAACGGCGCTGTCGAGCGCGATCCTGCCATCGATACGTGGATGAAAGAGCAGGGGGTGAATTGGAGAGCCATCGCGCATGAGTGGTTTGACGTGATGCGGGGATGCGGCGACGAAGTGCGGGAGCTTTTGCATGACGGCTGTCCGGTGGCATGTCTGGGAGATGCGACCTTCGGACACGTCAACGTGTTCACTTCGCACGTGAATGTCGGGTTCTTTCGCAGTGCTGGGCTGCCGGGTCCGGCGCACTTGCTGCAAGGCACCGGTAAGTTTATGCGGCATGCGAAGCTGAGACCGGGAACGCCGACAAACGCCGCAGCGCTAATCAGGCTCATCGAGGCGGCGTATGCGGGGATAAAGGAGCGGGTCGAACACGGATAGCTTAATTTCCTGTCATTGTACTGGACGGCTGTACGGATAGTCCGTACTGACGGCTTTAATGGACATCTGTAACGCAGAGTTCGGTCCAAACTCCTAGGCGGTTCTGGCAAATGGGCAGCCTGGCGCGTGTACGTTCGACAGGTTCGAGAGGCACTCCCGAGAGATGTCTATCGGCAGTCTCTCGCGGTACTTTAAGGGAGAGGAGCACAAATGTCCGCTTCCCCCAGCCTCACCATGCGGCGTAGTTCGAGAATCCCTGCCAAAGTTCCCGTCCGCGTCACCAGCCTGCAACCCCATGCCCAGTTCTCCGAAATCTGCGAGACGCTAGTAGTCAGCGCCCACGGTTGCGCGCTCCGCCTGCCCGTGAAGTTGGACACCGGAAGCGCGGTCCGCCTGCACAGACGTGGTGGGCGGCAGGTCACGGCCTATGTAGTCTTCTGCCAGCCGATGGGGCCCAATGGGCACAGCTTCCGGCTGGGCGCACAACTCGAACGGCCAGAGAACATCTGGGGGTTAGAGTCCTTCCCGGACGATTGGAAGGTAATAGAGATGCCGGTTCCCGCCGGACAACGACTTGTCGGAAGCGTTTCGGACGCCGTATCCGACGAACCGCCCGCCAAATCCATCGTTCTTCATCAATCGATTCACCCATCGCAAATACCGGCGCGAGCTACGCGAGAGATTCTCGACAAGATCGAGGAAAAACTTTCTGAGGAGCGTTTGCGAGGCGTGCTTGCGAAATTCGTTCAGCCCTTGCAGATGGAAGTTGCCGAACTGCGCGAGAAACTGGCCGCCAATGCAAAGCGCAACCGCTTCGAAGTGTCGCTTGGGTACATTCCTCCCGAGTTGGAGGAGAAGCTGTGGGAGCGCCTGCGGCAGGACATCGGGAGACGCGTGCTGGAGCAGACGCGGGAACAGTCCGCGGAGATTCTGGGATCGGCGAAAGCAACCATCGAACAAAAGATCAGCGCGGAGTCAACCGATTTTCGGCAGCGCCTTGCCGCTGAACTGCACGCCGTGGAACGAAGGGCGGAGGTACTGGCGACCGAACTCTCCACTACGGCGCAACAGCATGTCCGCGCCGGAATCGAGAAACTCCAGCGCCGGGCTTTGGATGCAGGGGCTCACCTCGACCGGCAAGGTGAAAAGCTCTTGAGTTCAATGCAAGGGCGCCTTGCCGAGTCACACCAGGCTCACCGCAGCGAGGTCGAGCAGATGCAGACCGACGTCGTGGCGAAAGCATCGCAACTTCAGTCTGAAGTGTCCGACCTGGGCGCGAGGATTGGTGCGCTGAACGAGTCCGTACGCCGGCTTGAGTCGGAGTTGGATGCACATCTGGTGCGTGTCGCTGGCGAAATCGTCACCGGCGCGGAAGGTCAAATCGAGAGCGCGGTGACTCTGGCACTCAAGAACCTGCAAGCGCGTGGCTCGAACGAAATCGAAACCAGTATCGGTGAGATGTGCAGCCACTTGAGAACCATCCAGAACCGGATTGAGAACTCCTTTGTTGGCTCGGTGACAACGCAGGGAGAGGAAGCCATGCAGTCGATCGCGCTGCGATTGGAGGAACTGGCGGAGAAATCCACGCAGAGTTGGCGGCTCACGCTGGCCAAAGACTTGAAGTCGGTGGCGAATGCTCTCGGCCGGCAGCTTCGGCGGGAACTTGAAGAAGATGACCAAGGCGCACGGATGGATGGTCTGGAAGCCGGCTGTAAGAATCCTTCCTGAGACAGCGGCGAGCGCTGTATTGGACTCGCCGCTCAGTTGTCCTCAAAAGCTGTGTGGGCCAGAGAATCGCAAGGATCCTTGTTTCAGGGAAGTTCGAGACTGTTTCACGAATATGGCCCGTGGGATTTCGTCCGCCCTCCTCAGAAAGGGCAATTCCCGGGATCTGCAGCGTCGATCCGACCCGGCTGGCCTGATGGAACGAGCCGGAAAGCAATGACATCTGCCTCAACAGTGCCTTCGTTTCGGACGATGTGTACGTGGCTGCCACCAAGATCGACAAATGACATCCCCGCCGTGTACACATGCGGAGTGCATTTCGGATCGTGCGCGTCGTAATGAGTTACCGCACCTGCGGTGACAATGATTAGAGTATGACCAGGGTGCGTGTGCCAACCGGTGGTTCCTCCCGGCTGCCATACGTTGGTCAAGAAATATTCGTCTGACTTTCCTTTAGTCTTTTGCGCGGACAACCATAGCTTGTCTTTGTCAGAAACGAAGTAGTTAATGACATCGAATGAGCCGAGTTGCCCCTGAGCAGTCGTTGTGCTGGTGAACCCTTCCGGTGGTGTTGCCAAGGCACTTCCTGTAGTGGCGATGATCGTGGCAATGATCGCCGCACCAAGCAAAACCAATCCTCCTAGCCTTTTTCGCATATCGAACTCCTTTTCATTGGCGCCGCCGTCTGGCAACGCTTGAACACCATCCGACAATCTGTCGGGCCGGTCAAAAGGCAATGCGCGGAATTGCAACCGTGCCATCGAATACCGTACTTTGCCGTCCCCGTTCGCGAGCGCTACAATCGGGTCCCGGCCTCGCGACAACCCGCGGGGCAACAATTAAGAGGAGAGTGCGATGGGCGAAACATCCTCCGGAAGGCCGTCGTCCCATGCCCTGCCCTCAGAACGTCTCGATTCCTGGAAGGAAATCGCAGCCCACTTCGCCCGCGATGTCACCACGGTCCAGCGCTGGGAGAAGCGCGAGGGGATGCCGGTTCACCGCCATCTGCA
The DNA here is from genome assembly GCA_049589635.1 of Terriglobales bacterium. Lineage (GTDB taxonomy): Bacteria > Acidobacteriota > Terriglobia > Terriglobales > Acidobacteriaceae > Acidiflorens. The sequence goes on from JBAWBE010000031.1 coordinate 13,478, forward strand.
TGACCGGGCGGGCTCGATTTATGCGTTTACAGCCGAGTTAGACGAATGGGCTCGCGGTCGCAATGTTCGGGTAGAGCACGAGCAAGATAAAGATAAAGATAACGGCAAAGATATCCCGTCGCCCATAGTCCCTGCATTGTCTCCACGCTCGGTGGTCTCGGCACCTGCCCCATGGAGAGTTACTCTGCCGTTAGCAGTGGTGGTTGCGCTCCTGGCAATTGCTGCCGGATTCTGGCTTAGAAAGACGGAATACTTCTGGCGAGATCCGATCGCCGGTGCGCGACTCCAAACGGTCACCGACTTTGAGGGCCTGGAGCAGGCCGCGGCAGTGTCTCGCGACGGACAGTTCGTCGCCTTTCTGTCAGATCGCGACGGACCGATAGACGTTTGGGTCACGCAGGTTGGATCAGGCCAGTTCCACAACCTAACCCGCGGAAGCTTCCCGGAACTCGCCAATCCATCGCTCCGCACCCTGGGGTTCTCTCCCGATGGCACGTTCGTCACGTTTTGGTTTCGCAAGAAGGACGGGTCGAACAAGGACGGCTCGAACACCGAGAACATCAGCATCTGGGCGGTGCCAACTCTGGGAGGACAGCCGAAGCCATATCTTGAAGGTGTAGCCGAATTCGATTGGTCCCACGACGGCTCCCGACTCACGTACCATACGCCCGGCCCTGGAGACCCGCTGTTCGTGTCAACCGGCGGTCGGCGAGCGATGAATGGCCCATCAATGGATCGGCCGATCTTCACCGCGCCCGCCGGACTCCACAGTCATTTTCCCCTGTGGGCGCCAGACTCGGAATTCATCTACTTCGTGCAGGGCTCCCTGCCAGACAAACTGGACATCTGGCGCATCCGTCCTGCCGGCGGAACTCCTGAGCGGATTACGTCGCACAATGGGCGCGTGATTTATCCGGTTCTGTTGGACCGACGGACTCTGATTTACCTCGCCAGCGATCCTGATGGTTCAGGTCCGTGGCTTTATAGCATGGACGTCGAACGCCGCATTCCCCACCATCTGACCTCTGGTCTGGACCGGTACACGTCGTTGGCGGCGGATGCTGACGGTCGCCATCTGGTTCTGACGTCCGCAAATCCGAAGGAAACACTCTGGCGCATGCGCATCGCTGATTCGCCGGCTGGTTCGCCCACAAATGCGTCGGCACCTGTCCGAACCTCGTTGACGACGGGCACCGGGTCTTCCCCACGCCTGGGCCCAGACTATCTTCTGTATGTCTCGGCGACGGGCACGAGCGAGAGCATCTGGAAGCTTGCCAACGGAACTGACGCGGAGTTATGGAGTGGTCTGGATGCCCAGGTCATTGGGGGCCCAGCAATCGCCCCCGACGGAAAGAGCATCGCATTCTCAGTCCGTCAACACGGTCAAACGTCCTTATACATGATGCAAGCCGATGGCACGAACGCCCGGATCGTGACCGATGCGCTCGACTTAGAGGGAGCTCCAGCATGGTCACCCGACGGCCGTTCGATCACTTCGGCGGCGAACGATCATGGCGTTCCCCACCTGTTCCGCGTATCGCTGGATGGTCGCGCGCCGACCGTCTTTGTCGAAGAGTACTCAGTTGATCCCGCATGGTCGCCCGATGGCCGCTTTCTTGTTTACTCGGGACCTGACATCGGCACTACGTTTCCGGTTAAAGCGGTTACAGCCGAGTCTGCGGCGGTTCCCCTGCACACACTGACTTTAACGCGTGGGGCGCGACACTTGGCGTTTCTCGCTGGAAAACGTGGACTCGTATTCCTGAAGGGAGACATTCGCCACAAGGATCTGTGGCTGATTGACACGGAAACGGGCGAGGAGCGGCAGTTGACTAATCTCCCTCTCGACTTCGATGTTCGCGACTTCGACATCGCCCCGGACGGCCGTGACGTTGTCCTCGAACGAGTGCAGGAGCACTCGGATGTGGTGCTGTTGAATCTCCCCCGATCATGATCTGCGACGCGGGTCTCCCGCCCACAGGATTCAGGCGTGGACAGTCGACTCCCCGACCTTCAGTTCGTGGAAATCGCGATGATACGGCGAAGTGATTTGAGAACGCAGATTCCTAGAACTCAAAAGTCAACGTCCCCATCAGATCGTCTTTGAACTCGCCGCGCTTTTTCTTGAATCTCCATTGCATTGCGGCATCGACGGCGGCTTTCTGCTTATCGCTAGGCCCATCAATGGCCTGAGCGCAGAATACGCGTTTACCTTCAACCTGCACTTGAACGTGGACAGTGTCGGGACGGGAGGTGCTCTTCGGCGACACCTTGATCGTAGCCCACCTACGTAGATTGGTTTCCGCAGCTTGGACGTAGCCGACAGATCGCACCACTGCGTGTTCAAGGTCGGGGCAAGTCGAATAGCCACTAGGCTCAGAGCTTATGACACTTGGTAACTCCGAAGTGATAGTGGGCACCCCGTCAAAGATCCCGCCATCGGTTGGGGTGTGATCAACGTGCAGAACGATCCGAAACGCAGCTGGGGTCGGCGCGTTAATCTGAAAATCGACCAACTTGGCCGTTACGAACCCAGATTTGGTAATCGTCACGGCATACCCACCGGTTCTCAATTCAACAGTAACGGACCCGTCCATCCTCGTGTGCGAAACGATTGCACCCTGTTCTCCCTTGAACACAACCTCCGATTGTGGAATCACACCGCCAGTTTCATCTGCGACGACGCCCTGAACTTCGGCCAATGGCTCGCGAGTTGTAGGCTCCTGTCCGCTACAGAACGTAGTTAGCACGAGTGAAGCGAGCGCGACAGCAGCATGTAAGCGCGTCGTCATTCTACAATTCTAGCCTTCGATGCACTATTCATGTGAACGGCGTTTACAGGCAGAATCCTGCTGGTGCCTCCTCAGGCCTCTAGTGCTCCGCCAGCGCCCGGTGCACCATGTAGATCGCAATCGCACCCTCTCCGACGGCCGACGCCACGCGCTTCACATTGCCGGCGCGAACATCACCGACGGCAAACACGGACGGAAGACTCGTCTCAAACATCTGCGGCGGACGAGTAAGTGTCCAGGCCGGCGACGAGTCTCCGTTGTGCGACGTGGGGATGTCGCGTCCGGTGAGGATGAAACCCTTTTCGTCCATCGCGACGCAGCCTTGCAGCCACCCGGTGCGCGGCGAGGCTCCGGTCATGAGGAAGACGTGACAGATGTCGCGCGTCGAAGTCTCGCCAGTTTTTTTGTCACGCCAGATGACGCGCTTGAGTTCGCCGCCATCGTTCTCGCGGGCACCGTTCTGGCCGTCGCCGTCACTCTCCATGCCGACGATTTCCGTATTGCAGACTAGTTCGATCTTAGGATTTTCCGTGATGCGCTGGATCAGGTAACGCGACATGGTGTCGGCGAGGCCGTCGCGGCGCACGCACATGTAGACCTTGCGCGCGGTTTGCGCGAGGTAGACGGCGGCTTGTCCGGCGGAGTTCGCGCCCCCTACCACCACTACGTCTGCGCCCTCGCAGAGCTGAGCTTCCATGTAGGTGGCGCAGTAGTAGACGCCGCGTCCCTCGAACTGCTTGAGGTTCGGAATCTGCGGCTTGTTGTATTGCGCTCCGGTTGAAATCACGATCGAGCGCGTCGGGAGTTCTTCACCGGTGTCGAGAATGATCTTATAGGGCAGTTCGTCGCAGCTCAGACGAGCGACGCTGTGGCCGATCATCATCTTCGCACCGAATTTTTGCGCCTGCGCCAAGGCGCGATTCGACAACTCCTGGCCGGAAACTCCGGTGGGAAAGCCGAGGTAATTTTCGATCTTCGAACTTGATCCGGCTTGTCCGCCGGGAGATTCTGCTTCGATCACGAGCGCGTCGAGGCCTTCCGAAGCGGCATATACTGCGGCTGCGAGACCCGAAGGACCGGCTCCGACGATGATGACATCGCGGACCTGCGAGTTGTCAATGCTCGCGTTGAAGCCAATGCAGTCGGCCAAATGTTGAATGGTGGGATTGCGAAAGACGTTGCCGCCTTTGCAGATTACGACTGGAACCTCGGATGCCTTGACGTTAAAGCGATCGAGCAACGCCTGAGAACCTTTATCAGTATCGAGATCGACGTAGGTATAGGGATAGGCATTGCGGCCGAGAAACTCGCGAATTCGCAGCGTGCCGGCGGAATGGCGGGAGCCGAGCAGAACCAGATTGCCGAGACCGTGCGAGATGAGCGCGAGGCGGCGCAGGATGAAGGCGCGCATGAAGATTTCGCTAAGTTCCTCATCTTTCGCTATCAGCGAGCGCAGGCCGTCGTTACTGACTTCGAGAAATTCTCCCCCTTCGGTTATGCGGCCGCGAACCAGGCAGCGCGTGCCCGAAATCATCGCCATCTCGCCGGTGAACTCTCCGGCAACGTGACTGACGACGGCGCGCTCGCCGTCAATTCCCGGCTGTACGATTTCCATGGCGCCCGAAAGGATCACGAAGAATGGGACCTGCGTGTCGCCGGGCTCGAATAAAATTTCTCCCGGTCTGACCTTGCGCACCTTGCCGGTGGGACGGATGCGTTGGATTTGCGCTTCCGTCAACGTCGGAAAAATTTGGGTATTGGGATCGAGGATGCTGGATACGGGCCATGTGGACATACGTTTTTCTCTGGGCGAAGCAGCGGATGAAGAGAGTATAGATGTTGCAGAGCGGGATTGGGTTCACGGGGCGCGGGAGACGAACTCCTTCTTTCGTCGCTACGCAGCTCTGGATCTCTCCACATTCTTACCCCACGGCTTGCGCCGTGGGCTGCGTTCTTACGCCGCCGCTTCGCGGCTATTCGGCGATGGAACGGAGATCATCGAAGAATGTTGGATAGGAAACGCCCGCCGCATCGGCGCCGTGGATCATCGTTTCGCCCTCGGCGCGCAGGGCGGCGACTGCAAAGGCCATGGCGATGCGATGATCGGCGACCGAATCTACCTCTGCGCCGTGCAACTTTTGGCGGCCCGGGATGCGCAGGCCGTCGGCACGTTCGTCGACTTCTGCACCCATTTTGCGCAGGTTGGTGGCGACGGCGGCGATGCGGTCGGATTCTTTGACACGCAGTTCTTTGGCGTCGCGGACCTCAAGGCCGTTTTCTGTGTAGGGCGCGGCGGCGGCGAGAACTGGGATTTCGTCGATGAGCGCGGCGGTGTCGGCTCCGGCGATGATGCCGCCTTTCCATTCGGCGCCGCGGGCTTCGATTGCTCCGACTAGCTCGCCGTGCTGTTGCTCGATCTGGCCGACTGTGATTTTCAATCCCATTTGAATGAGGATGTCGAGCAGGCGGGCGCGAGTGGGATTCATGAGAACGCCGGGGAGCGAGACTTGCGAGCCGGGAAAAAGGGCGGCGGCGCAGAGGAAAAATGCCGCGCTCGATAAATCTCCGGGGACGTGGGCCTCGATGGCCTTGAGTTGCTGGCCTCCGCGGATGCTTGCGATGTTGCCGTGGTGCTCGACCTCTGCTCCGAAGGCCTGCAGGGCTAGTTCGCCGTGGTCGCGGGTGCGGATGGGCTCCTCGACAATTGTCTCGCCGTCGGCGAACAGTCCCGCGAAAAGAACGCACGACTTCACCTGGGCGCTGGCGACTTGGGGCCGGTAGTGAATCGCTCTGAGAGCGCTACCTTGAATTGTTAGCGGGGGACGGCCAGCATCGCCGGATGAAATCTTGGCACCCATTTCGGAGAGCGGATTGATAATGCGGGCCATGGGGCGGCGAGAGAGCGATTCGTCGCCGAATAGCTCACTCGCAAAGGGCTGGCCTGCCAGGATTCCGCTTAACATGCGCATGGTCGAGCCGGAGTTGCCGCAATTGAGCGGGGCGGTGGGGGCTTGCAGCACGGGGCCGAGGCCGGTTACTTCGATGGCTGCGTCATGCGCGCGTTTGGACTGGGCACCGAGTTGGGCGACGCAATCGAGAGTGCTGGCGCAGTCGCGGGCGGCGGAAAAATTATGAAAGCGGCTGGTACCGCCTGCGAGGGCAGCCAGCATCGCGTAACGGTGGGAGATGGATTTGTCGCCCGGAATTCGAACTGTTCCATGGATAGAGCGAGCGGGACGGACGATGGCAGTGGTCGCGGGCATGAGCTTCTTATAGTAAACGCAGCCATAGTCAGGGCGCGAGACAAGCGGCGAGCGAGGGATGTACTGAGCCGTACCTCTGATGGTTACAATTATTTGTAGGCCACACGCCTTTACAATTTTTCTGGGCAATTGCCTGTTACATTAGCTGCATCAAACCTAAAACTGGTTTTCACGGAAGCGCAAGAATCCCGCAGGCGGGCTCTCGAACATTGTTACGGGGCATTGTTCTCGTTCCGAACGGGAGCGTGACTTTTGTGTCTTGGACACCTGCAAGGAAGAAGGTAAAGTCGAGCCATTCATGCTTGGTCGGCTAAAATCAGCGGTTGTTGTTCTTGCGATTGTAGGTTGCACCTCGTCCATTTGTGCGCAGAGTGTTTTGCTGGCAGCCGGGGATCAGCCCGGGGCAGGGCCAGATCAGAAAAACCCGCCCGTTTCGACAGCCGACGCCAGCCGGGTTTCGCCGGGAAGCATCAGCGGCACGGTTGTCGACCAAAGCGGAGCGGTGGTCGCCGGAGCGCAGGTTAAACTTACGGCTAACGGTCACGCACAAAGCCAACAGGCGCTCTCTGGGCTGGACGGTCAATTCTTCTTCCCGAGCGTCACTCCCGGGACATTCCAACTCGCGATTACTTCGGCAGGTTTCGCGACGCAGACATTTTCTGGAACTCTGCATCCGGGCGAAGTCGAAACACTGCCCCAGATCGCGATGAACGTGGCGGACGCGCGCATTGAAGTGCAGGTCGGACTGACGCAGGTTGAGGTGGCTGAAGAAGAGATTAAATACGAAGAGAAGCAACGGGTTCTGGGCGTCATTCCGAATTTCTATGTCAGTTACATTCCGAATGCCGCCCCACTGGACGCAAAGCAGAAATTCAAGCTGGCTTTTCGAACGATGATTGATCCGTTTACGTTTGTGGTCGTAGCGGGGACGGCGGGAGTGGAACAGGCGCAAAATCACTTTGCTGAATACGGACAGGGAGCGCAAGGCTATGCCAAGCGCTTCGCCGCCAACTATGGCGATGCTACAACCGGCACGTTGATTGGGGCCGCGATTCTGCCGGCGCTGCTAAAGCAGGATCCGCGCTACTTTTATAAGGGAACTGGTAGCGTGCCATCGCGCGCGGCTTATGCCATCGCGAACGCGGTAATCTGCAAGGGCGACAACGGGCGCTGGCAGCCGAATTATTCGAATGTTCTGGGGAGTCTGGCAGCGGGCGGAATTTCGAATCTTTATTATCCGGAACAGGATCGCAATGGCGCAGGATTGACGGTTGAAAATGGTGCGATTGGAATTGGCGCTACGGCGATCTCGAACTTATTTCAGGAATTCATCGTCAAGAAGCTGACGCCGAGGTTGAATCGCAGTACCGGAACGCCCTGATTTCGCCTTTGCCCCCCAAGAATTATTGGCCTGCAACGGTCCGCAAAAAGCGTGGAGGCTTGCGCGCTTTGGTGGCTTGCTCAAATGCGTAGGCGAGTTTGATCAGAGTCGGCTCGCTCCAGGCGCGGCCGAAGAATGAGATGCCGACCGGCAATCCAAAAATAAAGCCAGCTGTCACGTTGATGTTGGGATAGCCGGCAACGGCGGCGGCGTTTGAACTGCCTCCGGCGACGTGGTCGCCGTTCACGAGGTCCGTGAGCCATGCGGGACTGCCGGTGGGCGCGACAATGGCGTCGAGTTGATGCTTGTCCATGAGCGCGTCGATGCCTTCGGTGCGGGCGAGCTGATTGTTTTTTGCGAGAGCGTCGAGGTACTCTTTTTCGGTGAGCGGCCCTTTTGCTTGCGCCTTGATAAATAAATCCTGGCCGAAGTACGGCATTTCCTTTTCGCGGTTGCGCTCGTTGAAGTCGATGATGTCTTTGAGAGTGCGTACGGGCGCGCCTGGGCCTAGTCGCGCGAGGTAGGCGTTAAGGTCGGCCTTTAGTTCATATAGGAAGACTATCAACTCGGTGTCGTCGAACTTGCCGAAGGTTGCGATGTCGGCGGGATCGATGAGCGTCGCGCCTTGTTTCTTCATGACGTCGAGCGACTGCTCCATAAGGGCGTCGACGGCATCGTTAAAGCCGAAATATTTTCGGGCTACGCCGATGCGCGCGCCTTTCAGGCCGGCGGGATCGCAATATTGCGCGTAGTCGGTTTGTGACTTGCCTGCGCTCGAGGCTGTGGCTTCGTCGTCGGAATCGACGCCGGTTAACGCGCCTAGAAGAATGGCGGCGTCGCGCACGGTGCGGCACATCGGGCCGGGAGTATCTTGCGAGTGCGAGATCGGAATTATGCCGGCGCGGCTGATTAGGCCGACTGTCGGCTTGATGCCCACGAGACCATTCGACGAAGACGGACAGACGATGGAGCCGTCGGTTTCGGTGCCCATGCCGGCAGCGGCGAGGTTCGCGGAAATGGCTGCGCCGGTGCCAGAACTTGAGCCGCAGGGATTGCGGTCGAGCGCGTAAGGATTTTTTGTCAGGCCGCCCCGACCGCTCCAACCGCTGGTGGAGTGGCTGGAACGAATGTTTGCCCACTCGCTGAGGTTGGTCTTGCCGAGGATGATTGCGCCTGCTGCGCGGAGCTTTTGCGCTACGAAAGAATCTTTCGGGGCTTTCGCACCGATTAGCGCGAGCGAACCGGCGGTGGTCATCATGCGATCGTCGGTTGCGATGTTGTCTTTGATGAGCACCGGAATGCCATGCATAGGGCCGCGAAGCTTGCCTGCTTTGCGCTCTTTGTCGAGAACATCGGCAGTGGAGAGAGCGTCCGGATTCATTTCGATGACGCTATTGAGGACGGGGCGGCCGTTGTCGGTGCGCATGTCGATATCGGAAACTCGGGCCCAGTATTTCTCGACCAAGAAGCGCGCGGTGAATTTGCCCGATTTCAGGCCGTCCTGCAATTCAGTGAGCGTGATTTCATCGAGTTCGGAGGGCTTGGGTTCGTAGGCGGTGCTGTCTTTTGTAGCTAGCGATAACTCGCGGGCACCGGCCAGGCTCGGAGTTAGAGCGGCGGCCGTTCCGCTGAGAGCCGCGGTCTGAAGGAATGAGCGGCGAGTAGGCTTTGGGAAACCTTTGCGAGGCATGCGGTCTTAACTATAGCGAAGAATTCAACATCAGGTCAGAGGTTAGAGGTCAGATTGCAGAAGTGAAAACCTCCCGCGCGAAGCTTGCGCATGAGCGCCCAAGACACGTTATTCGTTACTCTGTACTCGAGGCTCGCGGCACGAACCTTACTTGGTTGCGCGATTGCCTGCTGCGGCCAGGATCTCCTGCGGAACTTCGCGGAGGGTTACACAGAATTCGAACATCGGTGTCTCGGTGCCTCGGCCCCAGCGATTGACTTCCCAGTGGCCGCGAATTGCTTTTATTTCGGGGGTGGCCGAGATATCGACTAGCAGGGGGTATTCGCCGCGATAAAACTTTTGTGGGAAGGAGACGATGGGCTTGGCATCGAAGGTCGTGCCATCGGCCGATCCGTGAACGCTTACATCGAGAGCTTCCTGCTCGATAATGTCGGTGATGGCGAGGTTCAACAGAAAGACGCGCGTGGAACCGGCGCTGACGTCGACTGGGGGGCCGTCACCTTTGGCGGTGGCCACGGTTTTTTCGGGTACGAGGAAAGCTTCAATCATAACGAGGGGATTTTAGCAGAAGAACATTCGTCGGTCGCTCTTCGTCGTTCGCTCTTCGCCATTCGCCTTCGGCTTTGGAAACTCACGTCAGCGGGACAAAATCCAGGAATTGACGCAATAGCGGGGCTACTGCTTCGGGACGCTCCCATGGGGCGTAGTGGCCGGCTTTTGGAATCATCTTCAGACGGCTGCCGGGAATGTTTTGGCGCATCAGTTCGCCATCGGCGCCGGTCGAAAGCGTGTCTTCTTCGCCAATCACGATTAGCGTGGGCAGGTTGATGTGTTTCAGGTCGGAGACCGAGTCAGGGCGTTCTCCCATTCCGCGAAGCACCTGGCTGATGTCTTCGGGAGACATTTTGCGCATCATGCGGAGTGAGCCTTCCACGATGTCTGGTCGGGATGACACGGTGGTAGAGCCGAGCAGCTTCGGGACCATACTTTGGAGGAATCGTTCGGTTCCCTGCTCGAGCACGGCGTCGGCATTTTTCAGGCGGGTAGCGCGGGCTTCGGCAGTATCGGGTTGGGGACGGGTGTCGCAGAGAGCTAGCGCGGAAACTCGCGAACGAAAGCAGCGCAGAAATTCGAAGATGATGTAGCCACCGATAGAACAGACGATGAAGGCGGCCTTGCCTACTCCGGCGGCGTCCATTATGCGGGCAATGTCGGCGGCGTGCTTTGACATGAGCGCGGGGCCTTGGCCGATTTCGGATTCGCCGTGTCCGCGGAGATCGGGGAGGATTAGCCGGTAGCGCGATTGCAAAGCGGGGATGGCGGGCAGCCAGAATTCATGATGCGCGGGAAAGGGATGGAGCAGAACTACGGGCGGCCCGTCGCCTTGAATTTCGTAGAAGATCTCGGCGTCATCGCTGCGCAGGGAGTGCATTGCGAATTCAGGGTATCAAATGATTGGCAGTCAGCTCTCGGCTGCCAGCTGTCAGCCTTCAGTCGTTGGCCCTTGGCAGTCGTTGCAGCTCTGTTGCGGCTGGTTGCCGTTTTGTTCGTTCTGAGACTTCAAACGGCGATCGTCTGCTGCGACTGAACGACTGCCGGCGGTAGAGCGTACTCTTCGGGAATGATTATCCAAGCTAGAACATAGGCCAAGATGCCGGGGCAAAGACCCGAGGCCAGGGTCAGAAAGGCCCACAGAATGCGCACGAGCGAAGTATCGAGATCGAGATGCTCAGCGACTCCCGCGCAGACGCCAGCAATCTTGCGGTTGACGCGCGAGCGCATCAGTCTGGTGGGGGAATGAGGATGCGCGATGGCGCGTCCGCAGTGCGAGCAATAGCGCGCTTCGTCGGAAATGGTCTTGCCGCAGGCGTTGCAGTACATGGTGCCGGAGTCCATGGATCACCCCCTGACAAATTATACGAGCATCGGGGCTGGAATGTTCCCGTGCGAATCGCGCACCGCCCTTACTCCCGGTACGCTTGTTTCATCCGCTGCCGCGCTTTGTCAGCTATGGCATTGCCTGAATCTACAGCCAGCACGGCTCGGTATTTTTTTAGCGCCAGATCGCGGTTTTGGATCTGATCGTACATTTCTCCTGCTCCAAGGTCAGCCTTTTGGAGCAATTCCGGATCGGCTCCATTGACCTCTGCGACCTGTTCATAGGCTGCGCCAGCGGCGGCGTATTTCTTCTCGGCGCGTAACACGTCGCCCAGCGCTACGCCCGCCATTTCGTAGTGCAGGTTACCGTATTTTCCTTCGCGTCCGTTTTGCCAGACGCGGCGATATTGCTCCTCGGCTTGGTCAAGCTTGCCCGAGGCGCGCAAGAGATTGCCCTGCTCGATCGGCAAGAGATAATTGCGCGAGAAGCGTGGAGTTAGCGCGGCCGCAATCTCAAGCGCATCATCGTAGCGATGTTCGCGGCGCAAAAAAACGAGGAGCACCATGCCGGCATCGACGCTGGTTTCGCAGTTTGCGCGATACGCATCATACAAATATTGAATGCCTTTTTGCTTGTCGCCACCGAGGCCGACGAGGGCGACTGCAACTTTGACTGCAAATGACAGGTTTCCCACCACGTAATTGTGGGTGCCTACGACCAGTTTGGCGGCGGTATATTGCGGGTCGAGTTCGAGCACGCGCTCGTGATCGTGGCGGGCTCCCACGGCGTTTCGTAGGGCAGAAAACCAGGCGCGCTCGATCAGGCCGGTATAGAGAGCAAACTGCGCGCGGGTGACGCCGCGGGCGTAGAGCATGTCGACGTTATCGGGATTGCGATTTAATTCGGCATCTTCGATCTTTTCGGCCTGCTGCACGATTTGCTTGATGCGCTCTTTCTGCGCGGGATCGGCCGGGCGGTGGGCTAGTCCGATAAAGCTATCGTTGGTGTATTCGCCGGTGTTGATGGCGCCCATGCGATAGAGTTCGCGGACCAGCAAAGCGGAAAGCAGGTGATTCAGGGCAAAAGGGTCGTTTGGATGGCGGGCGACGATGATCTCAAAATCGTGGATCGCGGCGTCATGGTCGAGGTTGTAGAAGTGATCGACGGCGGCCTGACTAAGCGGATCGGACGGGCGGATTGTGCCTGGAGCGGAACTATCCGCGGCGGCGGGGGTTACTAGCGTAACCAGAGTTAGGCTCAGGGTTAGTAGAGAAGATACGAACAGAACAGGTAACAACAGGGCGCGCCGCGCCGGAACGGCCGGGGGCGAAGAGCGAAACCGAAGTACGCGGGAAGGCAAGCAAGTTCAGTTTAACTGATCGGGCGTCGGTGCTACCTAACGGACCGGGAGTGCTATGTACACGGAGGTTCCGGCCGGAGGAAGGTTACCTACGAGTCGGCCTAGCCTTAGTAAGTAGGCAGACCCCGGGGTGGAACCAAGCCGGATACGTCCGCGGCGGGGTGAAGTTGTGCAAAATAGAGAGGAAATTCGGGATTACCGCGTAATTCTTGCCTTCCCGATGGCCCCCATCCTCCTCCGGCGGGCCCGTAACTGCTGTCTTTGTAATCAGTGGTTTTGGTGATCCGCTTGCGAACAAGAAGCGGATACAAGAGGAAGTTTCGCATGGCAGAGGCGTTGGATCAGGCTCAACACGAGTTTTGGCGGCCGCCGGTGAAGGCGTCTGAAGTGATCGTCGGCCAAAGCCAGAACCAGGACCGCAGCGAGACCTGCAACGACTGCGGGACCGAGTTCATCGTCGGCTCACGTTTTTGCCATACTTGTGGGACCATGCGTCCGGAAGCAAGCATGATGCGCTCCGGCGAGCTGCGGACAGTCGAGATTCCGGGCCTGACTGAGTTGGCTGCTCTCGGCAAGCGATTTGGACTTTCTAAGGCACCGCTGGCCGCATTTCTGTTTGGAGTGCTCTGCGTGGTGGGCGCGCTGTCGGTGAGCATTGTCTTCACGGCGCGAACGACGCTGGACTGGCAGGCGATTCAGCTGTGGCGGATCGAATGGCTGCTGGCCGCGATTGCGGCTTTTGGCGCGGGGTGTTTGCTAAAGAAATCGGCCTGAAGCCGACGTTTGGATTTCGCTTCTCTCTCCCTCCGTTTGTCCCCGAATCATAATCGCGTCTTTGAGATTCGCTCGCGGCGCGGCGACGATGATGCCCGCCGGCACGGCTGCGCTCCGTTCAATCAATTGCGGGCGTGGGCCGGTTCGTGCTCGGAGACGACTTGGGCAGGCCTCCGCTGCTGAGTCATGCGGTAGAGGTGATGTAGGGGTCCCGTACCGTGGCCGAGGGGCTGGGCATTCGCAATCGCGGCGGAGACGTAGGCTTTCGACAAGAGAACGGCCTCGGGCAATCCGCGACCGTGGGCCAGATGGCAGGCGAGAGCGGTGGCGAAGGCACAACCTGTGCCATGAGTCGAGGTCGACCGCTGGCGCTCCGCCTTAAAGACTTCTTGCTCGATCCCTCGAGCGGTGGTGAAGCTGAGCAGGTCGACAGCTTTCTCGAGATCGCCGCCGGTAACAACGACATTTGCGGCTCCGAGAACCTGCAATCGCCGGGCAGCCTCTCGCATGGTATCCAACGATGCGCCTATGGAGATTCCGCGTGCCGCTCCCGAGGACTCCGCTGCTGCAGCTGCTCCGCTGGCCAGAGGGATGCCGGCGATCGCAGCGGCTTCATCCAGATTTGGGGTAATTACTTCAGCGAGCGGGAAGAGCCGCTCAACCATCAGGCGACTTCCCGCAGAATCCAGCAGATTGGCCCCTGAAGTTGATCTCAGAACAGGGTCCAATACCACGTGCGGGAGCGCGGCTTTGTCGAGGAAATCGGCCACGGTTCGCACCACGCCTTCGACAGCCAACATGCCGAGGTGGACGGCCTGAATCTCGAAGTCGGAGGCAAGCTCGTGGAGGGTATCGGCGATTATCTTGGCGTCAACCGGCTCTACACGCCGGACCCCTTGGGTCGATTGGACGGTCAGGGCCGTAGGGCAAGCGACACCGTAACACTCGTGGGCAGCAATGGTCTTTATATCGGCGGTGATTCCCGCCCCGGACGACGGATCAAAACCCGCGATTGTCAGGACAACTGGGGGTGGGGAGGGCACGAAGCTACTCTAACCGAAAGATGCGGCGAGGGGAATTCCACTTTCTGGCATATTGGGCTTTTGCAAGCGGGAATCGGGTCTTCACGATCCAGCCCTTCGATCGGACTGTGGGCGCTGCCGGATCCGGCGTCTGGTGACTGGAGTCACACGCCCCCGGCAGGCCATCCTACGGATCTATGGACTTGAAATGGTACATCCTGTTAACAAGTAGTTAACGCATGTCAGTGTAACATGTTTGGTATCAATATGTTACACAATAAATCATGTAAACGACTAATTACAAATCAGTTAGAAGAATTAATATACCCTCCCCGTAATGCCGATTAACTCTATAGTAAACACACGCCCATCCCTGCTTTCAATCAGATAGACGGTAAAATACGTACTTTCATCGGGCTAAACCATTGATTAATTACCATTTAGTTAATTATCTTAGGGATTTTTCTGATTGACTTAAGCCCCTCACGCCCGTAGCATCACCAGATCGTTTGATGAAGGAGCGAACGACCAAAAACGACTTTCATACGGAGGTAACTGAATGCGACGACGAATAGCCGAAGGGCTGGCCGTGCTTTTATCGGTGGCTAGTCTGGGGGCAGGAGCCGCATCCGGGCCAAGCCTGGAAGCCGCCACGGTCACGAAAACACAGGTCACAGCAAAAGAGACCAGCGGTTACGCAACGCACAAACCGAAGAAGTCCCCGGCCTACCAAGTAGGCACCGCGTCCTGGTACGGAGAGTACTTCCAGGGCAAACAAACTGCCAGCGGTGAGCCCTACGACATGCGCGATTTCACAGCCGCCCATCCCAGTTTGCCACTCGGAACGTTCGTCAAAGTCACGAACCTGAGAAACGGCAAGAGCGTGGTGGTGCGGATCAATGATCGAGGTCCCGTAGTGGATGGCCGGATCATCGATCTCTCATACAATTCCGCGCGGTCTTTAGGGTTCGAACAGCGCGGTCTGCAGACTGTCCGTTTGGACATCTATCACCCTGCAACCGTTGCCAAGCTCGAACCTGTAGCCAACCTCAATTAAAACCGATAAACTCGCGGGTGATGGTCGAAGTCATTGACCCCCGCCAGCGATTAATCGTTGCTTTGGATCTATCGACCGGCGAGGCCGCCCGTAGAATCGTGGCGGCCGTCGGTGACTCCGCCTTGGCGTACAAGGTCGGAATGCAGCTCTATACCGCGGAAGGTCCGGCGGTGGTTCGCGAACTGGTGGGCTCCGGGCGGCGCGTTTTCCTCGATCTGAAATACCACGACATTCCAAACACCGTAGGAGCGGCCGTGCGCGAGGCGGCGCAGCTGGGCGTGAGCATGTTGACCGTACACGCGGCCGGAGGCGGCAAAATGCTGCGCGGGGCAGCCGAGGCGGCGGAGAAGGTCAATCCGAAGCTGCTTGTGTTAGCCGTCACGGTGCTGACCAGTCTCAACGATGAGGATCTCGGAATGCTTGGGGTGCGTGGAACCGTCTCCGATCACGTTCTGCGGCTGGCGGCGCTAGCCTTGGCCAATGGCTGCAAGGGAATCGTGGCGTCCGCACGCGAATGCGAAGCGCTGCGGGAAGAGTTTGGACACGAGTTTGTGATCGTAACACCCGGCGTGCGCCCTGCGGGTAGCGGCCACGACGATCAGGCGCGTGTGGTGACTCCAGCGGAAGCGATCGCGGCTGGGGCCTCGTATATCGTTGTAGGCCGGCCGATCACCGACGCTAAAGATCCGGCGGCTGAAGCCAGAGCAATCCTCGGACAACTCGCAGCATAGCTCTGTGTGGCGCGGACACTCCTGTCC
>JBAWBE010000032.1:0-1766 GCA_049589635.1 Terriglobales bacterium
CGGGGATACCGGCAAACGGATCTTCAGAGGTAATTTTCGCCAGCTCGAGGGCCGACGACAACATGCGATCGATGCCTGCCGCGGAAAAGTCGCTCGAATAAGTAGAAGCGGCGCGCTGCCCATAAAAAACGCGGACGCCAATCGAACGCGAGCCTGATTCTTTGAGAGTTTCGACCTGTCCGAGACGAACTGTGGTGGAGAATTCATCGCCCTCGCGGACCACGCACTCGGCGGAGGACGCGCCCGACTTCATGGCGCGGCGAACTACGTCGGAGGCGAGAGACTTCAGATCGGTCGATTGTTGCGGAGTCGTTTCAAGTGTCGTTGTCATTAAAATAAGGTCAAAGAGATAAAGTCAGAAGAAAGAAGTCCTTCTTTCTGATTTTATTGCATGTATCCGCCGGTATCCTTGCGTGCGGTTCCACCGACGGTCATGCGATCAATTTTGATAGTCGGAATGCCAACGCCCACCGGCACAGCCTGTCCATCTTTGCCGCACGTTCCTACGCCTTCATCCAGCTTCAGATCGTTGCCGACCATAGAAACTCGCGTCAGCACGTCGGGGCCATTACCGATCAGCGTTGCGCCTTTAATGGGCGCAGTAATCTGACCGTTCTCGATGAGATAGGCTTCGGAAGCGGAGAAAACAAATTTGCCATTCGTGATGTCGACCTGGCCTCCGCCGAAGTTCACGGCGTAAACGCCGTTCTTCACGGAACGAATAATGTCTTGCGGATCGTCCTGCCCCGCGAGCATGTAGGTGTTGGTCATGCGCGGCATCGGAATGTGCTCGTAGCTTTCACGGCGTCCATTGCCGGTGTCGGCGAGGCCCATGAGCTTCGATGAAAGCTTGTCACTCAAATAGCCTTTGAGGATCCCGTTTTCAATGAGCACGGTCTCCTGCGTAGGCTGGCCTTCGTCATCTACGTTGAGCGAGCCACGCCGCCACGGCATCGTGCCGTTATCGACCACCGTGCACTTTTCGCTGGCTACGCGCTTGCCAATCAGTCCAGCGAAGGCGGAGGTCTTCTTGCGGTTGAAGTCGGCTTCGAGGCCGTGACCCACCGCCTCGTGCAAGAGGACTCCGGGCCATCCGGGACCGAGTACAACTTCCATGTCGCCGGCCGGAGCTTCACGGGCATCGAGTTGCAAAATTGCCTGGCGCGCTGCCTCTTTCGCGAAGAACTCAGGCGTCTTGCCGTTCTCTGGACCTCCGAAAAAGAAATCGAGGGCAACGCGGCCGCCGCCACCGGAGGTGCCGCGTCCGGAGCTGGCTTCGGTCTTGGCGATACAGGAGACGTTCATGCGCGCGAGGGGCTGCGAGTCTTCGGCAAACGTGCCGTCGGAACCGACCACAAGAATATTGCGCAGTTCATCGGAGTAGCTGGCGCGGACTTCTTTAATGCGTGGATCGAAGGCGCGGGCCGTGTGGTCGCCACGCATCAGGAGATCGACCTTGGAGCTGATCTCGGCATCCACGGACGGCAACGGAACTGGATAAAGGCTGCGCGCTGGTTTTTGCTGGAAGCCGGCAACACTGGTTTTGGCGGGCGCGCTGGCGATGAGGGCGGCTGTGCGGGCCGCGTGGAGAATGCGGGCTGGCGAAAGGTCGTCGGTGTAGGCGTAGCCGGTACGCTCTCCTGAAACAACGCGCACGCCGCAGCCGGCGGAGATTCCCTGCGAGGCCGACTTCACCATCGACTCATCCACCATCAGCGAGGTCGAGGTTAGGTACTCGAAATAAAGGTCCGCATAGTCGCCGCCGG
>JBAWBE010000033.1:0-7652 GCA_049589635.1 Terriglobales bacterium
TTTACTTCTTCAATCTGACTTCTGACTTAAGCTGCCTACTTGCTCTCCGCTACCTCCCCGAAGAAATCAGCTTCGACTCTCTTCGTGGTCTCATCATCCAGGCCTTCGCTGACCATCACCTCGTCGCCGCGGACTTCGATTAACACCGCTCCTTCTTCCGTCAGCCACGCATGACGTCCACGCAGCGTTCGCCACGACTCGGCCGGCGGAGCACCTTCGGCAACCTTGCCGTCATCGGCGAGCGGTTGCCGCTTTTGATAGCGCGTCGCCAGCGATTTCGCATAATCGGCCGCGAACTGTGACGCCTTCTGTGGGGTCGCCCATCGTGAAACATACAGCACCCCAAGCGGACCCGATTTCGTTCCCCTTGTGCGGCCCGCAAAATAGTACCCTCCACGCCACGCCGGATACATCGCCTCCGCTTCCTGCCGCCCCGCATACTGTTCCAACAGGACATCCACGTCGAATTCGCCAATGGCGCCGATGTCGAACGTGTCGTACTTCTCAAAATCTTTCTTAAAGTCGACCCGCTTTAAGGGCTCGATTTTTTCGTGGCCCAGATACGTGTCCGGCTCCATGATCTCGCGCGTGGTTGTCGGTGGACTATTAAATGCGCCTTCGAAGGCCAGCTTCTTGCCGCCCGCCTTCTCCAGCGCGAGCGTGAAATCCATGCCGTAGCGATACGGAAAAGTCAGCTCTTCCTTGAGGAAAATAGGCGCGCTCTTGAACGTTGGAGAATCGGGACTGTCCACCATTCCCTGTTTCAGCGTCTCGCCAATCTGCGGCATTTCGAGCAGCGTCTTCCCGGTCGGCGCGAGCGAATAATCCATCATCACGACCATGGCCTGCCCTTCGACCACCGCCTCGCGCGCCGACGACTCTTCATCCGTGTCGATGTCGGCTGGCGTCGGATCGTTTTTCTTGTCGCCTTCCGTCTCCGCCTCCTTCATCCATTTCTCCATGCCGAACGACTGATCCTGAAGCGCGTGCGTCAATTCGTGCGCGAGCACCGGCTTTTGCTGCTCCGGATCGATCCAGTTCAAAATGTTGACCGTCTTTTTTTTCGGATCGTAATATCCCGCCACCTGCTCTTTCAGCATCGACACGAGAAACGGTCCCAACTGAAAATCGCGAGGGAGCAAGCCGAATTTCTTCAGGACTTCTGAAGACCGCTCCAGCCGCTTCGCATCCTTGTCGTCCTTCATTCCTTTTTCAAGATACGATTCCACCTCATGCCGATCCGCCAGCTTGCGCTTAACGTCATTTTTGATCGGCAATCCAGTGTCATCGCTTGCGAACTGCATCAACTCGTCCACCGAGCGAAACAGTTCCTTCGCTTCCTTCGGGGAAATGATTTTCTCGGGAGCCTGCGTGGTTGGAGCTTGCGTGGCGCGGGTGCCTTCGCCCGTCGGAGTTTGCGGCTGCGATGATTGTGGTGCAGAGCTTTGCGGAGAAGCGTCCTGTTGCTGATTGTTCGTCTGACTCTTATCTGTGGAGGATTGCTGCGCGTCAGTTTGCGACCACGCAGACGCGACGATGAGCACTACGAATAGAAATATCTTGGAAAAACTGCACAACCCCATCAATATCATCCTGAGCGGAGCGAGTGGATGCGAAGCGAACCACTCGCGAAGTCGAAGGACCCCATGCACCTTCGTGCAGCAATGGCACATCGAGGAATTCTCACCGCGTGACTTGAGGATATCAGCAGAGAGCGCTTCCGATGCATCAACGAGCGACCCTTTCCGCCACCCACTCCCCGACTTGGCGCGTTCCCAGGGCCCCACCGATATCGGATGTCATCTTCTTCTCGCCCACAGCTGAAAGCACAGCGTCCTCAATCTTCCGCGCCTCCGCGCTCATTCCCAAATGCGCCAGCATCATCCCCGCCGTGAGAATCGCGCCGAACGGGTTTGCCGCATTTTTCCCCGCAAGCGGCGGCGCCGATCCGTGCACAGGTTCGAACATCGAAGTCTTGCCAGGATGCAGGTTCCCGCTGGCCGCCATCCCCAAGCCGCCCTGAAGCGCGGCGGCCAGATCGGTGAGAATATCGCCGAACATGTTGTTCGTTACGATCACATCGAAGCCGCGTGGATCGCGCACCATCTGCATGGCGAGCGCGTCCACATACATGTGCTGCTTTTCGATCTTCGGAAACTGCGCCCCGACTTCCTTGAACACGCGCTGCCACAACCCGCCCGCGTGCGTCATGGCGTTCGATTTGTCGCACATCAGCACACGGTTTCGGGGCGAGCCATTGTGCTTTGCGTTCGCTGCGCAATACTCGAACGCATAGCGAATGACGCGCTCCACACCCTTGCGCGTGTTCACATCTTCCTGAATCGCGATCTCGTCGGCTGTTCCCTGCTTGAAAACTCCCCCGAGATCTCCGTAAACGCCCTCGGTGTTTTCGCGAATCACCGCGAAATCCACGTCGTTCGGCTCGATCCCCTTCAGCGGGCAGAGCGAGGCATCCAGCAGTCGCACCGGCCGGACGTTGGCGTACAGATCCATCTTGATGCGCATGCCGAGCAAAATTTCTTTAGCGTGAATGTTCGAAGGCACGCGCGGATCGCCGAACGCGCCGACCAGAATTGCATCGAAATCGCGCGCAAGCAGGGCAAATCCATCGGGCGGAACTGTTGTCTTGTCGGCGAGATATCGGTCGACGCCCCAGTCGAAGGGCGTAAATTCAACGGCCGCGCCGGAGGCTTGCACCACTTTGACAGCTTCAGGGATGACGTCCTTCCCAATGCCGTCGCCGGGAATCATGGCAATACGTTTTTTCTGGTTCACGCGAGCTAGAGACCGAAACAAATGTCGAGAAAAAGACCGAGAAACAGGTCGAGAAAAAGATACCAGATTCGAATCGAGATAGACATCGGTGCTCCATAGGGGCGCGTGCGACCCGCCTGCATCCCTTGTATCCTAAGACCTCCTGTGCTCATTTTTTGGATCTTCTTCAACCTTTTCGTTCTCGCGATGCTGGCGCTGGATCTGTTCCTCGTCGGGCGGCGCGGCCGCGAACTACGTTTGCGCGAAGCAATCGCCTGGTCAGGCCTGTGGATCGGCCTGGCCTTCGCGTTTGCGCTGGTCGTGTTTTTCTGGCATGGGCGCGCGCAAGCATTGCAATTCGTCACCAGCTACGTCATTGAAGTTTCTCTCAGCGCGGACAACCTATTCTTGTTTTTGCTGATCTTTCGTTATTTCAACGTGCCGGGCGAGCATCAGCACAAGGTCTTGTTCTGGGGAATCATCGGTGCGCTGGTCGTTCGTGGATTATTTATTGCAGCGGGCGTCGAACTGATTCAGCGCTTCGACTGGATCACGTATGTTTTTGGCGCGTTCCTGGTTTATTCAGGACTGAAACTTCTACGGCAAGGCCAGGAAGAGATACATCCGGAGAAAAACCCTGTCCTGCGCCTGTTTCGCCGTTTTTTCTCGGTGACCAAGGAGTATGAAGGCGGACATTTCTTCGTGCGCCGCCCCGGCTGGTACGCCACTCCGCTATTCGTCGTACTGCTCGTGGTGGAGACGACGGATATTATTCTCGCAGTCGATTCGATTCCCGCGGTGCTGGCGATTACGCTGAATGCTTTTATCGTTTATACCTCGAACGCGTTTGCGATTCTTGGGCTGCGTTCGATGTACTTTGCCCTGGCGGGCATGATGGAGAAGTTTCATTACCTGCATTACGGGTTGTCGCTGGTGCTGATTTTTGTCGGGTCAAAGATGATTGGCGAGCATTATGTGGATATCCCAACCGAGTGGACGCTGGGAATCGTGCTAGGTGTGCTGGCAACATCCATCCTTGCGTCGGTAGCGCGTCCGCAACAAAAGGCGTAGCACGCAGGCTCCGTAGCGCCGCGTCTCGCCGCCACAATGGCGCTCTTCAAATGTTCCCATACGCTATGATGAACGGTCATGATCCGTATTCCGGTTACGACGCCCTCGCGCTCTTATGAGGTCTTGATAGGCAGCGATTCGCTGGCGCGCGCCGGTGAATCCATCGGAACTCTCCTGCCATCCCGGAACGCTTTCGTCGTTACGGTCCCTCCCGTCAAAAAGCGCTGGGCAAAGGTTCTCGTGCGATCGTTGAGAGACGCGGGGATTGAAACCACGCTCCTTGAAATGCCGAATGGAGAGCGGGCGAAGCGTTTATCGAGCCTCGAAGAGTTGGCGGAGCGACTCGTCAAAGCGGGCGCGGACCGTAGCGCTACGCTGATTGCCTTCGGTGGGGGCGTGGTTGGAGACGTTACGGGATTTCTGGCATCGATTTACATGCGGGGCGTCGATGTCATCCAGATTCCTACAACTGTGCTGGCGCAGGTCGATGCGGCGATCGGTGGAAAAACTGCCGTGAATCTGGCCGCAGGAAAGAATCTGCTGGGAACTTTTCATCAACCGCGCGCGGTCCTCGTCGACCCTTCGGTGCTGAGGACTCTGACGGCAAGGGAATATCGGGCGGGCCTGTACGAATCTCTGAAGTGCGGCATCATTGGAGACGAGGGTTTGTTCCGGCTCTTTGAAGAGCGCCACAAGGAAATTCTTGCGCGCGAGCCTGCGGTGGTTGAGAAAGTGATTGCCGATTCGGTTCGTCTGAAAGCTTCGGTCGTGAGTGCCGACGAGCGCGAGGGCGGATTGCGGCAGGTGCTCAACCTCGGTCACACGATCGGGCACGCGCTCGAAGCCGAGACCAAGTACAAACTGCTGCTGCACGGCGAGGCGGTCGGCTGGGGCCTTGTGGCCGCAACTTACATCGCGCTTTCGACGGGTCGGTTAGACAGCGTAACGGCGGGGCGGATTATGAACGCTGTGCTCGGCCTCGGCGAACTGCCGCGCATGAACGTGAAGACGGCGAACATCCTGAAGCGGTTGAAGTCTGACAAGAAGACTCGACAAGGCGTCGTCCATTTTATTCTTCCGCGCGAAATTGGCAAAGTAGAGATCACGAGCGACGTGCCGGAGACAGCGGTGCGTGCCGCGGTAGAGGAGATGCGCAAGCTGGCGCGGAATTGAAGCGGATGCCGGGACTCTAACCGCCGAGTCGCCGAGGACGCAGAGGAATTGGCGCCGACGAATCTCAAAGTTATTGTTCCGACGGAATCATGCAAGGCCTCGAAGAAATGAGTTTTGTAAAGAAGGACAAGATTGTCGGTGCGGCTCCGGCTGGAGCTGCCGATCGCGATGCCGCATCGAAGGCTGTGCGCGAGATGTTTACTGCGATCGCGCCGCGCTACGACCTGTTGAATCACGTTCTATCCCTCAATGTCGACCGGATGTGGTGGTGGCGTACGGCACGGCGCTTTGATGCGATCTTGCGACGGCCCGGAGCGCGCGTACTCGATTTGTGTTGTGGCACGGGAGACATGGCGTTCGCGCTGCGGCGTCGAATGGGTTCGACGAACAGGTCACAAATCGTAGGCACGGATTTTTCACATGCGATGCTGCAACGTGCGGTGGTGAAGGGAAACGGTTCTGCCTCCTCAGGCAAGACGGAGCAGGCCCCGTCTCTACGATGGATTGAGGCGGACGCGCTGCGACTTCCTTTTCCCGACGGGCATTTCGACCTGCTGACGTCGGCTTTCGGCTTTCGCAATCTCGCCGACTACGACGCAGGCTTGCGCGAGATTTTGCGTGTGCTCGCCCCACGCGGCGAATGCGGCATTCTCGATTTCGGCGAGCCTCGCGGATTAATTGGCAGTGTCTATCGGATTTACTTCAAGAATGTGTTGCCAAGAATTGGCACGCTGATTTCGGGAGTGAGAGGACCTTACGCATACCTGCCCGCGTCTGTTGAACGATTCCCCGTGCCGGAAGAGATGCTTACTCGGATGAAGCAGGCTGGATTCGCCGAGGTCTCGTGGACGCCATACACGTTTGGGGTCGCCGGTCTGTTTTGGGGGAAGAAAACTGGCTAACGCCGACAGATGCCGGCGACGGCGCGCTAACCTGCCGTGGTGTTGTGCATGCCATCTGTGAAAGCTTCCTGGCTGGTTTTTTCGATCACGCGCTCATAATCGCCGCCGAGGAAATTCTTCAGCCGGTCGGTGTTCATCGTGTACTGGCCGGTCATATAGGGGACGGCGTCGGGCGGGATGGACGAGACTTTCCGGTTCCAGAGAAATTTCAGCACCTGATGCATCGCCCACCGGCCAGGAACACGAACGAGCTTTGCATGTGCAAGCTGAATACATTGGGCAAAGCTCATGGCTTCGCCGCGGCCCGCGACGTTCAGTATGGTCAGCCGCTGCGCTTCCGGTTCGCGCTTCAGAATCCACACAATCAGTCGGGCCATGTCGTCGACGTGAATGAACTGGATCCGATTGTCGAGATATTTCTGGCCATAAGGCAACATGCAAGGCAGTCGTTTGCCGTCCTGGCGCATGCGGGCCGCACGAGTTCCCTTGCCATTGGGCGTGCCGCGGAAAGCACCCATCAGATAGTTCTCGACCGTCGCTCCAGCAAAAATGTGCGGTCGCAGGATGAAGACACCGCAGCCGCGCATCGACGGCGCCCGATGCTGCACCACCAGGTCGCTTTCCATCTTGTGGATTGCGTATGGCAGCGTGTGCGCCAATAGCGGCGCATCTTCCGAGACCGGCTGAGGCAAATCCGAGCCGTAGATGGCCACGCTGCTCGGAACAATGAGCTGGCGCACCATGACGTTTGGGCTTGGGGCAACGCGATTCGCCTCGCTGATAGCTTCCATGACGCGGGCCGTGCCCGAGACATTGATCTGCCACATGGGGCCAATATCGAGAACGCCGGTACGCTGTGGGTCGACAACAAAAGCGAGGTGAACAACCGAGACCGGTTGCAGTTCCTTGATCAGTAAATACAGCTGACGAGTAGATTCTTCGCGCCCGAGATCGAGTGGCACAAAGCGGTCAACAGGATCGGAATCAGTGGGGGGCGTGAGATCCACGCCCACCACCGTGTATGCCGACAGCTGTTTAAGTAGCCGGCGGCCAAGATTGCCTGACACTCCGGTTACGAGGATGGTTGGCTTTGCCGTTTCCATCTAATCGCGATCGTCATCCCCGGGGGGTTTGGTGTTGGGAGGTCGCGGTCCGCGCGGCTGCATCGGCATGCCCGGTCCGCGCATGGGGCCAAAATATGCGTCGTTCAGGTCAGCGTTGTTCTGGAATTTCTGCATCGCCTCGCGATAGCGCTGCGCGGAAATCGTGTTCCGGATTTCTGTCTTGGCGGCGTCGAGCGGCATAGCTTCCTTGCTGATCATTTTGTAGATGTAATTTCCGCTTGGATCGGAGATCACCTCGGATACTTCGTCAACCTTGAGTTCCATCACCGATTGGTGAGCGGGAGGAAGACTGGTGCGCCGGACTTTATCCATCTTGGGGGTGGGCGGCGTACCAGGTAGACCGCCTGACGCGAAGGCAGCCTTTTGCAGCTTCTCGGGATCTCCGCCTGCGATCAGTTGCGCTCGCAGTCTGGCGGCTTCCTTCTTCATCGCTTCTTCGCCGGCCTTCTGCTGCTCTTCGGGAGTGAGCTTTTTGGCGCCAGGCTTAGCGGCGGTTTTTGCCGCGGGCTTTGCATCGTCGTCATCGTCGTCACTCTTCGATGCGCTTGCGGCACTCTTCTTCACCGGCGGGGCGGGCGTTTCAACTCTCTTCGTGTGAGGAACGAAG
>JBAWBE010000034.1:0-3460 GCA_049589635.1 Terriglobales bacterium
ACGTAGACCCCGCGTGCCGGCTGCCCTTCCATCAACACAACCGCCCCTTCCGGATACGAACTGGTGTGCTTGATGCGATTCAAATCATCCAGAGTCGACTGCGACAGACCGGAAAAAAAGCTGTCCGGTCCAAGTTCAAATTGCCTCACGTCTTCAACAATCGGCAACCCGTAGGGCGAGTTCGCTTTCGCCTGCGCGTCTGCCAGATACCGAAATCCTGACCCGGTGCTTCTCGTCGCCATCGCTACCGTCGCAGTTGCCATATCATTCTCTCCTCGAAGCACTCTCTTATCGGTGCGCTCAAATCCCTCGCGTGGCGCTTGTTATCGGTGTGCCGTTGCACTTTATCTAGGGCAAGCAGCTAACCAATCCAAAGGGAGTGCATGGGACCGCAACGTTGTATACCTCAAGCCCCTTAGAATCAAGCGCATTTATCAACCTCGCGAGATTCCACGCCCATCACGGATTCCGTGCCACCTGCCTCTTTTGCCACAGCTCTGCGTGATCACCATCACTTCTCATTGTGAGGAATGCACCAAATACGGTCATTTTTTCGATTTGGGAACGAACGCAGGCCTAAAGTAGAGAAATGGGCAGCTCTGCCCGCCAGCGGGCGGATATCGTAGAATTCAGCTCAATTAATCAGTTGGTTGGCGAAAACTTAGGCCGGTCAAGCTTGGATGTCGCGACTGACCTTAGGACTTCTGAGGCTCGCTTACAGCTCGAAGCTCACAGAGGTATCTCGCAACTCGTAGCTCAAAGCTCTTTCACTTCGTCCTCTTCCAAACAATATCTTCATTATTTCGCCGGTCGATCAAGCTATCCACCTTGCCATCCGCTCCGCGCCGGAACAACGTCCGACCCTCAACGCCCTTGCGAAAGAAAAGCCCAGCCACTTCCGGAAACAACTCAACCTTCGCCCCATTCCCGCGCTGCCGAAACAAATGTCCATCCTCAAGTGAGACCGTCATCGTCTTCCCCGGCACCGCTTCATAAGTCCCGAGATAATCCGCATAGCTCCGGGCATCCACCTGCCCCTCGGCCGGGTCTTCGTAGTACCGCAAAACCTGCCCCGCCACGATCTGCCAGTCCCCATGGCGCCGCATCCAGGTATCGGTTTCGTGATACCGAGCCTTCATCGTTTGCCCATAAACCGTCTCCGACTCGTTCAAGTCATAGCTGAGCACAGCGACATCCGGCTCAATGCGGCTCTGGGCGTTCACCACCGAGATCGTTCCCGAGTACCCCTGAGGCAGCGGAGCAATATCAGCCACCATCGCCTCCTTATTCATGCTGCGGCCGCGCTCGTCAAAGTAAAGGCAGTCGTCCGCAAAGTACTTCTTCCAGGGCTTCTGATCGCCGCTCGCCACCGAACTGACCAATTCCTGCGTCCTCCGCACCAGTTCCTCCTGCGTGATGAGGCCTTGGCTGGACGAGCGAGAGCATCCAGCTCCATAAAGCATTTCCATAGTAATCAATAAGATACAAAGTATTCTCACCTTCATAATTTTGCAGTCCTCAGCGTTCTCGGCTTTCCTCTACGTCCTCGGCGTTTAAAAGCTTTTTGCTCGCACCGCCAGAAACCTCACCCGCCAAACTTGACAATTACCCACTCACATCCTACAATTAGCACTCGTAAGGCAGAAGTGCTAACAATCAAATTCAATTCGCCTCAACCAGGCAATCAACCCAAATAATCCTTGAAAGGAGCAACAACCATGGCAACAAAGTTTACTCCCCTGCACGACCGTATTCTGGTTCGTCGTGTAGAAGAAGCCGACACCACCCGTGGCGGCATCATCATCCCCGACAGCGCCAAAGACAAACCGATGGAGGGCGAAGTTATCTCCGCCGGCAAAGGCAAGATCAGCGAGGAAGGCAAAGTCCGCCCGCTCGACGTAAAAGAAGGCGACCGCATTCTCTTCGGCAAATACTCCGGCACCGAAATCAAGATCGACGGTGAAGACTTCATCATCATGCGTGAAGAAGAAGTGCTAGGCATCCTGACCGGCGCAGCCAAGAAAGAAACCGCCGGCAGCCGCCGCTAAGAAAGTCTGAGTAACTGCGGTGTAGATGTAGATAAAGACGGGGCAAGTCCCGTCTCGTAAGCAGCGCCGCAGAAGTTAACGAGCAAGTTATCAGTCAGCACCATTGGGTTTTACTGAGAACTGAAGACTGACAACTGAGAACATTTCGAAAACATCCGCAGGCGAGTCCTGCACAGAAAACTGAGGAGATAAAGATATGGCAAAGCAAATTATTCACGGAGAAGAGTCTCGCCAGGCGATTCTCCGCGGCGTCAACATTCTCGCCGACGCTGTGAAGGTCACCCTCGGCCCCCGAGGCCGCAACGTAGTCATCGAAAAGAAATTCGGTTCGCCGACCATCACCAAAGACGGCGTCACCGTAGCCAAGGAAATTGAATTGAAGGACGCGCAGGAAAATATGGGCGCGCAGATGGTTCGCGAAGTTGCCAGCAAGACCAGCGACATCGCCGGCGATGGCACCACCACCGCCACCGTTCTCGCCCAGGCAATCTTCCGCGAGGGCGTGAAGACCGTTGCAGCCGGTGCCAATCCAATGGCCCTCAAGCGCGGCATCGAAAAGGCAGTCATCGCGATTTGCGGCAGCCTCGATAAAGAAGGCAATCGCAAGCCCGGCGAACTGGACAAGTTCTCGAAGCAGATCCAGGGCGACCACATCGCGCAGGTCGGCACGATCTCGGCCAACAACGACGAAACGATTGGCAAAATCATCGCCGAAGCAATGAAGAAAGTCGGCAAGGACGGCGTCATCACCGTTGAAGAAGCGAAGACGCTCGAAACCCAGCTCGACGTAGTCGAAGGCATGCAGTTCGATCGCGGCTATCTCTCTCCGTATTTCGTTACGGACCCGGAGCGGATGGAAGCGATTCAAGAGAACGCCTACATCCTCATCCACGAAAAGAAAATCAGCTCGATGAAAGACCTGCTCCCGTTGCTCGAGCAGATCGCTAAGAGCGGCAAGCCGCTCCTGATCATCGCTGAGGACGTGGAAGGCGAAGCGCTGGCGACCCTGGTCGTCAACAAGCTGCGTGGCACGTTGCAAGTCGCGGCCGTCAAGGCCCCCGGCTTCGGCGATCGCCGCAAGGCCATGTTGCAGGACATCGCAATCCTCACCGGCGGCAAGGCCATCACCGAAGATCTCGGCATCAAGCTCGAGAACGTTCAGATCGCCGACCTCGGCCAGGCCAAGAAGCTCACCATCGACAAGGACAACACCACCATCGTCGAAGGCAAGGGCAAGCACAACGAGATCGAAGGCCGCGTAAAAGAAATTCGCAGCCAGATCGACAAGACCACCAGCGACTACGACCGCGAGAAGCTCCAGGAACGCCTGGCAAAGCTGTGCGGCGGCGTGGCGGTCATCAAAGCCGGCGCGGCGACGGAAACCGAAATGAAGGAACGCAAGGACCTGATCG
>JBAWBE010000035.1:0-3976 GCA_049589635.1 Terriglobales bacterium
ATCCAATTACGCACCCAAGTCCCCGGACCGAAATCCCGCGCTCTCTCCGAACGCCGCGCCCAAGCCGTGCCCCGCGGCCTTTCTCACGGCACGCCCATCTATGTGGCGAAGGCCGAAGCCGCATGGCTCGAAGACGTCGACGGCAACCGCTACATTGATTTCGCCGGAGGCATCGGCTGCGCCAACGCCGGTCATCGCCAGGAACCCGTTGTTGAAGCCATCCGCGGGCAACTAGAAAAATTCCTCCACACCTGCGTTCAGGTCACGCCCTACGAAGGCTATATTCGGCTAGCCGAGCGTATGAACCAAGTCACGCCCGGCAAGTTCGCAAAGAAAACTTTGTTCGTCAGTAGCGGGGCTGAAGCTGTCGAGAACGCCGTAAAGATTGCCCGTGCCTACACGAAGCGTCCGGCGATCATCGCCTTTGAAGACGCCTTCCACGGCCGCACCATGATGACGCTTGCACTTACCAGCAAGACGCATCCCTACAAAGCCGGCTTCGCGCCCTTTCCGGGCGATGTGTACCGCGTTCCTTTCGCGTACTGTTATCGCTGCTCCTATAATTTGAAGTATCCTTCATGCGATCTTTATTGCGCCCGCCATCTGGAAGACACTTTCAAGCGTGTGGTTGCCAACGAAGAAGTAGCCGCGGTGATTGCCGAGCCCGTGCTTGGCGAAGGCGGATTCATCGCCCCGCCGCCCGACTATTTCAAAGTACTCATTGATCTCTGCCACAAGCACGGCATTCTCTTCATCGCCGACGAAATTCAATCTGGCTTCGGGCGCACTGGCGCGATGTTCGCCAGCGAACGCTATGGCATCGAGCCCGATCTTCTCGTCACTGCCAAGTCCCTCGGCGGAGGCCTGCCTCTAGCGGCGGTTACAGGCCGCGCAGAAATCATGGATGCTCCCGTCCCCGGCGGCCTTGGTGGCACCTTCGCCGGAAATCCGCTCTCCTGCGCCGCCGCCCTAGCGGTGCTTGATTTGTTCGAAAAAGAAAATTTATTAGCTCGCGCCAACGAACTCGGAGATCGCTTCCAGCGCCGTGCCCGCGAATGGCAGCGCCGCTGGTCGATCATCGGCGACGTGCGCGGCCTCGGCGGCATGCAAGCCATCGAACTGGTGAAATCACAGGAAACGAAAATCCCCGCGACGGAAGAAACGAAGCAGATCACGCAATATTGCTACGAGCACGGCGTGATTACGATCACCGCAGGCACGTACTCGAACGTGATCCGCGTCCTGGTTCCGCTGGTCGCAACCAATGAGCAAATAGATGAGGGCCTCGACGTGTTGGAGTCCGCACTGGCTGCGGTCTGCGACAAGAAAGGCGCTGTAGCGCAATTTGTCTAAGAATCTTTTCGTCACGTTTTGTCATCCTGAGCGAGGATTGTCCTTCGCGCGTCAAGCGCGAAGGACAACCGCAGTCGAAGGACCCCTATAACCGTATATCATTAGAAAGTGCCGCAGGGCGTTCGCACGATACCCCTGATGCAGCCCCGAGAAGATGAAAGCAACTCTTCGCGATAGCAGAGGCAATTCCATGACCACCGTCGCCGCACCCCCCGTGATCAAACTCACGCACTACATCAACGGCCGCTGGACCGATTCGTCCGCTCGCGAATGGCGCGACGTAGTGAATCCCGCGACTGGCGAAGTCCTAGCTCAAGTTCCGCTAGCTGAAGCTGCCGAAGTCGATCAAGCCGTTGAAGCCGCCGCCGCCGCCTTTCCCGAGTGGCGCCGTACGCCGCCGGAAGACCGCATCCAGCCGCTCTTCAAGCTGAAGATGCTTCTCGAAGACCACATCGACGATATCGCCCGCATTATCACGCAGGAAAACGGCAAGACTTTCACCGAAGCCAAAGCCGAGATGCGCCGCGCCATTGAGAACGTTGAAGTAGCCTGCGGTATCCCGATGATGATGCAAGGCTACAACCTCGAAGACGTTGCGCGCGGTATCGACGAGATGATGATCCGCCAACCCCTTGGCGTCACCGCCGCGATTGTGCCTTTCAACTTTCCCGGCATGATTGCCTTCTGGTATCTGCCTTACGCCATTGCAACGGGCAACACATTCATCCTCAAACCATCCGAACGTGTACCGCTCACCATGCGCTACGTTTATGAACTCTTGGAGAGAACAGGACTGCCCGAGGGTATAGTGAATCTGGTCAACGGCGGCAAGGCTGCGGTCGATGCTCTGCTCGACCATCCCAAGGTGCGAGCGATCAGCTTCGTCGGATCGACGCCGGTCGCGAAGTATGTTTACTCGCGCGCGGCGGCAAACGGCAAACGCGCACAGTGCCAGGGCGGAGCCAAAAATCATGTGATTGTTCTCCCCGACGCCGACATGCAAATGGCCACGCAGATCATCAGCGACAGCGCCTTCGGATGCGCCGGCCAGCGTTGCCTCGCCGTATCCGTAGCCGTAACCATCGGCGAAGCGCAGAAGACTTTCCGCGACTCGATCACCGACGCCGCTTCGAAACTTAAAGTAGGCAATGGCCTCGACAAAGATGTGCAGATGGGGCCGGTGATCACTCAGCAAAGTAAAGAGCGCGTGGAATCACTGATCGGCGTCGGCGAAAAGCAAGGCGCGAAAGTTCTGCTTGATGGCCGCAATTCGAAGATTCCGAAATACGAATCCGGCAACTTTGTGAATCCAACCATCCTCGACGACGTTCCCGCGACGAGCGATCTCGCCGACACAGAAATCTTCGGCCCTGTTCTCAGCCTCGTTCACGCCGACAACATGGACGGTGCACTCGCCTTCCTCGAACGCAGCGCCTACGGCAATCAGGCATCGCTATTCACATCGAGCGGATCGGCCGCGCGCCGTTTCCGCTACGAAGCGCCCGCTGGAAATATCGGCATCAACATCGGCGTCGCCGCGCCCATGGCTTACTTCCCGTTCAGCGGATGGAAGAACAGTTTCTTCGGCGATCTCCACGGCCAAGGCCGCGACGCAATCGAGTTCTACACCGACAAGAAAGTAGTAGTCGAACGCTGGGCCAAAGAGCACAGCCGAAAGTTCTAGAGTTGCGCCGCACACCGGAAGAACCATGAAACTTCTCACCACTGAGTCACAGAGACACAGAGAAATCGAAAACGAGAAAGATCCTCGAACCGCAGCAATCATTGGCGCGGCGATCGAGGTCCATCGACTGCTCGGCCCGGGACTGCTCGAATCCGCGTACGAACAATGTCTGTGCCATGAACTGCACATTCGTGGGTTGCTTTTCGCGTGCCAAGTCGATCTTCCTGTCTCATACAAGGGCTTGCAACTCGATTGCGGATACAAAATAGATCTGATTGTTAGCGATGAGGTAGTTGTCGAATTGAAGTCGGTTGAAAGAATTCTGCCAGTACACGAGGCCCAACTCCTCACATACTTAAAACTATCAGGTAAAAAAACCGGCCTACTGATCAACTTCAATAGCTCGTTATTGACGCAAGGAATCATCCGACGAGTCCTATAAGTGTTCTCTGTGTCTCTGTGACTCTGTGGTGAACGATTTTCAAAGGAATTTATGACCACTACTCTAGCGAACCCCACGACTCAGAAGATGTCCGGCCCTGAAATCGTCGACCTCTCGCGCAAGCACACGCTGTATGAATGGTCGGCGCAATCGAAGGTCGATCCCATTCCCGTCGCAAGCGCCAAAGGCATTTACTTCTACACGCCGGAAGGTAAGCGCTTCATCGACTTCAACAGCCAGCTCATGTCCGTCAACATTGGACACGGTGACCCGCGCGTCATTCAGGCGATCAGCGAGCAAGCGGCAACGCTCGCCTATGCGAATCCATTCATGGCTACCGAAGTCCGTGCGCGGCTCGGCGCGAAGCTCGCCGAAATTACTCCCGGCGATATCGACACATTCTTCTTCACCAACGGCGGAGCCGATGCCAACGAGAACGCCATCAAGATCGCGCGCTTCCTTACCGGACGCCACAAGATCATCGCGCGCTATCGCTC
>JBAWBE010000036.1:0-3376 GCA_049589635.1 Terriglobales bacterium
GTGGAAATATTGCGAACGCCTGATGTGCGCTTTTCGAATCTGCCCGGTTACCCATTCAAGCCGCATTATTTGGAGGCCGACGGTCAGAGAATCCACTACGTTGACGAAGGGCCGCGGAGCGCAGCGCCGGTGCTCATGCTCCATGGCGAGCCGTCATGGTCATACCTGTATAGGAAAATGATCCCCGTTTTTGTCTCAGCCGGATTGCGCGCTGTCGCGCCGGATTTGGTCGGCTTCGGACGCTCGGACAAACCTGTGAATCGCGAAGACTACACCTATGAACGGCACGTAAACTGGATCACTAGATTCATCCAGAAGCTCGATCTTCGCGGGATAACTCTGGTGTGCCAGGACTGGGGCGGACTGATCGGACTGCGCGTCGCAGCAGAGCATCCAGAGCGATTTGCGCGCATCGTCGCGGCGAATACCGGACTGCCGACCGGTGAAGGCCCAATCGGTGACGCGTTCATGGCATGGCGCAAATTCTCGCAAGAGACAC
Source organism: Terriglobales bacterium (assembly GCA_049589635.1). GTDB lineage: Bacteria > Acidobacteriota > Terriglobia > Terriglobales > Acidobacteriaceae > Acidiflorens. The sequence goes on from JBAWBE010000036.1 coordinate 500, forward strand.
CGACTTTCCCGATCGGTCAGATTGTCCAGGGTGGATGTGCGAACGCACTTCCGCCCGAAGTTGTCGCCGCATACGATGCGCCCTTTCCCGACGAGCGCTTCAAGGCTGGTGCGCGCCAATTTCCTATCCTCGTTCCTATCGCGCCCGACGATCCCGCAGTGCCGGCAAATCGCAAGGCTTGGGAAGTTCTTCGCGGGTGGGAGAAACCATTTCTAACCGCGTTCAGCGATGGCGATCCGGTCACGAAAGGCGGAGAGCGGTTGCTCCAGTCGGCAATTCCGGGAGCTCGCAATCAGCGGCATACGACGATAACTGGAGCGGGTCATTTCCTGCAGGAAGATAAGGGTGAGGAACTGGCACGCGTGGTCGTCAATTTCATGCTTAGCAACAGCTAATCTGATGTCGCCTGTTCAATAACCTAATCTGCAATAAGCTACTGAGGATCATACACTTAGATGTCACTCATCCTTTACGATCTGGCGGGAGCAGACCCCGCTCGGCGGTTCAGCCCTTACTGCTGGCGGATACGGCTGGCGCTTGAACACAAAGGTCTCGGCGTCGAGACGATACCTTGGCGGTTCACCGATAAAGACGTAATCGCTTTCTCAGGTCAGAGCCGTGTACCTGTGCTGGTTGATTCGGGGAAAGCCGTGGTGGGCTCCTGGGAGATCGCGAATCATCTGGAACAGACTAATCCCGAACGTCCTGGCCTGTTCCGCGGACGTGGCGGGAAGGCATTCGCTCGATTCATGGAGCTCTGGACCGATACCGTTCTGATGCCTGGGCTAATGCCTTTGATTATTGTGGATCTGTTTAACCATCTCCACGAAAAGGATCGCGAGTACTTTCGGTCCAGCCGTGAGCGTAAACTAGGCATGTCACTTGAGCAGGCAGGCGCGCATCGCTTAAGTCGGGTCACCGAGTTTCAACAGAGTATCGAGCTCCTTCGCGCTGCTCTCAGGACGCAGCCGTTCCTGGCAGGAGATGAACCCGACTACGGAGACTACATCGCCTTCAGCGGATTCATGTGGGCGCGAAGTGTGAGCCCCTTCAAGTTCCTGCAAAATGACGACCCAGTCGCGCTGTGGCGGAGCCGTCTGCTCAAGCGCCTCGACATCGCGCGTAACGCTCCCGGCTACGACACCTGATTGGTGACTAAGCGGCTGATGAATCATCCGCTATATTGGTAACCCTTCGGACAATCACGGCATCTAAAGACGTGAACGCTTGTCGTTGTGGCAAATTCGCCCGACCAGCGAGGAACTTTCTGCGCCGATGCGATTTTCGGCTGTTTGAGGCTTTGGAGAGAAGGTACAGGCCGCAGTGTCTGACATCGGTAATATTCCCGCAACGAGCGAAATCACCGCCGAGAGGGTGTACCTTCAACGGCGCGAGTTCATCAAGAGTTCGCTACTTTTCGCAGCGACAAGCAGTGGCGTTGGCAGCACTCTGCTCTGGCTTATGCGAGGCCTTCGAGCCAAGGACCACGATAAAACGACCACGGCAGCCGCGACTGGAGCTTCTGGTGATGACACTGTGCTCACCGTTGCGCGGCACTTCGACTACGCGACCGGGGAGAAGAACACCTCCTTCAACGGCGTAACCAACTACAACAACTTCTATGAATTCGGCACCGACAAAAGCGATCCGGCAGCAAGCGCATACACTCTGAGACCGCGTCCCTGGCATGTGACGATCGATGGCGAGGTGGCGCGCCCGCAGGTTTTCGACGTTGACCAGCTCATCAAATCGTTCCCCCTAGAGGAACGCGTCTACCGGATGCGTTGCGTCGAAGCCTGGTCGATGGTTATCCCATGGGTGGGTTTCCCGCTAGGAGATCTCTTGAAGCGTGTCGAGCCCACCTCGCGCGCGAAATACGTAGCCTTCAAATCACTGCTCGATCCTCAGCAGATGCCGGGTCAGCGCACCGATCTTCTACAATGGCCCTACGTCGAAGGTCTGCGCATCGACGAAGCGATGCATCCGCTGACGATCCTGGCGGTCGGCCTCTACGGCAAACGGCTTCCGAACCAGGACGGCGCGCCCATCCGCCTTGTGGTTCCCTGGAAGTACGGTTTCAAAGGGATCAAATCGATCGTAAATATTAGTCTGACCGCCGAACAGCCGCCGACTTCATGGAACATAGCGGGGCCCGACGAGTACGGCTTTTATGCGAATGTGAATCCCGCAGTCGATCATCCACGCTGGAGCCAGGCGACCGAAAGGCGGATCGGCGAGTATCACCGTCGCCCGACCCTGCCGTTCAACGGCTACGGGGACCAGGTTGCAAGCCTATACAAGGGCATGGACCTGAGGACGTTCTTCTAGGCATGGAAGCGCGAAAAAAGAAATCGCCATTGCCGTGGCTCAAGCCGGCAGTGCTCACCGGGTCGTTAGTCCCGATCGTGGCTATTCTCGAGCGGGCCTGGCGTGACGATCTCGGCCCCGATCCAATTGCGCAAGCTTTGAACCAGCTCGGCTTGATCGCTCTCGTCTTCCTGGTGGCGGCTCTCGCCTGCACGCCGCTTAAAACGATCTTCGGTTGGACGTGGCCGATGCGTATCCGGCGGATGCTCGGCCTGCTCGCTTTCTTCTATGCTCTGCTGCACGTCATCACCTATACGGTGCTCGATCAGGGCCTGGACTGGAAAGCGATCGTAGACGATGTGGTCAAACGGAAGTTCATCTTTTTGGGGTTTTCTACGTTTGTGCTACTGATTCCGTTGGCCGCGACATCGACAAATTCCGCCCTCAGACGCCTCGGTTACGTCCGCTGGAAGCAGATCCATCGCCTCGCCTATCTAGCGCCAGCGCTTGCGGTCCTTCATTTCACTTTGAGGGTCAAACGCGACGAAAGCGAGCCGCTCGCCTATGGGC
>JBAWBE010000037.1:0-9546 GCA_049589635.1 Terriglobales bacterium
CGCGAGTTCACACTGACTTGCTCCTGAGCTGGATGGAGGAGTCGCGGCTGACAGACCGCCTGAAGGGCGATCTTCCGTCGGGAACGCGGGTGGCTCACAAAGCGGGAACATCCGACGTAGATAACGGTGTGGCGCATGCCACCAATGACATCGGACTGATCACTCTGCGGGACGGACGTCGCCTGGCGATTGCAGTTTTTGTCACCGACTCGTTGGCAGACGAGGCTACGCGAAAAAAAGTAATCGCGCGTATCGCGAGAGCTGCCTACGATGCGAGCAGCGGCGCGCGCTGAGCCCAAGCACGCGCCGAATGCCCGCGTGAATCCTAAGCCACACGTTCACTCGTTTTGAGCACTCGCGCGGGCGATGCCAGCAGCGCAAAAATCAAAAAATGCATGACCAGGAGCACCGGCACCGCCGCGGTCACGATGAAGTAAGCAGCGCCGAGTGAGCCCGGATCAAGCTGAACGCGCTGACCGTGATAAAACGCGAAAATCAGATCAGCCGCTCCCCAGACGTTGAACAGCCAAACGGCCGAGCGAGCGAGCGACGCCTGACTTACAAGGGCGACCGTTGCTACCATAGCCAGAACGCCGGCAACAAAGTCGCCATACGCTGCTGGAACGGCGAACGCAGCGGGTAGCGACGGAGATACCACTCCGGGCACCAGAAAGCTCAGTCCAATAAAGCGCAGAAACATCTGCGGCGCGACCAGTGTAATCAGCGCGCGGCTTCGTTCTATCGTCTGAAGTCGCGGCCACACCAACAATCTTGCGGCGATACCTGAGGCTATCAGGCTCATCGCCACGTTGATTCCGAATACGGCACGAACGTCCATAGCAGGCCTCCTGCCTTTGATAGATGTGTATACATATAACCAGATGCAAAAACATTCTTTCTTGGACAAAACCGAGACTGAACAAAGATAATTGTAGATACATCTATTTATGAATAAGCCGCGTGTTGTCCCCATTCCTGTCGATGAACGATCGATCATTTTCCTGCCATGTGCCTGTGCCAACCTTCGGCGCGCCTCCCGGATTGTTTCGCAGCTCTATGACCGGGAATTGCGGCAGGCTGGCCTGCGCTCAAGCCAGTTCACGTTATTGCAGGCGTTGGTCCGCGCAAGAGACATTTCCCAGGGCAGGCTCGGTGAAGTACTTGGGCTCGATAGCACGACGCTGACCCGGACGCTCGCGCTATTGCGGAGGAAGGGATGGATTCAAGCAAAGCCAGGGAAAGATCGGCGACAGATCCGGTTGGCGCTCACCGCGGAAGGGACGCGGGCATTCCAGCGTGCCAAGCCCTATTGGCTGCGGGCCCAGCGACGGCTGCGGAAAGCGTTGGGCGACGCTCACTGGACTTCGGTCAATGCGGCGATGGCGCGGACGGCCGCCGTTGTCCGTGAATGCTAATCGCAAACGGGCAGGCCACTTATTCGCTTTACATTCGCCTTTGTGCTAAACTTTTTAGCCATTCGGCGGGAGAGAAACGTGGGCAAGACCGATAAGCAGGTCAGAAAGCAACGGAAGGCAAACAGCCATCATAAGGCAGTCCTGCACCTGAGAGAGTCGGATCCAGTTCTAGCCGCGATCATCGAGCGCATTGGGCCCTGCAAAATCGAATTCGGCGAGCCCACCTTTCACACCCTGGCCGAATCGATTCTCTATCAGCAACTGAACGGCAAGGCCGCTGCGACGATCTTTAGCCGCTTTACCGCGCTAGCCGGAGATCCGCTGACGCCGGAGGGAATCCTGAAACTCACTGATGCGCAAATGCGCGAGGTCGGCCTGTCACGGCAGAAGACAAGTTATCTGCGCGATCTGGCTGCCAAAACCAATGCCGGCTTACTGGAGTTCGAGCGCCTCGCGGAGATGACCGAAGAAGATGTGATTGCGCACCTCACCCAGGTCAAGGGCGTCGGCGTCTGGACCGCACACATGTTTCTGATGTTCACGCTGCAGCGTCCGGACATTTTGCCGACCGGAGATTACGGCGTGCAGGCGGCCATCAAAAAGCATTACAAGAAGCGCAAATGGCCGAAGCCAGACGTAATGCATAAGATCGCTAAACCGTGGGCACCATATCGCTCGATTGCGTGCTGGTATCTGTGGAGGAGTTTGGATGTGAAAACAATTTAAGTAGCGCGCTCATATGTAACGCGACGCTTGAAATGTGGCAGATGTAGCAATGATTCACACGGGGAAATAATGAACTGGAAATCTTTTCGCAGGGCGCTGAGATGGCCCGCGACAATCGCGGTGTTATCGGCAGGTCTTTTGTCGGCAGTTCTTTTATTGGCAGGTCTTTTATTAGCAGGTTTGTGGGGGCCGGCGCCGGTTCATGCTCAATCCGGCTCTGCAGCGCCGTCAACGCAACGCAAGACGAGCAACCCCTACACCGGCGATCTCACCATTTTCGATACCCCGGGGCGCGATGAACGCCTTCAGATCAACCGCGTCATGGATATGCTCGGCATTGAGCCCGGCAAAAACGTTGCCGACATCGGCGCTGGATCGGGCTGGTTCACGGTGCGCGCCGCTCGCCGCGTCACGGGCTCGGGCACGGTTTATGCCGTCGATGTCAATCCGGAGGCGATTCAATACATTGCCGAGCGCGCGAAGAAAGAGCAACTCCAGAATATAAAAACGATCGTCAGCAAACCCGACGATCCGCAGCTCCCAGCCGGCAGCATCGACGCCGTGCTGCTGCTCAAGACCTACCACGAGGTAGCGCATCCGGTTGTGCTGCTCAGGAACCTTCGCTCATCGCTTAAACCAGGAGCCAAAATTGGCATCATCGATCGCAATGGCAACGGAGAAAATCACGGCGTCAGTAAAGACGTGATCGTACGCGAAGCCGCCCAAGCCGGATACGAACTGCGCGAGTCTCAGGATTTCGTGAAAGCGGATGGCGTGGATTATTTTCTGATCTTCACCGCGAAGGGCAATTAGGTATCTGTTGAGGAGTCTCGCAGTGAAGACGACGTGAAGCACACCTTCGGCGACTCGCTTTTCCCATGCAGCAAAATGAAGCCGCCGGGATTCTACCTTCCGGCGGCTCGTCTCGACTGCGCTCTGGCCCACTTACTGGATGGTATGCAGCAGCGTCCCGGTCGTGTTGTAGACAAGGATTTGATTTCCGTTCTGATTCGAAAGGTAAACCCGTCCGCGAACGCTGTCCACCGCGATGCCCTCCGGCCCGAAGCCGAGTACCAGAATCGCGTACCCGCCGCCCGGACCCCAGAAATCCACTTCTCCGGTCGCGTTGGCAACATATAAGTCGCCTGCGCTATCGGTGGTCAACGCCAGCGCTTCGTAGCCGTTCCCGGCGTAGATTGGGCTCCCACCCGTCAGCAACTCGCCGACAAATCCTTCCGTCCATTCATTGACGCTACCCATGTAGAACCGGGAGCTATGCACGGTGACGCCGTACACGGTGTAGCCGGGCGTGATCGTCTTGATAAGCGGCGCGCCGTTGTCCAAGGCATAAACCGTGACGTTGGTGAAGTTGTTGGAAACATACAGATCGTCCACCGCGTCGACCGTGATCGCCCACGGATTATCGATCCCACTCGTGACCGAGAAACTTGTATTCTGCACGCCGGTCGAAGAATACTGTGTAATCGATTGGCTGCCCTTATTGGCGACATAAAGGTTGCCGGTCGAATCGAAGGCCACGCCCACCGGCTGGCTGACTCCGGCGCTGATCGTTTTCTTGGCTTGCTGTGCATAGTTAGCATTGTAGACAAGCACCTGGTTGCCGTTCTGGTTGGCTACATAAAGGTTGCCCTTGGCGTCCAATGCCAGTCCGCGCGGACCGTTGAGGGGAGTCGCAGCCCAGCCTTGGCTCAGGCACGACAGCAGGAACAACATAGCTGCGCCGATCGTGATTGCGAATTGAGAATTCTTTCTTGCTTGCATGGTAATCGTCTCCTTGAGTTAAGTTTGGCGAGTGGCCGCGCCTCGCTCATTAGGCTTGCGCTTCTTCCCGCTCACTTATGTAAGCGACGTTTTCCTCCCGATTCCCTCATCGTCGGCAATTGCCTGTGAAATTCCTCTTGGGACCTAGTGATTCAGAACAAAAGCGCCACGGATCATAAGTCCCCGCAATCCGTCTTGGAGCATGACCGCGAGGCACTGAGCGCTATGCGATTCAGTGCCCCGAACCTTCAATCGTCACCGATTTTTCTCTCCATTTACGCGGCGCGTCTGGTAGTTTGTAGCGGTGATTCGAAGAACCACTTGAGGTGAAACATGGTGTCCGGTCTGAGTTTTCAGCGATTGATCCATTCGATCAACTTGCTTGCCTTGCTGGTTTGCGTTCCATTCCTGGCAACTCAATCAGCAAACGCCAGCAACAGCATCACGTTGTCGGTCGATCCTTCTCCTGCCAAGGCCAGACACAAGATCACCTTGACGGCGAGCGTTACGAGCGGCGGAAATCCCGCCGGCGCAGGTTCCGTCAGTTTTCTTGATGGAACGCTTTCGCTCGGAAGCATTCAGGTGGTCGGCGCTCACCCGGCGGCAGGCCATCAGCAGGGCACGGCTGTCCTCACATTAATGCTGGCTCCCGGCGCGCATTCGTTGACCGCAGTCTATGGGGGGACAACGCAATCGCCCGGCGTCGTGACGTCCACCCCGGTCGCATTGAACGTTACCGGCCAAACAGTGAGCAAGACCGCGCTGGTTGCGACCCCCGACGGCCAGAATCCCAACAATTACGACTTCACGGCGACCGTAACCGGCGGCGGTTTCTCTGCCCCCACCAACACAGTCGACTTTGCCGACATCACCGACAACCTCGACCTCGGCAGTGCCACGCTCGATCCGCTAACCGTAGTGCACAGTTTTCTCGGCGGCCACAAGAAGCTCACATCCAACGAACCGGCACAAACGGTGGTTGCCGATTTCAATGGCGACGGAATTCCCGATATCGCGAGCGCCAACGCATCCTTCGGCGCGAACAGCACAATGTCGGTCTTCCTCGGCAAGGGCAACGGCCAATTTTTACCACCGGTGGACTACACCACCAATACGTTCACCAGCGGTATTGTCAGCGGCGACTTCAATCAGGACGGTATTCCCGACATCGCTGCCATGAGCCAGGGCGACACCCTCACCGATGGCGATGTGGCCGTGTTTCTCGGCAACGGCGACGGGACGTTTCGAGGACCGGTCGACAACATGCTTGGAACTTTCCCGGTATCGATCGCGGTGGGGGACTTTGATGGCGACGGAATTCTCGATGTCGCGACCGTCGATTACTTCGCCAACGTCGCCGACATTTCACTTGGAAACGGCGACGGCACCTTCAAAGCGCCGGTGGCCTATCGCGTTGGCCAAGGACCCAATTACATCGCGACCGGCAAACTGAAGAAAGACGGTTTTCTGGATTTGGTGGTTGCGAACGGCGACGGGAACACGATGAGTGTGCTGCTCGGACGGGGCGACGGAACGTTCCGCTCACAACAAGTCTATCCGACTGGCCCACAGCCGGAATTCGTGGCAATTGGCGACGTGAACATGGACGGCAAGGCGGACATCCTGATCGCCAATTACGGCGACCCATCCGTCGGCGTATTTTTGAACAACGGTAATGGCACTTTCCAGGATCAGGTCTCCTACCCAGTGGGCGGGAATGATGCCGGCATCGCGATCGGCGATCTTGATGGAGACGGCATCCCCGACGTCGCTGTTTCCTATTACCATCCCTCAAAAGTTGGCGTACTCCACGGGAATGGAGACGGCACCTTCGGCGCCCCGATCGAATATGCGACTCACCAGAAGCAAGGGTATGAAGTGAACCTCGCGGACCTGAATGGAGACGGAAGTCCGGACATCATCAGCGCCGACATCAACGCTTCGATCAGCGTGCTCCTCAACCAGACGTCAGCCAACGCCACCATTTCCAACATCGCCGTCAGCGGATCGCCGAGCGACCAGAAGGAAATCGTCGCTAAGTACAGCGGCGATTCCCGCTACAAGAAATCGCAATCAAAGGCCGTCGAGGTAACCGGATCAGGTGCGAAATAAGTAATCCGAGTTCGTTAAGATGTTCGTCAATATGCTCGAGCGCCTGGAACCCAAACCTCCGCTCGCGCATCTGATCCGCAGGAGGAAACAACCATGAGCAGAGTCGCCATTTGGGCCCAACTGGAAGCCAAAGCGGGTAAGGAAAAAGAGGTTGAAGAATTCCTGAAGTCCGCGCAGCCCCTCGCCGAGCGTGAACGCGAGACACTGAGCTGGTACGCTATCAAGCTGGGCCCAGGCAAATATGGGATTTTTGATACCTTCGCCGACGATCACGGCCGTAACGCCCATCTGAATGGAGAAATCGCCAAAGCCCTCTTCGCGAAGGCAAGCGATTTGTTCGCCAAGCCGCCCGACATTGCGAAGCCTGAAATTCTCGCCGTCAAGGGCTGAGGGTACGGACCGAGCGCGTGCCCATCGAGTGTCTGGGGCTGTTCGCCAGTTCGCCACTCTTCCAAAAAACGCGAGCGGCCTACCGGATACGATCTCTCATCTTCACTAATCGCTCCTTCACCCCCGGCCACTCCGCGGCGATGATCGAGTAGCGCGCCGAGTCGCGAGGAATAAAGTCGGCGGCCATGCGATGGGCGCGAAGAATGCCTTCGAATTTTCCGCCGATGCGCTCGATGGCCGCGCGCGACCGTGCATTGCGCACATCGGTGTGCAAACAGACGCGCAACACCTTCCAGGTTTCAAACGCGTACGTCAGCATCAGGAGCTTCGACTCGGTGTTAACGGGCGTACGAATCGCGCTCGCGGCATACCAGGTGTAGCCGATCTCGCAGGCGTCGGGCGCAGGATTCCCATAAGACGCCTGGCCATCGGAAGTGCGTCCGTGAAGGGCGTGCCCTGGCGGCCATGCCCAATATTCGAGGAGCCAGAAGCGCGTCGAACCGATCACTGCTCCGTCGGCTAAGCGGACGACAGCAAACGGCGCCGCCGTGCCCGCCTCCTGCCACGACAGGGCGGTGTCGACATATTTTTCGGCCTCGCTCCTGCCCTGCGGAATTGGGCTCCATTGGTAGAGAGATGGATCGGCGGCTGAAGCGGCGACGAGTCCATCAACATGTCGATGCGCGAGCGGTTCGAGATGAACGTGCCGGCCTTCGAGAGTCGGAACGTGAACTTTTGCTGCGGCCATAATTTAAGAGTTTAGACGCGCACGATCAAAAATGAGATTCCGCTTGTTTATTCGGAGCCGCTCATTTGCAACCGCTTATCTGCAACCGCTTTCGGGGCATTGATCCTTGCGATATTCGTCGACGTACATCGTCCACGGCGGCTCGTGCAGCGCATCCCGATAAAGACCGGTCTTGAAATAAATGAGGGCGTGCCTTGGATATCCGTGAGCCGGTTGAAAGAGCGTGGGACCGCGGTAGTTCACGATCTTGCGTCCATCGAGCGTCCCGTCCACTCTGCCTTCGCCGCTGCTATCGAAGCGCGTAACAAAACGAAAATCAAGCCAGCGGCCGCGAATGTCTTCGCTGCCCTGATAAAGCACATGGCTTCCCTGCTCATCGGTGCGAGTGATCTTAAGATGCGCGTCTTCGCAGCGAATCGCCAGAACAGGACGATCGGGCCGACAGCGCGAAGCCTCGCACAACTGTCTCCACTGCGCGATGACAAGACGCTCGGAAGTTTGTGGAATCTCTCGGGGCAGGTACAGGCTGAATGAATAAGAGTAGTCTCGACCCGCGCGTGAATAAAGCCACCAGGATTCCATGAGTTCGTCCCGCTCGGTAGCCGCGCCGGTATCGCTGGCAGCTTCGTAGCGATCGCCGGCATGAACAGTAATGGCAAGCGCACCGTGGCCGGCGCGAACGACAGACTGTTCGCTCTCAACCGCGCCCGAAACAAATCGTCCTCTGGACCAGCGCGTCCAGTTCAGTTGCGATGACTCAAAGCCGTCATAGACGTGGATGGGAATCGTTCGAAGGCCAATGATGATGACAAAGAGCAGTAAGAACGCGGCTCCGGCAACCTTGAAGAAAATTTTCACGCACGTGATGCTACCACCCCACACGAAGAAAACTCGGCGCGCACAAAGCACACAACAAAAAACCCTCTCAACCAACGAGAGGGTTGCGAACTGGTTTCGGAGACGTCTCTTACGCCGCCCGCATCACATTGCCCGCCTGGAATCCTTTGGGGCCTTTGAGCAGATCGAACTCGACCGTCTCTCCTTCGTTCAGCGTGCGGTAGCCGTTCTCCTGAATGGCGGAGAAGTGCACGAACACGTCCTCACCCGTGGAGCGTTGGATGAACCCGTAACCCTTCGCCCCGTTGAACCACTTCACAGTACCCTTCTCTCTCACAAAAACTCCTTTCGCCTCGATCGTCAGAATTATTCTTGCGCCTCTTCTGCGTTTGTCCCGCAGGCCGCGCACGAAGCATGCATGACGTCGTGCGAGAAACGGAACAGCCCCTTAAAGGGCGCTCGAATTTGTTGGCATTACCAAGCAGCGAGTCGAGCGCGTCAACAGAAACGGCTCCCCGCATTTCGCCGGGCAATGGCCCGCGACGAAACACAATGGAGCCGCGAAGACGAAGGCGCGATATCGACAACCCACACAGAAACGTCAACCGTTTTGCTTGAATCGCCAGCGTGTTGCAGCCGACGAAGCCCCAGATAATAGCAGGAAGATCGTGATTGGCAAGCGGGAAATTTCTAGCTGGAAGAGATGGCGCGATTTGGCGTTGCTGCGGCCCGCGTGTGACCGTGGGACGCGATGCGGTGATTCCGCGCGGATAGGCAGGGTCCTACCGTAAGAGCAGGAAACCTGTAAGTATTTGATAAGATTTGAAAAACCGTGACCTCAATCACTCCTGTTCGGCTTTCCGACAAGCAAGATGCTGCCGAGCTTCGTGCGATCGCCAGTGAAAACGCAGTGCGCTCGACGGCGCGCTATCTCCTCCAGACTGACGTACATACATTCGCATTCTCGGTGGCGGCGAATGCAATTCTGTCGCTGTTTCCTTTCCTGCTCCTGCTGATGACGCTGATCCGCCGCGTGATCCATTCGCAAGTGATGTATGACATAGTCGAGAATCTGGTACGCGACTCATTGCCGACCGGCCAGGAGTTTGTGATTCGCAACCTGAACGCGCTGATTGAGTCGCATCAGCGCGCGCAGATACTTTCGCTGATCATGCTGCTGGTCGGTTCGACCGGAATCTTCATGCCGCTCGAGGTGGCACTGAATCGGATTTGGGGATTCGCGAATAACCGATCCTACGCCGGGAACCAGTTGCTCGCACTCGGGCTGGCCTTTGCCTGCGGATCGCTCGCCCTGCTTTCGGTGGGACTGACGGCTGGCAACGTCGCGGTTCTGAAAACGGTGCTGCACGGCTATGGCACCTGGTATGTGCATTGGGCCGGATTCCTGACCATGAAGATGTTTTCGATCGGCGCCAGCATCGCGATTTTCTTTCTGATTTACTGGCTGCTGCCGAACGGGAAGGTTCGACCGCGGGCCGTGCTCCCGGCGGCGCTCATCATGGGATTGCTTTCGGA
>JBAWBE010000038.1:0-3048 GCA_049589635.1 Terriglobales bacterium
GGTCAGGTGATCGACGAAGCGGTCGTGAAAATCCTTCTGCACAAATACACGCGTGCCGGCGCAGCAAACCTGTCCCGAGAGCATGCAGAATCCCATAAGGGAAGTGGGCACAGCATCCTCGAGATCCGCATCGGGAAAGACGATGTTAGGTGATTTGCCGCCCAGTTCCAGCGAGACTCGTTTTAGATTTCCTGCTGATGCCTGGAGGATAAGCTTGCCAACGTCGGTTGAACCGGTGAAGGCGACTTTGTCGATGTCCGGATGCGCAGCGATCGCGGCGCCGGCGGTCTCCCCATATCCCGTGACAATGTTGACGACGCCTTCTGGAAGATCGGCTTCCAGGATTAGTTCGCCGATTCTAAGCGCAGTCAGAGGCGTCTGTTCGGCGGGTTTCAGAATGGAAACGTTGCCACACGCGAGCGCCGGGGCGATCTTCCAAGCAAGCATCGCGATTGGCCCGTTCCATGGAATTATCTGCCCGCAGACGCCAACCGGCTCGCGCAGCGTGTAGTTAAACATTGAAGGATCTGAAGGGTTGGTTTCGCCATAGATCTTCGTCGCCCATCCTGCATAATACCTGAAGGTATCGGCCGCCATCAGGGTAAAGCCCCGCGCCAGCGAGATCGCCATCCCATTGTTTAGAGTCTCGAGGATAGCGAGCTCGTCGACGTGCTTTTCGATCAAGTCCGCGATGGTCAAGAGGTACTTGGCACGCTGATGCGGATTGATTGTCGGCCATTTGCCGTGTTCATATGCCCTGCGTGCAGCTTTCACCGCTTCGTCGACATCCGCTTTGTCGCCCTCGGGAACCAAGGCAAGAACTTCTTCGTTCGCCGGATTTATCGTTTCGAAAGTCTTGCCTGACTTCGCCGTGACCCACTTGCCTCCGATCAAAAGGCGCTTGGATCTTCTCAGAAAATTCAGGACTGGTATAGAAGTCACGCCCTTCGCCGCACGTTCAATTGAAGGAACTGTCGATGCCATTTCTAATTCTCCTCTTGCTTCTTTGCCAGGTCAGATGCGATTCGCGCGTAGTGAGTTACTAAGAGCTGCCGCCGATCAAGGAGACAGGCGGCCGTCCACCCTGCCATTGCGAAAGACGATCGCGACTGCGTCGATATAGAAACCCGGATGACCTTGCTGTCCTATACGAGGCGTTAGACCCTCATGATATTCCTGCCTACGGTTAGAATTGCCAGCGTCATTGTCACTGGTTGTCGAGGGAAGATCCATTGTTTCGAGTCGACCATCAGCCTGTGTTTGACTAGAAACTACGAGCAGTGCATCGGCGCCGACGCCGCATGCTTTCTGACGTACACCGTCAAGTATTTCGTTTTCCTGATCTGGCGGTCCCCAGCCTTCTACAATCGCAATCTTTCGATAGTCAGTCCCTATAGGTTCTGATCGTAGAATCGGTAACAAACAGCTCGAAGGTTTCGCAGCGCGATCATTCGAATCAATTGGCACAATATTAATTTGCGGCTCCGGATTTAGAGAGCAGCCACAGGCGACTGAGCAACCAATCGCGATACAGAACATGAAACCTCTGAGATAAGTCTTCCTATTCAACCAAAAGACCAGTCCAAAGCTAGTTCAAACCTGAGTAAAGCGAACTGAGGCACCCTTGCTGACTTCAGCGATGGTGGACATCCCATACGCCGTTTGAAGCAAGCGTCCCGCCGACGTAGCAGACATAGTTTCCTGTCATCCGGCTTGCTTGAACCAACCCGTCGAACGAGCAAGTTAGATTATTCGGTAGAGCTTGGATCTGCAGTTTCACTTTAGTGGCGCTTACCTTTCCGCCAGTAACTGTGCCCACTGGGTTGTTGCAATCGACATTGGCCTTCTTGCCGGCAAAGCAGCTATAAGAGCCCGAGAGATCTTGGCCGTTTTGCTTCAGGTTAAAGCGAATGCTGTGGACTTTATATTCATCAGATCCGGTCCCTCCGGTTGTGGTGCGAGTGCCTTGCCACACGCCGGACACTTTCACGGCGCCACTATCAGGCATCTGTGCCCTAGCCACTGGTGTCCAGAACAGTATCGCTGTCGCAATTAAGAAGGTGAGACAAATCGCGATTTTATTCAGATACATCCGACTTGGGTCCTCCTGCTACATTCCGTCTTCAGCCCTTCAGGTTGATAGCGAAAAGCTTGACCGTCCGTTGCCACGCATCGTTTGCGTCGTCAGCACTGTAGATGCCTTTGCGCGTATCATTGAAGAAGCCGTGCGAACAGCCGGTGTAAACCTTAACCTCGCCTGGCTTGTGGAACTTCTTCAACGCCGCTCTGAGCCGATCAACGTCTGCGCGCTGAATCCATCCGTCGTTTTCGCCGTAGGCGTAATAAATCGGACATCCGAGATTTTCCAGCTGGTCGTCCGGCGGAACCTCGCCATAAAACGTCGCCGCTGCTTTTATATCCTTGCTTAGGCACGGCAGTGACGTCGCATAACTACCGCCCATGCAGAAGCCGATCACACCGATGTGGGCAGAATCGGCCGTTGGTTGACCCTTGAGCCAGGCTATCGTGCTGAGAAGATCGTCAATGCCATCGGATGTGTTCAACGCACTCATCAGATCGGCTGCGACATCGGGATCTTTAGTCACCTTGTGTCCTTGGCGCGAGTAGAGGTCCGGTGCAATCGCGAAATAGCCTTCCGCCGCAAACCGACGCGCAACGTCTTTGATATGATCGTCGAGTCCCCACCATTCCTGCACAACGCTTACGGCAGGCCATGGGTCGCCTCCAGCCGCGGGCTTTGCCGAAAAAGCCTTGATCTCGCAACTCTTGCCTGGGTACCGAACTTCCCTGCCTATCGCTTGACTGTCCGCCATCGTTCGTCACCCTCTGAATACATATTTTTCGGCGCCATGCTCAATAAGATAGTCGCAGATACGCGCGTCAACGTCGTCACCGCCGATATGCCGCTCAAAGAGTTGGTAGTTCAATCTATGAACCATATTGGCGGCTCTCAAGAAGGGCATGTCGGTAGTCAGTTTGATCCGGTGAGTCATGTCTTTGTCAGGCGGTAGGTAATAGAGACAGTAC
>JBAWBE010000039.1:0-4671 GCA_049589635.1 Terriglobales bacterium
GCCGCGCTTCATCCCGTCGCCGCACTCCCAACGTCGAGGTCTCAGCAAATACAATTTTTGTCAGCCGATCCGCGTCGTCTGGTTTAGCCAGCACGGTGAGGAGCATCCCCGGACGATTCTTCTTCATCTGCACCGGCATGCTGAATACGTCCAACGCGCCCTCAGTCAACAGGCGCTCCATCGCGTACGCCAGCACCTGCGGGTTCAAGTCATCGAGATTCGCTTCGAGGATCGCAATCCCGTCGCTCGTGACTCCATTCGATTCTCCGACGGAGTCCTGCGTCGCAATTTGTGGGATTGTCTCCGCCGAGAGCGCCTCTCCAATCGTGAGTCGTAAAAGATTGGGATGATGCGGAAATTCACGGCTGCCTGCACCGTAGCCTGCCTTTTCGATTCGCATGGCCGGGAACGCCGCAAACCGGGTCACTAACGTTTTCACGAGGGCCGCGCCGGTCGGCGTTACCAACTCAACCTGAGGCCCCGAGGAGTAAACGGGCGCGCCTGCCAGCAACTTCACCGTCGCGGGAGCGGGAACAGGGAGGGTTCCGTGCGCGCACTTTACAGTGCCTCCGCCGACGTTGAGCGAAGAGCAAACCCACTCATCGACACCTAATGCCTCCGCGCCGACCGCCGCGCAAACGATGTCCACCATCGCGTCGACCGCACCGACTTCGTGGAAATGCACTTGCTCGATCGATGTGTTGTGAATTTCAGCCTCAGCAGCGCCGAGCGCTTCAAAGATGCGAATGGCCGTGGCTTTTGCCGCACTACTGGCTGCGGCCTTCTCGACAATCGCCCGAATCTCCCCGAGTCCCCGACCATGGGCGTGCTCGTGCTTATGCTCATTCGCTTGACTCGTGTGCGCGTCTGGAGGGTGTACATGCCAGTGAGCATGCCCGAGCGAGTCAGCGTGCTCGTGCGAATGCGCTACTTCCGCTGACTGTTGCTGCTCCCAGTAAACTTCTCGCGGCAGATCCTTGTCGCCATGCGCGTAGACATCGACCTTGGTCGCCGCGATCCCTCCACGCATGACGCGCGAAATCTCCAGCCGGGCGCCAAGATCGAGCACCGCGACTGTCTCTTCCAGCAATTTCTCCGATACTCCCGCATCCACTAGCGCGCCTAGAAACATGTCGCCGCTGATGCCGGAAAAACAGTCGAGGTAGGCAATACGCATAGGAACAGTCGTCGGTCGATGGTGGTTAGTCGTCAGCAATCCAACGCGAGAGACACCGCGTTCTCGCCTGGAATATTGCAGCGTGTCGCCACGGTCGTAAACTGCTTTTCGAACTCGCGGACGACCGGCGACCATCGACCGACGACGAACGACGAACGACGATTTTTCATCATAGGTTCCGGTCCTCGCCCCCGTCAAACTCGCGCTTCACCGCCTCTTTGTTAGAATCACTGTTCTTCAATCATTTAGAGGTCTTTCTTGTACCGACAGCTCGAACTCCGACTCATTGCCGCCGTGCGTGAATTTCTGCGCCGTATTTATCAGGTAGAAATCGCAAATATTGTCGTCGAGCAGCCGCCCAACATAGCGTTCGGAGAGTATGCCCTCCCCATCGCCTTCGAGCTGGCCCGTAAACTGCGCAAGCCTCCACGCAAGATTGCCGAGGAGATCGTCGCCGGGATCGGCCCTGTAACCGGCATCGAAAAGTTCGAGGTCGCCGGCGCCGGGTACATCAACGTTCGTGTCAATCGCGCCGAAGCGGCGACGGCCCTTACAGCCGATCAGGTTGCGGCTACCGAGGTTCCCAAAGGCAAAGTTCTAGTCGAGCATTCCAGCATCAATCCGAACAAGGCCGCGCACATTGGGCATCTGCGCAACGCCATTCTCGGAGACACGTTTGTTCGCCTGCTGCGCTTTGCGGGCCGGGAAGTCGACGTTCAAAACTACATCGACAATACCGGCGTCCAGGTCGCCGATGTAGTCGTCGGATTCATGCACGTCGACAAGAAGTCTCGCGCTGAAATCGAGGTCCTCGCGGCCGGTCCTCATTTTGATTTCTATTGCTGGGATCTCTACGCCAGCGTTTCCCGCTGGTACGCGGAAGACAAGCAGAACCTTGCCGCTCGCAGCGCTACGCTCCATGCCATCGAAGAAGGCGATAACGAAACCGCGGGAATCGCCGAGCTTGTTTCGATCGCCGTGCTTCGCCGCCATCTCGAGACCATGGAACGTCTTGACATCGAGTACGACTTCCTGCCGCGTGAGAGCGAGATCCTTCATCTTCACTTTTGGGATGCTGCGTTCACTAAGCTCAAGGAAGCCGGTGTGCTCACGTACGAAAGCGAGGGCAAGAACAAAGGCTGCTGGGTCATGCGTCGCGCGGGCACGGCAAAATCTGAAATTATTTCCCAAGTTGAAGTCAGGGCGAAAGATCTCCAGATCGATACGTACGAGTCCCCAAAGAAGAATGCCGTCCGGGTTACGCATGTTCCCACTGGTGTTGTTGTGAGCTGCGACGACGAAGACTCGCAACACAAGAATCGCGAAAAAGCGATGATGCTTCTGCGCACTAAGCTCCTTGAGTTACCGGCTGACCAGATTTCGGAGGAAGACCAGAAAGTCATCGTCCGGTCCAATGGCACAGTCGGCTACGTCGGCAAAGACATTGCCTATCACATGTGGAAGTTCGGCCTATTGGGCCGCGATTTCAGCTATCGCAAATTTTTCCGCTACCCCAATGCGCACGATTGCTGGATCTCCACCACGCCCGACGAGCCGAGCGCCGCAAAAGATCACCCGCATTTCGGCGACGTGGCTGAAATTTATAACGTCATAGACGCCCGCCAGTCGGAAGCGCAGAACACCGTGATCGAAGCACTCCGCGGTCTCGGTCACGACGAAGCTGCCGACCGCTACACGCATTTTTCATACGAAATGGTCGCGCTCACGCCGCGCTGTGCCGCAGAACTGGGCTACGAGTTGAGCGACGAAGAAAAGGCGCGTCCGTGGATCGAGGTCTCCGGCCGCAAAGGTTTCGGAGTGAAGGCCGACGACCTCCTCGATGCCCTGATCGCCTCCGCGCAGCGGGAAGTCGACTCGCGCCATCCCGAGGTCAGCGACCCCGAACGCGCCGCCATCGCCTCGCAGATCGCCATCGGCGCGTTGCGCTTCTTCATGCTCAAGTTCACCAAGCCGTCGGTAATTGCCTTCGATTTCAAGGAGGCGCTCAGCTTTGAAGGTGAGACCGGTCCTTACGCGCAATACGCAGTTGTGCGCGCCACCAATATTTTCCGCAAAGGCGGATTCGATCCCGATGCCTTCCTATCAGACCCGTCGAGCCATATCTCTCCTGCCGATTTTGCGAAGTATCTCGACAACGAAGAAGCCAACAGCATCTGGGAACTCTGGCTGGCCGCCTCTAAAACGTCTTACATCGTCGGCCAATGCATCGCGACCACCGAACCGGCCTATCTCGCCAAGCATGTCTTCCAACTGGCGCAGCTCTTCAACACTTTCTATCACCAGCATCCGATTCTCGCCGAGCCAGACGAGAGCCGAAAGCGGTTTCTCCTCACTACCGCGGTAGTCGTCCGCCGCGAGCTAATCCGCATCCTCGCGATCATGGGAATCACCGCGCCTCCGGTCATGTGATCTCAGGCAAAGCCTGTAATCGTATAAAAATTCCACCCTCCGTTACTCGATTGCTCCAACCCCGACGCGCAAACTTTTCCGCACCATGCTCCTAACCCATTGATTAGCAAGGTTCTTACCTCTAGGGTTCCGCCGGTTCAATTGGCATCCTTCGTGCTTTAATAGACATCGAAAGGCAGTCTTAAAAAGCAATCCTTTGGGCAAGGAGCCCTGAATCAAATGAAGCAACTTTCGTTGACCCTAATGCTGGCGTTAGCCGTTGCCGCATCCATCGGCTGCACAACCAAAAACTATGTGCGTCAGCAAACGACGCCTCTGGTTAACAAGACGAACGAGCTTGACGACATGACGGCCCAGAACACCAAGGCCATCAAGGATGTCGACCAGCGCGCGCAGTCCGGCATTCAGACTGCCCAAGACAGCGCGAACCACGCCGATCAGAAAGCTCTCGCCGCTGGGCAGAGCGCCGATAAAGCGCAGATGGCAGCCAACACCGCCGCGCAGCGTGTCGATACGCTCACCAATACTGTTGTCAATCTGGACAACTATCGCCCCGTGGCCGAAGCGTCAGTGCATTTCGGGTTTAACAAGGACAACCTGACCAAAGAAGCCAGAGAGGCGATTGATCAGCTAGCCGAGAGCGTCGCGTCCACCAAGGGATATATCATCACCGTCGAAGGCGGCACGGATTCGGTTGGCGGCGCCGATTACAACTACGAGTTGAGCCAGCGTCGCGCCGACGCGGTCATCCAATACCTGGCGTCGGAGAAGAACATTCCGGCTTACAAGATTTATCTGATCGGCCTCGGCAAGGATAAACCGGTCGAGTCGAACAAGACTCGCGACGGCCGCGCAAAGAATCGCCGTGTTGACATCCACCTCATGACCAACACCGGCAACGGAACCGACACTCAGGGAAGTCCGTCGGCCAGCGCAAATCCGCCGTCGATGTGATTCGTTACAAATTTCTCCCTCCTCCCCGGAGGATTTTGCCAAACCAGGCCGCCAGAAAGAGGCGGCCTGATTTTTGTGTAGCGCGGGCGCCCTCGCCCGCGATCTCTGGC
>JBAWBE010000040.1:0-9078 GCA_049589635.1 Terriglobales bacterium
GAACACGGCGAAACCCGGATCGTTCCCGAAGAGATTTTGCGAACGACCAACGACCAACGACGAACGACTAAAGACTAAAGACTAAGGCCGTCAACTAACGATCGAGGACCAACGACCAATTCATGAAAACACTGCAACGCACTCTCACCATCATCAAGCCCGACGCGGTGAAGAAAAACGCTGTCGGAGACATCATCGAGCAGTTCGAGAAGAACGGCTTTCACATCCTCGCCATGAAGATGCTGGAAATTTCCCAGCACCAGGCGGAGCAGTTCTACGCCGTTCACGCCAGCCGACCGTTTTATCATTCTCTGACGCAGTTCATGTCAAGCGGCTCGATCGTGGCGCTGGCGCTCGAAAAAGAAAATGCGATTGCCGATCTGCGTAAGCTGATGGGTGCGACGAACCCTGCCAATGCCGAAGAGGGCACCATCCGCAAAAAGTGGGCTAGCAGCATCGAGCACAACGCGATTCACGGCTCGGACGCGGATGAAACGGCGCGCTTTGAGCTGAGCTTCTTTTTCGCGGGATATGAATTAGCGCAGTAGAGCAGTCCTCAGTTCTCAGTAAAAACACTCTGAGGATGCGTTTCACTGAGAACTGGGAACCGAGAACTCACACATGCCTCTCGTCCAAGTCACCATGCTCCAGGGCCGGACAGCCGACCAGAAACGGAAGATCGCGAAACGCATCACGGACACGATGGTCGAGGAAGCGGGTGCCAAGCGGGAAGCCGTCGTTGTTACATTCGTCGAGCTGTCGAAGGAAAGCTACGCTTCCGGCGGCCTGTTGATGGCAGATAAGACGTAAGGAACCGACAGCTCCACCGCTAGCCCAGCGGCTCAAACAAATGCCCTTCAGTGCGCTCGGCGACCTTGGGCAGATCTTTTTTTGCCATCTGCAAAAAGTGCGGCGCTGTGCGATGTGCCTCGAGCGCGGCATCGTCTTTGTATTGCTCGTAGATGAAGAAGCGGCGCGGATCAGTCTTGTGCTTGTGCACCTGATACATCGCGCAACCCGGTTCCTTGCGCGACTCGGCTTGCAGTTTGTCAAAGATTGCGGCTGTCTCGGACTCGCGTCCCGTCTTGGCTATCCAGGTTACGGCCAGCACTACCATCCGTCGCTCCGTCTTTCGTGATGCGGCCCCTAGAGGGGCGTTTGATTGGGCGCTGCTTGCGACCTCGCTTAACCGACGCCCTGATAACAGAGACGCGGCAGGCCGCGTCTCTACCTATGCTTTCGCTCTACTTATCCATTCGCTTCGGGCTTGAGAGCCAGCTCACTCACAAAGTCATCCACCAAAATCGTCTCCGCCCGATCCGGTCCGGTGGATATCAAGCCTACTCGCGCTCCCGTTTCCTTTTCAATGAAGCTCAAATACTCACGCGCAGCCTTGGGCAATTCGTCGAATGTTTTTACTTTGTTCGTCGGCGCAGCCCAGCCCGGCATCTTGCGATAGATGCATTCGATTTTTTCATAGCCGCACGCCTGCGACGGCATCTCGTCGGTCTCTTTTCCGTCGATCTTATATCCCACGCACACTGGAATCTCAGTCAAATGGTCGAGCACATCAAGCTTGGTAACCACCCACCAGGAAATGCCATTAATCATGCCAGCGTAACGGAGTTGAGGCAAATCGAGCCAGCCAGTGCGGCGCGGGCGCCCAGTAACGGCGCCAAATTCGTTGCCGCGTTTGCGGAGGTCTTCACCTTCAGCCCCGAGCAACTCAGTCGGGAACGGGCCGCCGCCGACGCGCGTGCAATAAGCCTTCGTGATACCGATGACGGTGTCGATCGAGGTGGGTGGAACGCCCGTTCCGATAGCGGCGCCACCCGAGGTTGCGCTTGACGAGGTCACGAACGGATAGGTGCCGTGGTCGATATCAAGCATGGTGCCTTGCGCGCCTTCGAACACAATCGACTTCCCCTCAGCCAGCGCGCGGTTCAAGAGCAGTGCTGTGTCGCGCACAAAGGGAGCGATCTGCTCCGCTGCCGCTGCGTACTCGCGAAACATTTTGTCGGCGTCAAGCGGGTCGGAATTAAACAGCGCGTGCGCGATCATGTTCTTTTCGCGGCAGGCATTCTCAATATGCGTGCGCAGCAACACCGTGTCGAGCAGGTCGGCGACGCGCAGCCCGCGGCGCCCCATCTTGTCCTCGTAGGCGGGGCCAATGCCGCGCGAGGTGGTGCCAATTTTCACGCGGCCTGGGGCGTTCTCCGAGCCGAGTTCCATCATGCGGTGATATGGCAGAATTACCTGTGCGCGATTCGAAACGAAAAGATTGCCGTCAACTTTCACGCCGGCGTCGCGCAGCGAAGCTACTTCCTTGAGAAACGCCATCGGGTCAAGCACAACTCCGTTGCCGATGACGCTCGTACACTCCGGGCGCAGAATTCCTCCTGGCACGAGTTGCAAAATAAATTTCTTCCCGTGGATGATGACGGTGTGTCCGGCATTATGGCCGCCAGCGTAGCGCGCTACGATTTCAAAAGTCTGCGTGAGCACGTCGACGATTTTGCCTTTGCCCTCGTCGCCCCACTGCGCTCCAACGATGACCGCGGTTCTGCCTCGGTTCAATTTGTCTCCAGCCAATTCTTACTCCGTTTGAAATTGCGGCTGTCGTGCCGCCCCAGGGGTCATACACACGAATAGCGCCGCGGACGGGCGTACTGGAAGACTGACTCCTGAAAGAAGACCGGCGGAGCTTGGTGTGTACGAATAAGAATACCGAATTGCGCTGTGGACGAGCAAGCGAGGGTGAATTCTTCGGTCGCATTATCTTGTATCCTAACTCTGTGCCGGAACTTCCTGAAGTTGAAACCATCGTACGGGGCTTGGCGCGGCGTGTTGTCGGCGACACGATTACGTCTGTCTGGATTGGCTCGCGCCCGCAGCCACTGAAGTCTCCGGCGGCGGCAATCGTAAAGACTCTCGAAGGTGCGCGCATCGCCAGCGTGCGTCGAGCCGGGAAACATATAGTTTTCGAGTTGGTCCGCGAAGCGCGGGCGGGGCGTCCCCGCAACAGCCGGCGAAATGCCAGCGCTACGATCAAGACCGCAGGTTCGGATCGCGCCACGGCACACTGGGTAGTTCACCTTGGCATGACCGGGCGCATGGTGGTTTGTGAGCCGGGCGCTGAAATTGCCAAGCACACGCATCTGATCGCAACCCTCGCTTCGAGGCGCGAGTTGCGGTTTATCGATCCACGGATGTTTGGCAAACTCAGCGTTCATGCCGTCGCGTTTGACCCAGGTGGAGTTGAGCCGCTCGAGGTGAGCGAGGAAGACTTCGTAGCGCTCTTTCGCGGACGCAAGACTCCAATCAAGAGCGCGCTCTTGAATCAGAAACTCGTCCGCGGAGTCGGGAACATTTATGCCGATGAATCTTTGTTTCGGGCCGGGATTCGTCCGCGGCGGCGGGCATCGGCGATTACGCGGGCGCAGTCAGGGAAGCTGTATCATGCCGTGCGCGACGTGTTGCGCGAGGCAATCGCTCTAGGAGGCTCTTCGATCTCCGATTATGTGGACGCGGATGGGGAGGAAGGCTTTTTTCAATTGCAGCATCGCGCGTATGGCCGCGAAGGCGAGCCCTGTCTCGTATGCGAGACGCCGATTCGGCGAATT
This sequence comes from Terriglobales bacterium, assembly GCA_049589635.1. Taxonomy (GTDB): domain Bacteria; phylum Acidobacteriota; class Terriglobia; order Terriglobales; family Acidobacteriaceae; genus Acidiflorens. The sequence goes on from JBAWBE010000040.1 coordinate 3,624, forward strand.
GTGCTGACCGGGCGCAGCAGTCACTATTGTCCAAAGTGTCAAACCTAGATTCAGGTTTCTGATAAGCTTTTGGACTTCCTCTGTGCGCCTCCGTGTATCCCGTGGTTTAAGCTTTTAGCAGGCACCTGATCAGAATTGAGGGCTATTCAATCGATGAAAAATTTCGCAATCGGCGTTGATCTCGGCGGCACGAACCTGCGCATCGCCGCTGTCGACGATCAAGGAACTCTAGTCGAAAAAGTTACGCTCGGCACGAAGGTTTCTCTCGGACGCACGTACGTACTCGACGACATGTGCGGCGCGATCGAGAACATGCTGCACAAATATGGAAATTCGGCGACGCTGCTCGGCATCGGCATCGGCGTCCCGGGCATCATCGATATAAAAAGTGGCATGGTGATTGAGTCCCCCAATTTGCCGGATTGGACTGATTATCCGGTGCGCACTGAGATTGAGCAGCGCCTGAAGACGGTGGTGATTTTAGAGAACGACGCCAACGTCGCCGCACTCGGAGAGAAATGGCTGGGGGCGGCGAAAGATTTCGACGACATGGCGATGCTGACGCTTGGCACAGGAGTCGGCGGAGGACTCGTTCTGCATGGCTCGATCTGGCATGGGATGAATGGAATGGCCGGCGAGTTTGGGCACACGACAGTTGAGCCGGAAGGCCATCTATGTGGATGCGGCAATCGTGGATGTCTCGAACAATACGCGTCGGCGACCGCGATTGTGAGGATGGCAAAGGAGACGATCGCGGCAGACAGCAGCTCCGAGTTAGCCCGAGGAGCGCACTCGGATGCCGAGTTTAGCGCAAAGTCGATCTACAACCTCGCGATTCAGGGCGATGAAGATGCGCGGCAAATTTACCGGCGCGTCGGGCGGTGTCTCGGCATTGTTCTCTCGTCGATGGTGAATTCTCTGAACCTGCCGATTTACGTGGTTGGCGGCGGTGTTTCGAGCGCGTGGGAGGCATTTTCGCCATCGATCTTTGAGGAACTGCGCGAGCGGTCGATGGTGTACGCTGCGACTGCACCGCCGGATTCGCTGGTCGGCCACCATGGCGCTTCCGCGCATGTCGATTCGCTGCCCGGGAATAAGACGATCATCACGCGCGCGTTGCTGGGGAGCGATGCGGGACTGTATGGCGCGTCGCGGCTGCCGATGATTCCCGAGGGGAAGAGATAAACGATTGCAGAAGTTAGAAGTCAGATTGCAGAAGTAAAATCCAAAACCTAGCTGCCGAGAGCTACGGGCGAGGCTTCCGGGCAGGCGGCTTGTTCGGCCGCGGCTTGGCCGACTTCGATCTCGGAGGGAAGAATTTCGATCCGGATGCGGCCGGTTTTGATCTGGGTCCGGCGAACTCCGGGCGCGCCCCAACCGATTTTGAGCCCGACGCAGCGGCTTTCAGCTTGGCTACTTCTTCGAGCGTCAGGCTGCGGAACTCTCCCGGCGGAACGTCAAGCGAAAGCGGGCCGTATTGAACGCGGCGAATTTTTTCTACGTGGTGTCCGACCTCTTCGAACATTTTGCGGACCTGGCGATTGCGGCCTTCGATGATCGTTACTTCGAGCCATGGATTGTCGCCCTCGCGAATTAACTTTATTTGCGCGGGCGCAGTTCGCACCCGGCGTCCACCTTTTTCGGCGATGGAAACGCCTCGGCGAAGTTTATCGAGCTTGGCTTCGTCGGGAACGCCCGCAACTTTGACGACATATTTTTTGGCCACGTGCGACGCAGCCTTCATCAGAGAGTTAGCGAGTGCTCCATCATTGGTCAGAAGCAGCAAACCTTCGCTGGCCCAGTCGAGTCGACCGACCGGATAAACGCGGCCTTTGACGCTCTTTACGAGATCCATCACGGTTGGACGATGTTCGGGATCGCTGACCGTGGTCACGTAACCCTTGGGCTTATTGAGAACGATGTAAGAAAAACGTTCGGGCGCGTGCAGAAGTTTTCCGTCAACGCGGATGTGGTCGTTTTCGGGATCGGCTTTGCTGCCGAGTTCGGTGACAGGCTGTCCGTTGACGAGCACCCGGCCAGCGGTGATCAGCTCTTCAGCTTTGCGGCGGGATGCGACTCCGGCTGCGGCAATGATTTTTTGCAGACGCTCGGCAGGCATGATTACTTGTGCTCGGCGCTCGCCGGAGCCTCCGCGTCCCGCTTGGTTGAGCCTTCTTCGATTCGGTGATCCGCGTCTTCAACGGAGCGATTCGAGTGTTCGTCGATACTGATGACATTGTTGATCGGGTCATTGCCCACTGGGTCATCGTCGACTTGATCATTGTCACGGTCAGCGCCAGATGAGGCTTCCGTTTCTGCGCTTTCCGTCGGCGCGCTTTCAGCTTGGAGAAGATCGCTCTGGAATGACTCGGCCAGCAACTTCTCGAACTCCTCCATGCTGGGAAGTTCGTGGATATCTTTGAGGCCGAAGCGCAGGAGAAAATCTTTGCTTGTCTTGTAAAGAATTGGGCGTCCGATTACAGCCTTGCGGCCGGCTGTCGTGATGAGTTTGCGGTCAAGCAGAGTGGCGATGACGCCGCCGGAATCTACGCCGCGGATTTCGCTGATTTCGGGTACCGTGACGGGCTGCTTGTAGGCAATCACGGCTAAAGTCTCGAGCGCGGGCATCGACAGACGCGATGGCGACTTGAGGCTTTTTGCAAAGGCGCGAACAACATCATGCTGCTCGGGCTTGGTGGACATGCGATAGCCGCCCGCGACCTGACGAATTTCGATGCCGTGAGTGGGACCGGTATAGTCGGCAGTAAGCTCTTCAATAGCAGCGCGGACGCGCGAGCGGATTTCGGCGGCGTCGATTTCCGGAGCATCAGCGAGGACGGAATCTTTTACGAGCGGGATGATTTGCTCAAGCGTGATAGGGATATCCGCCGCGTAGATGATGGCTTCGAGTTGGGGTTTCAGGGGCATGGAGCTCGTCGTCGGTCGTTCGTCGTTAGTCGTTCGCTGTTCATCATAGCTCGTGGCGGCGTCATTCGCCGACATCGAGAAAGCTCATAACCACAGGGTACACGGGGTTTCGCAGGGGAAACCAAGAATCGTCGAATATCGTCATTTGCTATTGGACTTCATTGAGGCGCTCTTGCCAACGACCAAACGACTGACGACCGACGACTCTTCACTTCCAATCATCTCGCACCGCGGCTTGCTCCGTCATTACTTCTTCAAAGTGCGTGTGCTTGCGAACCAGGACTTCGCCGAAGACGTGGTCTTGCCTTACCTGAATCGCTTGCAGGCGAACGAGTTCGAGCAGCGCCAGAAACATGCAGACCAGCGCCAGACGCGACGGCATGGTGCGCAGCATTTGCTTCAGGCGAATCGGGCGCTCTTCGAGCGACAAACGGCGATGTAAATATTGGATCATCTGGCCGACGGTGACCGTTTCTTCGTCGACATTGAGAATCGGACGGGAGCGGGCACGGTCGAGAATCTGCTGGAACGTTTTGACCAGGTCGATGATGTCGACTGCCATTTCGGGCTCGGTGCCCTCGGCGTCCATGAAGTGGCGGATCGCAGGATTGCTCAGGACCGCATCTTCGATCTGCTGCTTCTGCTGGAGCATTTGCGCGGCGGACTTGAACTTCTCGTGTTCGAGAAGACGGTTAACCAATTCGTTGCGCGGGTCTTCCTGGGCGTCAGCGGCGGCCAGCGGATCGCGGGGGAGGAGCATCTTCGACTTGATGTGGATCAGTACCGCGGCCATGTAGATGAATTCGCTGGCTACGTTGACGTCGAGTTCGCGAATGCGCTCGACGTAGACGAGATATTGCGCGGTGATCTTCGCGATCGGAATGTCGTAGATATCGATGTCCTGCTTGCGAATGAGATCGAGCAGCAGGTCGAGAGGGCCTTCGTAAATTTGGCCGAGGTCTACGGCGAATGGAAATTCGCTCTCTTTTTTTGTCGGGTGAACGGCAGCAGGCTGTGTATGCGCGAGCTGCGGTTGAGCAGAGCGCGTCGCTTCGACGGATTGGGAGAGTTCAGTCACTTTGTCTCGATCACTTCGCCGGGGCTACTTTGTCTGGTTCACTTGGTTCTCAATCACTTCGTCGGAACCCTTGGCGGCTCGTAGTCTAGCGAAATGCTCATGGCATCTCGAACGTCGTTCATGGTAGCGCCGGCCACCTCGCGTGCGCGCGCGGAGCCTGCTTCCAGAATATCCCAGGCGAGGCGCGGATTGTCTGCGTATTTTTGGCGGCGCTCCTGCATGGGGTTGAGAACCTGGACGAGCGCGTCGGCGGCCCAGCCCTTGCACTCGATACAGCCGATTCCGGCGGAGCGGCAGCCGGTGTTGACCTTGGCCATGGTCTCCGGGCTGCTGAAGATTTTGTGCAGATCGCCTACCGGACAGAGATCGGGATTGCCCGGATCGGTGCGGCGAACGCGGGCGGGATCGGTGACCATCGTCTTCAGCTTCTGGCGAACGACCGGCTCGGGATCGCTGAGCATGATGGCATTGCCGTAGGACTTCGACATTTTGCGGCCGTCGGTGCCGGGGAGCTTGGGCGTGGGCGTGAGCAGGGATTGCGGTTCGGGGAAAACTTCTCCGCGTTTTCTGCTGTAGAAGCCGTTGAAACGGCGCGCGATTTCGCGCGTCAGCTCAACATGCGCAACCTGGTCTTCGCCGACCGGGACGACATTAGCCTTGTAGATCAGAATGTCGGCCGATTGCAGGACTGGATAGCCGAGAAATCCGTAGGTGCCGAGATCTTTTTCTTTGATGTTCTCTTTTTGTTCTTTGTAGGTCGGAACGCGCTCCAGCCAGCCCAAGGGCGTGATCATTGAGAACAGAAGGTGAAGCTCAGCGTGCGCGGGCACATGGGATTGAATGAACATCACGCACCTGGCCGGATCGAGGCCGGCAGCTAGCCAGTCCAAAAGAACTTCCAAGGAATTTTCTTTTATGTGCGACGTGTCGGCATAGTCAGTGGTCAGCGCGTGCCAGTCGGCGATGAAAAAGAAACAGTCGTATTGATCCTGCATGCCAACCCAGTTTTGGAGCGCGCCGACGTAGTTGCCGAGATGGAGCTTGCCGGTCGAGCGCATTCCGCTCAGGACGCGTTTCTTAGTGGAGGGAGCGGTCATTCAGAATTTGCCCAGCATCATGAGATAGAAGCGAATAAACGGGCGAATCAAGCCGCTCAAAAGCCCTCCGCCGAGGTAGACAAGCGCGAGCAACGCGAAAAAGCCGATGCGGTCGAAGATCATGCGCGCAGACTCGGGCAGAAAATGGCGAAGGACGTGGCTCCCGTCGAGCGGAGGGACAGGAATCAAGTTGAACACTGCGAGCACTATGTTGATGATCATCAACTCGTAGAACAGCATGGCGACCGGAGTAAACGCCGAGTTGGAGAGTTCGCCAGAATAGCCGCCCTGCACGCCATCGACTATCGTTTGGCCAGCAGTAGACGAGAGCGCGATGCAACCGAGAACGAGG
>JBAWBE010000041.1:0-2509 GCA_049589635.1 Terriglobales bacterium
GCAGGATCAAAGTCGCTCTCGACTGGGCGTGGGACGTGCTCTTTCCGCGCGATCTTAGCTTCCTCAATACGGACGCGACCCAGCAAGTCACCCATGCGTATTATCGGCCTGGCGATTTCATTCACCGTCGAGGTGAATTGGCCCAAGTCTTCAGTATCATCGAAGAAGGCGAAGTGGAGATCCTGCAAACCACGGACGAAAGCCCGCAGGAAAAGGTTATTTCGGTTCTTGGCACGGGGGACTTTTTCGGCGAGGAGGCCCTCTTGGCCAACCGCGCTCACGAAACCAGCATTCGTGCTCGCACAGTTGTGCGTCTAGCGCAGGTCGGCAGTGCGCTGTTCTCGCAGATGGCGGGTTCATTCGCGCCCCTTCGCGATCTGCTTGTCAAGGCAGTCACACGGCACTCAGGTGACTTTTGGCGTTATTTACCGCTGGCCAAGCCGCTTCTGGCGGATGAGACCATCGCGTCCCTCATGGACCCGCCTCCTGCCAAGCTGCTCACCAAGGAAACCACGTTCGCAGAGGCTGTCGCGGCTCTCACTGAAAGTGCGACCGGACAGCTATTGGTCCTCGATGAAAAGCAGCTGTTGTGGGCGACTCTAGATCGCGAAGACCTGTATCACATTGTCGCTCGCATCGCCGTCAGTTCGAATGGTATGCGCGCAGAGGACACCAAGCGTAAGTTAGGAGACCTTTTGTACGGGGACCCCGTCTATGTGGCCCTAGACGATTCCGCTCTCGTGGCATCAGCTACCATGCTCGATCATGGCATCTCTTGGTTGGCGGTTGTTCAAGGCAAGAACGATCTTCGGCCGGTGGGCCTCCTTCGAGGAGATAAGATCAGTCATCGCATCATCGAAAAGATCGGGCACATGGAAACCGATCGTGCCCGCGCCGCGGGTTAGTTAGCTGGCCGGATTGAGGCATCGTCCCCTTCACCTCTGTTGACCAGTCGAAGCATGTTGCATCGAGTGGCTCCAGACACGCTCAAATAAACCTGCACGAAGTGCCCGTGCGTCGTTCGCCGTTTGTCTCGTCCTTCCGATTCTCTGACTGGCTCCTCGTAAACCGTCCGCAAGCCTCTGGAGACGTCAATATTTGCGCGTTTGCGAACATGCTGGCAGTTCCTCTGTCCACCTGACTAGACGAATCGAAGATAAGCCGCTTTTTTCCAGTGATCTAAACGTGCGGGGAAATGGCCGAGGAATTGCCATTACACGGCGTTGTCGTCATGGGCGCCAGTTTCGGTCTAAGCGTCTTGTCAACATTCGCACGAGCCGGGAAGCGGGAGGGCATTGAATATGGCATCAAGCAATTCCACACGCACCACTGCTGAACGCGAGCTCTCTCCATCAATTGGCGGTCGCGCAGGGCAGGTGCAGAGCGCGGCTCAAACGCGGGCATTTGTCGTGGCTTGGGCTTTCACCGTCATTTTCTATTTTCTCGAGTATGCGGTGAGTTCCAGTCCATCCGTGATGATCCCGGAGCTGGAAGCTGCGTTTCGTACGACGGCCCTAGGGGTCGGCGCGATTATCGGCGTCTATTACTACACCTACTCCGCCATGAGCTTGATCGCGGGGGCAGCTCTTGATCATTTGGGAGCAAAGCGCACGGTTCCCGTTGGAATCGCGGTTTTGGGCATTGGCTGCCTTCTCTTCAGCGCGCCCACCGTAGTCGCGGGGGACATCGGGCGGCTGCTGCAAGGGGCTGGCTCGGCGTTCGCCTTCACCGGTGCTGTGTATCTGGCGGCACACGGGTTCCCCGCGCGTTATCTCGCTACCGCAATTGGCGCCACGCAGTGTGTGGGGATGCTTGGCGGCTCTGCCGGACAGTTTGTTGTCGGACCGATGATGGAGCACGGAGTAGGTGTTCACGTTTTCTGGATAGGGATGGGAGTGTTGATTCTGGCTAACGGAGTTCTCCTATATGTGGCGACCCCGCGGGAACAGTTGGGACCTCACGTCCAGGAAGGCGGCTTTGCCTCGCTTCTGACGCCATACAAGATTGTCTTCTCGAACCCGCAATCCTATCTCTGTGGAGCGGTCGCAGGTCTGCTATTTGCGCCCACCACGATCGGAGACATGATCTGGGGGGTTGCAGCGTTTCAAAAAGATCTCCAACTGTCTTTCCACAATGCCGTGGTCACCGCTTCGATGGTTCCGCTCGGCTGGGTCGTCGGATGTCCGCTGCTCGGCTGGCTCTCCGATCGTATCGGACGGCGAAAACCGGTGATCATGGGAAGCGCGGCGGTCATGATTCTGGCTTGCGTCCAAATCGGCTTCAAGCCGTTGCCGATTTCAGCGAAGGTCGCAATGTTCATATTCGGCATCGCGTCGGGCGCCGCGATGATTCCTTACAGCATCATCAAGGAAGTCAACCCAGACAATGTGAAGGGGAGCGCGACGGGCGGAATCAATTTTCTCGTTTTCGCGATAACGGCGTTCGTCGGGCCTATCTTTGCGAACCATATCGGCAAAACCTTTGGCATCGCGGCAGATTTGAATTTGCA
>JBAWBE010000042.1:0-3265 GCA_049589635.1 Terriglobales bacterium
CTTGCGCCCAGCGCAAGAACCAACCGGAGTCGAAGGATCTCTATAACCAAAATCTTATGCGCCCGCTTTAATCTCTCTCGCCTTCCCACCCTGATAATTCACTACCAGCGGCTTCCCTCCATTCGGATACCTCACCGTCTTATCGTCCGACGAAGCCCCCGCATCCGGCACTCCCATGCCCACCGCAAAAACCGCTTGCAGTTCATCCATCCCCGGCTTCACCTGATGCTGCTCAATCGACTGCCACACATCGGCCGGCCAGAATTTATACAACTCGTGTGGATCCTGCACATAAAACATTTCATCCGAATAAATCTTGTACTGCCCGTCATTCTCGAGTCCGATCGGCACCGCATAGCTCTTCCCATCATTCTGAAACACCGCGATCACCTGCCGCCGATTCCCCGTTCCGCTGGGAATATCCGTCACCACATCTTTAATCTCCAACTGCTCGATGGGCAACAGCAGCCCCGCTTCATGCCCAAACTCCACTTTCTTCCGCGCCGCATCGTACGGATAATAGGTATATCGATACCCTTCCTTCACCCAGACCGGCTGCTCCGTCAACTGCTTCGCCGACTTCAAATCATAGGGATAAAGCTTTTTCGGCGTGACGTAATATTCCGCATTCGAGTACCCAGCATTCTTCGCCGCCTGCTGCCTTTGCGCCGCCACATAATCTTCATGCCGCTGATACAGGATGTATCCCGCTCGCGCCCCCGCCACCACAATAGCCAGCGCCAGCGCAATCTGAATCCTCTTCTTCGCCTGTTCACCAATCATGCAGAAATTTCCCTACCCTGTGCTCTCTGTGTCCTCTGTGTTAAAGATTTTCAAGACGTCATCACGAAAAGCCGTCCTAAGGTACACTAAAGAGAACAAATCCCATGCCCACAGTCACCGAACAAGACGTCCTGAGTGCTTTGAAGAGCTGCTACGACCCCGAGATCCCGGTCAACATCGTCGACCTCGGCCTCATCTATTCCGTCAAGTTCGCTGCCGCGCCCACCGAGCGTCCCGAAGAAGCCAAACAAGACGTCACAGTCGACCTCACCCTTACCTCACAAGGCTGCCCCGAGCACGTCAACATCAGCGCTCAAGTAAAATCGCGCCTCGAGCAGTTGCCAGGTATCCGCGACGCCAAGGTCAATGTAGTCTGGACTCCGCCCTGGACCCCCGAACGCCTCAGCCCCGATGCCAAGAAGCAACTCGGCATCGAGTAACGCGCGATCTCCGCATCCGGCTACCGGAAGATCAGAACTTCTCCAGGCCTCGCTGTCTTAACCGGAAGCCGATTCTTACATCTCCTCCCACGCGTCCATCGCGCTCTGCCCCGCGGCTTCCGTAATCCGTTTCCCAGCCTTTGCCGCCATTTCCATCACGTGCATTCCGCGATCAAAATACCCCGGCAACGACTCCCGCACCTGCTCAAACTTTTCCGGATACTCCGCCGACAGCAGCGCCAGTGCCACCCCACCTGCCATCACGCCCCCGGCATACTTCTTCTTCAGAAACAGCACCGTCGCCGCTGCGACCGACGCTGCCAGCACCGCCTTCTTCCAGTTATCCATCTTCCAGCTATTCATGTTTCCCCCGCGAAATTTTTTCTTCACGCGATTGTACCTCGCTCCCTCACGATTTACCCACAGCTCTCCGATGCCGCTTTTCCCTCTCGCGTTGTCGCCCGGGTAAGCGTGTCTGTGAGTTGCAGATAGCGTTTGTCATTCCGAACCGGGCTGAAAGCCCGGCGAGAGCTTGCCCTGAGCTAAGTCGAAGGGAACCTGCTGTTGGTCCGGGAACCTGCTGTTGGTCCGGGAGCCTGCTGGGTTCGGCATGAACGAGCCTATCCTTTATACTTCCTCGTTCCCCGGGAGACCCAAATGTTCACCTTCTCAAGATTCAACTCGAAGCCCACTCTGCTCGCACTAATTCTGACCCTAACCCTCACTGCCTCCGCCCAAACCAAACCCCGCGCCCGCGATCTCGGAGTCCCCTTCGATGGCACCTCCGGCCCCAACAACGCCATCACCGACGTAAAAGGCGTCGAGGTCGGCCACACCACGCTCATCTCCGGCAGCGGAAAACTCGTGGTCGGCAAAGGCCCCGTTCGCACCGGGGTCACAGCCATCCATCCTCGCGGCAAAACTTCCAACGACGCCGTCTTCGCCGCCTGGTTCACCCTGAACGGCAACGGCGAAATGACTGGCACCACCTGGGTCGACGACTCTGGCTTCCTCAACGGACCCGTCATGATCACCAACACCCACAGCGTCGGCGTCGTCCGCGATGCCGTCATCGCCTGGAAAGTAAAACGCGGCACGCCCGATATGGAAGGCTACTGGTGGTCGCTCCCCGTCGTCGCCGAAACCTGGGACGGCTATCTCAACGACATCAATGGATTCCACGTCCATCCCGAAGACGCCTGGCACGCCCTCGACACCGCCCACTCCGGCCCTGTCGAAGAAGGCAACGTCGGCGGCGGAACAGGAATGATCTGCAACGAATTCAAAGGCGGCATCGGCACGTCATCCCGCGTGCTCAACGCCAAAGCCGGAGGCTACACCGTCGGCGTCCTGGTGCAATGCAACTACGGAGCCCGCGATCAACTCCGCATCGCCGGCATCAACGTCGGCCGCGAGATCCCCGAGCACACCGTCTTCAAAGAGGACGTCGGCTCCATCATCGTCATCGTCGCCACCGACGCCCCGCTTATTCCCACACAACTCAAACGCGTCGCCAAGAAAATTTCCCTCGGCCTCGGCCGCGACGGCAGCTACTCCGGCGATGGCTCCGGCGACATCTTCCTCGCCTTCTCCACCGCCAACCCCGGCGCCGTCAGTCCCAAAAGCAGTCAGCCCAACAACGTTCACCAGCTAACCATGCTCCCCAACGATTCTCTCGACCCCATTTTCCTCGCGACAGTCCAAGCCACCGAAGAAGCCGTAGTCAACGCCATGGTCGCCGCCGAAACCATGAAAGGCATCGACGACCACGAAGTCATCGCCCTCCCGCACGACCGCCTCCGCGAAGTCCTGAAAAAATACAACCGCCTCGCGAAGTAGCGCCCGGCGTCTCGCCCCGCTATCGCGATGGCGTGTCACCATCGTCGACGTGTCTCTCACTAATTCTGTCATTCCGAAATTCTGTCATTCCGACCGGAGCCGGAGCGCCCAGCGACGGCGCAGTGGAGGAACCTGCTTTCACCCGCATCACCACAACTCATGTGGCGACAGCCGCCCTCGGCTGCCTGTCCTGAGCCGAAGGG
>JBAWBE010000043.1:0-16255 GCA_049589635.1 Terriglobales bacterium
GCCATGCTGGTGCTCGTTGTAACGATGGGAATGTACGCCCGCCACATGCGGCGCCAGGCACGGGAACTGGAATCGCCGGCTGCCAACACGCTTCCGGTAACGCCGCCCCCAGCCGGTCCCACCGAAACCGTGACGCTCTACGTCGCTGATGACGCCTCCGGCTCGCTTCGGGCACAATCTGCGCAGATTCCGCTTCCCAGCGGACGCCAGCAGAGAGCTGAAGAGCTGTTGCGCGCGCTCTTGCGCATCTATCAGCAGCCGGGTGCAGCTCATCCGTTGTCGCCGGCGTCCGACATTCGCAGCATTTACCTAGTCGAACCGGGAGGAGCTGTCATTGACCTGAATAAAGCCTTCGCCGACGAGCATCGCTCCGGCATTCTTAGCGAGCAACTCACCGTGAACTCGCTGGTAAAAACGCTGGCCGCAAATGCGCCCGGCATTCAGCGGGTACGAATTCTAGTTGAGGGCAAGACGCGGGAGACGCTGGCGGGACACGCCGACTTGAGCGAATGGTTCGATGTGACTGCGATGGAGCAGGCGAATGGTGGGTGAGCGATAACCCAAAGTACGGTTTGACCTGATCTGCACAGCAAGCTACCATTGGATTCATGGCCAAGGCACGATACCACTACAACATCATGCTTCGTCCCGAGCCAGGCGGCGGTTATACCGCGCTGGTTCCGGCACTGCCTGGTTGTGTCACTTATGGGCGAACTGTGGACGAGGCAAGAGAAATGGCGAAGGATGCTATTTCTGGCTATATTGCCAGTTTGCGCAAGCACAAAGATCCTATTCCTAGCGACGACAACACTCTCGTAGCATCGCTCGACTTGGAGTATGCCGAAGCTCCCCGCCGTTAGGTAGCGGCAAGTCGTTCGCTTTCTCGAACGCAATGGCTTCATCTTGGATCACACCTCGGGCAGCCATCTCATTTTCTATAATCCCGGATCCAGACGGCGAGCGGTAGTGTTTCAACACAATCGCGACTTGCCGAAGGGAACATTGATGTCGTTGCTGCGGGAAGCGGGATTCACGCGAGAAGAACTGATCGACTTCCTGGGAAAGTGACGCCGAGCGCATAGCTAGAACTCTGCTCGCTGTTAGAATCTCCCTCTCATGATTTTTCGCAGCGACAACCGCACTCCTGACCAGCTTCGTCCTGTCAACATAGTTCCCGATTTCATCTCGACTGCGGAGGGGTCCGCGCTGATTGAAATGGGCAATACGCGCGTCATTTGCACGGCTTCGATCGAAGAGACTGTGCCCACGTTTCTGCGCAACACCGGCAAGGGATGGATCTCTGGCGAATACGGAATGCTTCCCCGCTCAACTCTGACTCGCACCGCGCGCGAGGCCGCGAAGGGCAAGCAGAGCGGACGGACACAGGAAATTCAACGGCTGATCGGGCGTTCTCTGCGGGCCGTTGCCGACCTTCAGCGTCTTGGCGAGCGCACCATCTGGATCGACTGTGACGTGATTCAGGCCGACGGCGGCACGCGCACCGCATCCATTACCGGGGCATTCGTCGCGCTTGGCCTCGCTTTACAACGGCTGATTGACGCGGGAACTTTGACGACAGCGCCCATCAAGGACTTCGTCGCCGCCATCAGCGTCGGCATTGTGGATGGCGAAGCTGTGCTCGACCTTAACTACGAGGAAGATTCGCGCGCCGATGTGGATATGAACGTCGTGATGACGGCGGGTAACAAGATTGTCGAGCTGCAAGCAACGGCCGAGCATCAGGTCTTTGACGACGCGCAGCTGGCGAAGATGATGTCGCTCGCGCGCCAAGGCATTCAATCTCTGATTGCAAAACAGCAGGCCGTGCTGGGAGCGCTGGCGCTCCGGCAGTAAAACGGCGCACCGCTTTGATGGAAGTGTTGGCTTTGAGTAGAGGATTGGCACTACGGGCGAGAGCCTGCCCAGCTCGTAGAAGGGACGCGGGCGCTTACGCAATCTGGTTACGCCCTTGTTTGGGTGTCCTAGTCGAATTCTCATCCCGCGCCGCTGGGGTTAAAATAGGCGGTTGTCATTATCGTTATATTCAGGCGATATATTCAGGAGGCATTGTGAGACTTACACCCGGAAAATTGGCTGGTCTTAAGGCTGTATCCAATCAGAATGGCGTCATCGCCGCGGCCGCCATGGATCAGCGCGGCTCACTCCAGAAGTCGCTGGCCAAGGAAAAAGGCTCGGCTGTAACCGATGCGATGATGGAGGAGTTCAAGATACTGGTCACGGAAGTTCTGACGCCGCATGCCAGCGCGATTCTGCTTGACCCCGAGTGGGGATTGCCCGCCTCCAAGCGCCGCGCTAAAAATGCCGGCTTGCTGCTGGCCTATGAAAAGACGGGCTACGACAAAACCGGTCCCGGACGATTGCCCGATCTGCTCGACCACTGGTCGGCGCGCCGATTGAAAGAGGCTGGCGCCGACTGCGTCAAGATTCTGCTTTACTACACGCCGGACGATCCGAAAGACGTGAACGACAGAAAGCACGCGTGGGTAGAGCGCATCGGCGACGAATGCCGCGCCAATGACATTCCATTCTTTTTGGAGTTTGTGGGCTATGAAGAAGGCGCGGATGAGAAAGGCGTTGAATACGCGAAGAAGAAACCTCACATCGTCACCGAGAGCATGCGCGAGTTCAGCAAAGATCGCTATGGAGTGGACGTGCTGAAAGTTGAAGTTCCCGTGAACATGAAGTGCGTCGAGGGTACGAAGTCGTTTGCGGGCGAGAAGGCCTATACGAAAAAAGAAGCCATCGACTTCTTCCACTCGGCCGCAAACGTGGCGACGAAGCCGTTTATTTATCTCTCGGCCGGCGTCAGCAACTCAGAGTTCAGCGAGACGCTCGAGCTGGCCGGCGAGTCCGGCGTGAAGTTCAACGGAGTGCTTTGCGGGCGTGCGACCTGGAAAGACGGCATTCCGGTCTATGCGAAACAGGGCGCGGATGCGTTCCGTAAATGGCTTGAAACGGAAGGCGTAAAGAACATTAACAACGTGAATAACAAGCTGAAGGCGGCGACGTCATGGTACTCGATTTATGGCTTGGAGCCAGCTCTGGCGCACGTCTAAGCGCTATTGATCGTTTCGATTTGGGGCGGGTCAATTGCGACCCGCCATTTCTTTCGCTTGACTACGATTGGTAGATAGAGGACGTGTCACGTCTACTGAACGGCCACGCATTCGTGGTGGTGCACGCAGAGATGGGACAGGCCCCGTCGCTACGCTGATTTCGAATTATGGCTGACCGCAAAACCGCTCTCATCACCGGCGCATCCTTCGGCATCGGACTTGAACTGGCCCGCATTTTCGCGCGCGAAGGCCACAATCTAGTCCTCGTCGCACGCAGCGCCGACAAGCTTCGGCAGTTGGCGTCGGAACTCGAGAAAGCCCACGGCACGCGCTCTCTGATTCTCGCGGCTGATCTTTCCGATCCTGGAGCGGCCGCGTATGTTCTCGATCAAACGACTCGCGCGAACATCGTGGTCGATATCCTCGTCAACAATGCCGGGTTCGGGCAGTATGGCTTCTTCGCCGATAACGATCTGGAAGAATGTCTGCGCCAGATTCAACTGAACGTCACTACGCTGACTCATCTCACGCGGCTCTACCTGCCGGAAATGCTCAGGAGAAAAGAAGGCCGCGTCCTGAATGTGGCGTCCACTGCGGCGTTTCAGGCAGGACCGCTGATGGCGGTTTATTACGCTACCAAAGCTTACGTTCTTCATCTATCGGAAGCGATTGCGAATGAGCTTGAGGGAACGGGCGTCACTGTCACTTGCTTGTGCCCTGGTCCGACGTCTACCGAGTTCCAAGAGCGCGCTAAGATCACCGGAATCCCACTGACGAAGTACGGAACCATGGACGCTCGTACGGTAGCGGAGGATGGCTATCGCGCGTTGATGGCGGGAAAGCCAGTCGTGATCTCCGGCTTCAAAAACTGGCTGGTGGCGCAGTCTGTGCGCTTCGCGCCCCGGAGAATGGCGACGGCGGTCGCGCGCAAACTGCAGGAGACGAAATCGGGCTAGCGCGGAGTTTCCTCTCTGACTTTGGTCGGAGCGGGAGACGAGGCAGGCCCCGTCTCTACACGCCGGTTGTGTTAGTCGCTCAAGTTAGACGTGTTAGTCCGTCATCACCGGGACCTTAGTGGCCGAGACTGCTTGTTGCACGCGGCTGTGGTGGCGTCCGTAGAAGAAATAAACGAACAGGCCGATGACCAGCCAGATGATCAACCTTGCCCAGTTAACCCAGCCAAGTTTGTACATCATGTAGCCGTTGAAGAGAATGCCCATGATGGGTGTAAACGGCACCCACGGCGTCCGGAAAGGTCGGGGCTGGCCTGGGTTCGTGTTGCGTAACACCATGACCGCGATACAGACGATCACGAAAGCCAGCAAGGTTCCGATGTTAACCATCTTTCCGATGTCGTCAATCGGGGTCAGGCTGCCTACGATTGCCGCCAGAAAACCTACAAGAATCGTGTTTTTCCATGGCGTACGAAAACGTGGGTGGATCGCCGCGAAGAATTTCTTTGGGAGAAGCCCATCGTTGGCCATGGAATAAAGAACGCGCGTCTGTCCCAGCAACATGACCAGCATGACGCTGGTGAGTCCAGCCAGCGCGCCGAGCGTAATGATGTGAGATGCGCCGGTGAGGCCGCGGTCGAGGAAGGCGCGCGCGATGGGCGCCTCGATGTTGACTTCACGCCAAGGCACCATTCCGGTCAAAACCGCCGCCACCGCGATGTATAAAACCGTACAGATCAGCAGCGACGCGATAATGCCGATCGGCAGATCGCGCTGCGGATTCTTCGCTTCCTGCGCGGTGGTGGATACGGCGTCGAATCCGATGTAGGCGAAAAAGATGTAAGCGGCTCCGGCCCCAATTCCTGAGAAGCCATAGGGCGCGAAGCTGTGCCAGTCGCTTCCCCAGTTGCTAGCGGTGATGTAGCGCACACCGAGTCCAATCACGAAAAGGACTACCGCGACCTTAATAGTCACGATGGTGGCGTTGAAGCGGGCGCTTTCCTTGATGCCGATGGCGAGAATCGCCGTGATCACCAATGCGATCACAAAGGCCGGGACATTCACGCCGATCTCATAGCCGAATAAGTGCGGCGCATTGAGCACGTCGTGCGCTTTCTGTAGCAAATCGGGCGATTGTGCGCTCATTATGTCGGTAACCTTGTTGAGGAAAGCCTGAGTGCCCGGCACGAGCGTGGAATCAGACGCCAGAGCCATCTGGCGAGCCACAATATTTTCCGCCGTGCGGAGTCCGGTCCAGTGATCGTATGCCAGCCACAGGGGCATCCTAATGTGGAAAATATTGAGGAGCTCGATGAAGTGGTTGGACCACCCGGAAGACACCGTACTCGCGCCCATGGCGTATTCAAGCGTTAGATCCCAGCCGATAATCCAGGCGAAGATTTCGCCGAGGGTAGCGTAGGCATAGGTGTAAGCGCTGCCGGCGAGCGGAATCATGGCTGCAAATTCCGCATAGCACAGCGCCGCGAAAGCGCAACCCATACCGGAAAGAACGAAGGAGAGCATCAAGCCGGGCCCGGCATAGTGGGCGCCCAATCCCGAGAGAACGAAAATGCCTGCGCCGATGACTGCTCCGACGCCGAGCGCCGTCAACTGAAAGACTCCAAGCGTGCGTGTCAGGCAGTGTTCGCCGGTCTCCTTTGCCTCCCGCAAGAGCAGGTCGAGCGGCTTTTTTGCAAAGATGTCAGTCATGAATGCGTCTCTCCTATGGGCTTAAACTGAGGTCGCGCGGGCGCGCAGCGACCACATGTAGTACACCGGAATGCCCAGCAGCACGATGAACAATCCCGGCCAGGTGTATTGCGGCTTGTAGCGTAACAGCACCACGTCGATAAACAAAGCCATTACGATGTAGATCGCGGGCAGCAGCGGATATCCGATCGCCTTGTAGGGGCGCTCGGCTGTGGGATGCGTACGACGCAAAACGAAGAGCCCGATGATGGTGAGAATGTAGAAGACCAGCACGGCGAAGATGACATAGTTTAGTAGGTCATTGTAGGTTCCGGAAATGCAGAGGATCGCGGTCCAAATCATTTGCACCATCAGCGAAACTACCGGGGTTTTGTAATGCGGATGCAGACGCGAGACGCTCCGGAAGAAGAGTCCGTCTTTTGCCATCGCGTAATAGACACGCGCGCCGGCCAGGATCAGGCCGTTACAGCAACCAAAACCGGAGATCATGATCGCGATGGCCATCAAGCCGCCACCGGCGGACCCGAACATCTGGGTCATGACCGCAGTGGCGACGCGATCTTCGCTGGCGTATTGAATGCCACGGGAAACGAGAGTCGTTCCGGCCGGATCGCCGAAGAGCGGCAGCGAGCCCAGATAAATAAAATTACAGCCGATGTACAAAGCGATTACCACGCCCGTGCCGAGCGCGAGAGACAGAGGCAGATTGCGGCTGGGATTTTTTACTTCTCCGGCGGTGAAGGTTACGTTGTTCCAGGCGTCGGCGGAAAACAGCGAGCCCACTTGTGCTACCGCTAGCGCGGTTAGCGTAGAAACAAGGATGCCTCCGCCGACGTCGTGGAGCGTGCCGAGTCCGGCGTTGGTCCAGAAGTTTGCGCCGAAGTTGGCTGCGATTGCCTGGGCATTGCGGCCGAGGAAGATTCCGAAGAGAACCAGTCCCAGCAGGGCGGAAACTTTGGCGGCGGTGAAAATGTTTTGAATAAACGCGCCCGTCTTCACGCCGAAGATGTTGATGATGGAGAGCGCGACCACAACCAGAATCGCAACCATGTTTTGCGTGTTCAGGCCGACGTCCATGCCGCCGAGTGGCACGGGACCGATTGAAAATATCGGGACTTTCCACAAGTGAAGAATCCAATGACTTGAAGATATGGCTGGCCAGAAGATGCCGAGGAACTTGCCGAAGGCCACGCCCACCGCGGCGATTGTTCCGGTCTGGATCACAAGGAATAACGTCCAGCCATACAGGAAACCCCAAAGCGGCCCTAGCGATTCGCGCAGATAAACATATTGTCCACCGGCACGCGGCATCATCGCGGCGAGTTCGCCGTAGCTTAGAGCGCCAACGATAGTCAGGAACCCGGTAATGAGCCATGCGCCGATTAGAAGCGCGGGCGACTGCACCTCGCGAGAGATTTCCGCGGAAACAATGAAGATGCCGGAGCCGATCATCGAGCCCATCACCAGCATGGTGGCGCTGGTCAGGCCCAGACCTTTTACGAGCTCCTGATCCTGATGGGTGTGGCGATCCCAATCGCTGGCGGCGGGTGACTGCGGTGGACGCTGAACGTCAGTACTCACGAATCTCCTGAGGGCGCTGAAGAACTTTCGCAGTAGAGACGGGACCAGCCCCGTCTCGGCGTGCACCATCATCAATGCTGCCTGAGACGCGGCAGGCCGCGTCTCTACCATGCATTGAATTGGCGCAAGAGCTTCCCAACTTTACCCCAGAATCCGCAAAAATTCCTCTGCTGATTTGCGCGGATGCCGTATCAAGTCGGATATCACCGCAACCGAGTCGGCTCCGGCGTCAATTACGGAACGGGCGTTGGCTCGCGTAATTCCGCCGATGGCTACCAGCGGCTTGCGGGTTAACGCGCGCGCGCGGCGGACGCCCTCTAGGCCGACTACGGGGTCGGGATTGGCTTTGCTGGAGGTGGCGAATACCGGGCCGATGGCGATGTAGTCGGCTGAGGTCTTGTCGGCTTCGGCAACTTGCTCGGGATTATGCGAGGAGACGCCAAGCCAGTGATCTGGTCCGATGATGCGGCGAGCCGCTTCGGGAGACAGGTCATCTTGCCCGAGGTGGAGGCCATCGAAATCGGCGGCCAGGCAGAGGTCGGCGCGGTCGTTCATGATTAGCTCAACGTGGTTGCCTACGCGACGTTTCAGTTCCCGCGCCTGATCGAGCATCTCGCGGGCGTTGCCGGATTTGTTGCGGTATTGGAGGAGCGTTACGCCGGCTGCCGCGAGTTCATCGGCGGTAGCAAACATGGCATCGACCTTAGAAAAATAGCCAGCGTCGAGAATTGCATAAAGGCGAGGAAGGAGCATTCGTTCCTTTGTTAACCTTTCTTCGCCAGAAACCTCTCAATAAACCCCGTATCAATCTTCCCCGCCCGAAACTCGGGGTCCGCCAGAATTCGCCGATGCAGCGGAATCGTCGTAAAGATCCCTTCCACGATGAACATCTCCAGCGCCCGCCCCATGCGCGAGATCGCTTCGCTGCGATCTTTGCCGCGCACAATCAGCTTGGCAATCAACGAATCATAATAAGGAGGAATCGTCCCCTCGGCGTAGGCCGCCGTATCGATGCGGACGCCCGTCCCGCCCGGGGGATTAAACGTCGTAATCTTCCCTGCCGATGGGGTGAACTTTTCCGGATGTTCGGCGTTGATGCGACACTCAATGGCGTGTCCGCGAGACAGGATCGGCCCTTGCAGCACGTCCGACATCTTCGCACCCGCTGCAATCATGAGCTGGCTTTTTACCAGGTCGACATCGGTCACCATCTCCGTCACCGGATGCTCGACCTGAATGCGGGTATTCATCTCGATGAAGTGGAGCTTTCGATCGGCACCCATCAGGAATTCGATCGTGCCCGCGTTCTGGTAGCCGACAGCGCTCAGCGTCCTGCTTAGAATTTCGCCGATCTCGGCGCGCAGTTCGGGCGTTACCATTACTGACGGCGATTCTTCCAGCAGCTTTTGATGGCGACGCTGGATCGAGCACTCGCGCTCTCCGAGGCTGACGACGTTTCCGTGCTCATCAGCCAGAATCTGAAATTCAATGTGGCGGGGATTCTCGACAAACTTCTCCATGTAGAGGTCGCCGTTGCCGAAGGCCGCGGCCGCTTCGGACTGCGCCTGCCGGAAGAGATTCGGGAGTTCCTCTTCAGTGCGCACGATGCGCATGCCGCGCCCGCCGCCGCCCGCCGACGCCTTGACGATCACCGGAAAGCCAACCTGCCGCGCCCATTCCAACGCTTCGTCTTCCGAAGCAATCACGCCATCGGAGCCGGGAAGAATCGGCACGCCATACTTCTTCATGGCGGCGCGCGCTTTTTCCTTCTCGCCCATGAGCCGAATAACGTCGGGCGGCGGGCCGATGAACTTGATGTGGCAGGCTTCGCAGACTTCGGCGAAGTTCGCGTTTTCGGAGAGCAGGCCATAGCCGGGATGAATGGCGTCGACATTGGCGATTTCAGCGGCGCTGATTACGGCGGGAATATTCAGATAGCTCTGGGCGAGTTGCGGCGGACCAATGCAGATCGCTTCGTCGGCAAAACGGACATGCAGTGAGTTACGGTCGGCATCACTGTAGATCGCCACCGAGCGGATGCCGAGTTCCTTACACGCGCAGATGACGCGCAGGGCGATTTCGCCGCGATTGGCTACTAATATTTTCTTAAACATGATGTGAAGGCTCTCAGCTTTCAGCTGTCAGTTCTCGGTGAGACCCTTCCTCCACAGGTGGGATTTTACTGAGAGCTGACGGCTGAGAGCTGAGAGCTATTTCGCCGGCCGCAGGGCGAATAATTCCTGGCCATACTCAATCGGCTGTCCGTTTGCGACGAGCTTCTTAACTAGTTCTCCGGTGGCGTCGCATTCAATCTCGTTCAACAATTTCATGGCTTCGACGATGCAGAGCACCTGTCCGACCTCCAGCATGTCTCCCACCTTGACGAAGGGAGGCGCACCGGGTGAAGGCGCTTCGTAGAACGTGCCCACGATTGGCGAATGCACAATGTGGAGGTGCTCGACGGGCTCGGGAGCTGGCGAAGGGACGCTGCCCGTTTCCTTCGCGGAAGCGTCCGGAGCAGCAGTGACGGCAACTGACGCGGCCGGCGGCGGCACAGTGTAGCGCGCTTCCGGCATAACCGCCGGAGGCGCTTCGCTGGCGCGCTTGATCTTTACTTTCACATCACCGCGTTCCAACTCAAATTCGGCGATGTCCTTCTCGATTAAGAACTCGATGAGTTCCTTCAGCTCTTTTTGATTCATTATGAAATTGTCATCCTGAGACGACGCATAAGGTCAGGACTTCCGTGACTTCAAATGGCTAAATGACGACCAACTCTTTATCGGCCGGTGTCAACACTTCGCAACCCGCCGCGCTCACAACCACGACGTCTTCAATCCGCACGCCCCACTTGCCGGGAACGTACGCGCCTGGCTCAATCGTGACCACCATGCCGGCCTCAAGCTTCTGGGCCTGCCCCGCTGCCAGACGCGGCGCCTCGTGAATCTCGAGTCCCAGGCCGTGTCCGGTCGAATGCGTGAAGTACTTTGCCAGCTTTGCCTTACGAAGGACGCTACGTGCGGCGTCATCGACCTCGGCTGCGGTCACGCCTGCCCGAACAGAGGCAATCGCGGTCCTTTGCGCCTCCAAAACCGCCGCATAAAATGCGCGGGCTTCCTTTGAAGGCCGTCCTACGTGCACGGTACGCGTGCGGTCCGAACAATAACCGTGAAGTATAACACCGAAATCGCAGACCACGAATCCGCGGCGTGGGGTACGCGCCCTCGAAGCTCGCCCGTGCACGACCGCCGAGCGCGGGCCGGCCGCGAGGATGGTAGAAAACGACATGCCCTCGGCGCCTTTCGATCGCGCCTCGTATTCCATGGCGGCCGCGACTTCGACCTCGCTTACGCCGGGGTGAATTTTCGCGCAGGCGACCGGGAACAAGCTCGCGCCAAGTTCGATGGCTTTGCGGATGAGCCGAATCTCATCCGCATCCTTCACCATCCGGGCGCGCTCTACCAGCGGTGGCGCAGACCGCACTCGCACTCTTCCGCGGAGAGCAGATGCTAGACGATCACGCAGGCCTGCGCTGAGCGACTCTGGCTCAATGCCGAGTGACAAGCGCTGCGACCCGGATCTCTTCCCGCGTGCCGTCAACGACTCCGCCGCCACCATCGCCGGCGATTTGGTTCCGATCACAATGCGCGCACTGGTGACTTCTTCCTTCGCCTGGGTGATGTAGCGGCCATCGGTAAAGAGCGTGGCTTCGCCATTCTTGCCGACCAGCAGCGCGGCAGAACTCCCTGTGAACCCGGTAAGATAGCGAACATTTGGCAGATGGGTGACGAGGAGAAAATCGAGCTTATTGGCTGGAAGCTCGATCCGTAAACGCCGCACTCGCCCCACATGATCCATGGGAAAAGTGTAGCAGCAGGATCGGGCAGACTTAACGGCCTGAAGCGGACGCGCGTGAACTGGATGGGGAGAAAATCTGACCGCGTGAGGATCCACACTGCGATCGCCAATGCAAAGCCGTCGTTCTATCGTTGCGGCGGCCGCAGCAGCATTTCAAAATAAATCAGCGGAGCGAGCCGGTAGACGGCACGGCCGACCTCTCGGAAGCCGCATTTCCGATAGAATTCACCGGCGCCAGCCTCTCCGTCGTAGGCATCCAGGCGAATAGCATCGCTGGGCCATTTCCTGGCGATCTTTCGTGCTTCGTCGACACACTGCCTGCCGATTCCATTGCGCTGTTGATCGGGATGAACCGCCATTCCTGTCAGGTACAGCGGCTTCTCGCTTGGATGGAAGTATTTCTTGTCGATAGCCCAGGGTTTGCGAGTCGAAAGCGCGAGCGTTGCGACCAACCTTCCTCGATATCGGGCTATGAACACGGAAGCTCTTCGCATCGTGAAGAGCACACCCTTTTCGGTCGCACGCGCTGCCCAGTAGCCCGCGCCATATTGGGAGATCAGCTTTTGATTGACCGCGACTCGGAGCGATACAAGGTCTGCTGCGTCGCTGGGTGTGGCGGGTTGCAGTCTAACGCGCATTCAATTTCTATTGTGCACCATTCGCTTCCCCCGCTGAAAGGCTGCCGAGTCCGCTCACAGAAAAGCGAAACCGCCGGGCTCTCGGCGGTTTTTCCGAGAACTCCAGCGGCTGGGCCTTCCTGCAACTTGATGTTTTACAAACGTCTATGTCTGAATAATCCTATGTCTGAATAATGCGAGGAGTGATAAAGAAGATCAGCTCCTGCGTGCTGGTCTGCACCGTGCGGTGCTTGAACAGGTTGCCGAGGTACGGGATATCCCCGAGCAAGGGCACCTGGTTAATGCTGAGCGAGTTGTTGGTCTGAATTACGCCGCCGATGACGACCGTTCCGCCATCCGTGACCAGCACCTGAGTGGTGGCCTGCTGCGTGACCAGGGTTGGGTTGCCCAAGCTGTCTGAGTGACCGAAGTCGGGCAGGGTATTTTCCACGTCGACGTTCAGGAAGATCGTACCTTCCGACGTGATCTGCGGAGTTACCGAAAGCCGCAAGAACGCATCGACGTAAGTGGTCGTCGGCGGTCCGCCTAACTGGCCGGTCGTCACGATCGGAACGCGCGCGCCCTGCTTAACGATTGCCTGAATGTTGTTCTGGGTAACGATGCGCGGACGGGAAAGAACCTTGAGCAGGCCGCGAGACTCAGCCATGGTCAGCGCGAGGTCGAGTCGAAAATTATTGGAGCCCGTCGAGAAACCGATGGCACTGGTCGGACCGGGGGCGCCGAGGTTCGAGAATAGAGGAATTGTGCCGCTGCCCAGTGCGTAGAGCGGATACAGCGGATTAGGAGCGGTTCCGGTGTATGGAGACGCTCCGGGGCCACCTGTGCCCGGGACACCGCCCACCTGGGTCGTTCCGTTGCCCCAGCCAAAGCCGAGCTGGGTGCCGATATCGCGGGCGAAACTGCGCGTTGCCGAAACGACGCGAGCTTCGATTTCAACCTCCTGTGTCTTGCGATCCATCTGCTGAATAATGCGGTCGAGGCCCGGCAGGACGGCCGGGATGTCGGAAACGATCAGAGCATTGGTGCGCTCATCGGCAACTACATCGCCGCGCTGGCTCAGGAACTTCTTGATCGTCGGCAGCACGTCTTTCGAGTGGGCGTAGCTGAGGAAGCGCGTGATGGTGACCTTATCGACTGCCAAAGCCTCGGCGTCGATCTGGGCGCGGCGATTCTCGGCTTCATGCTTCAGTGTATCGATGGTGGCGATGCGCAGGACGTTGCCGTCCAGTTGCCGCGACAAATCGTTGTTCTTGAGCACGATGTCGAGCGCCTGGTCCCACGGCACGTCGTCGAGAACGATGGTCAGCGTGCCGCGAACGTTTGGATCGAGCACGACATTCAGTCCGCTGATCTCGTGAATCAGGCGGAAGAAATCTTTCAGGTCTACATCTTTCAGGTTGACCGAGATTGGTTCGCCAGTGTACTTGGCGCCGTTGGCAGCCGGTTTCTGTGCGAGCTGTTCCTTCTGCTCGGCGGCGAGATTGACTGCGGGCGCAACCTGGGCACTGCCCTGCATGGCCGCGTTTGAAGTGGTGGCAACGAGTTCCGCAGCGGTTTTGTCGGCAAAGCGACTGGCAGCTTCTTCAGCTTTGACAGCCGGCTGAGCAGAGTTAGGTTCGGCGGGCTTGGCGGAAAATTTCGGCTCAACGAAGGCAAAGTCAACTGGCTTGCCGTCGGCCGTGGCGGTGGTTGCCGCCGGAGCCGGGACATTTGCGGATACCAGCGCAGACGGCATGGTGGCCGACGCGAGCTCCAGATGGGGCGCGGGAGCTTCGGCACCCGTCGTTGGTGAAGACTTTGCGGGAGACTTGGTCGCGACCGTCTTTATGACGGCTGCGGGCGCAGTTTTCAGCGCCGAGACCGGCGCGGAAACCCTCAACGTGTAAGCGCCGTCGGCGTCCGCCACGAGTTCGTGCCGGCAGTTACTTGTGACGTCGAGCACGACGCGTGTGTTGTGCTGGGCGTCCATGCCGATGCGAATATCCTTCACACCGTCCTGGCCGACCTGCAACGCATTCTGCGCGGTCGCCATGGTGGTGTTGGGAAAGTCGACCACGATGCGCGCAGGAGAATCGAGCGTCGTCACCTTGGGCGCAAGCGGGCCCTTCGCCCTGAATTCGACGCGCAGTCCGTCGCGGTCATGGGCGACTTCGAGCCGCTGCAACAGCGAACCCGCAGTTCCCTTCACCGTGACGTCAGCCGCGGTCGCGACGAGTGCCAACGCGAGCAGCGGAACAATGAGACCCAGCACTTGCTTTCGCATTTCCCTATCTCCCCATGCGAGGCCGTTTGCCTCCATGTGCTTCTTCGAAGTCGCTTTCTTCAAAAACCTAGACGGCCGGGACGGTGATCTTCTTGGTCACTTCCCGAGTAAACGTCTTGCCGAGCCGGTCTTGCAGCGTTTCCTGGAAGATGATCGAATCGCCGGTGATCTTTACCACGTAACCGTTGAACACCGGGTCGTTCTCCCGCAAGAAGTACGCTTTATTCAAACTGTTGCTGACCACCGCGATGAAACCGTTCTCCGAATGCACTACGCCGCGCAGATTGACGCTCCCAATCTCCAGGCACTTCTTGCCCGTGGCGCAGCTCGGACCGCCCGCATGGGCCACAACCGGGCTGAGGAACGGATCGCGTTTCCCGTTCGCGTTGTATTTTGCAGACGCGTTCGAATCGTCGGGAGATGTGCCGTCGGCTGCGGTCGGAGCGGCGTTGCCCACGATTTCGCCGATTTTTTTCTGGTTCTGTGCGACCGGGGCCACGGGTTCGAGCTTGGGCGCCTTGGCCGTCTTGTCCGTCTTCGTTTCACCAGTCACGGTATGCATCGGCCTTTTCCCGTAAGGCGTATGCGCCCTCGCAGCCGAAGCGGACCCCGCATTCGACGCCGCAGGCGTGTACTGGGCTCCGAGCGCCGTATTCGAGGCAGCGGTCGAGTTGTCGCGTACTCCGTTCATGGTCGCGCGGGTGTTCTGGATCACACTCGGATTCTGAGCCAACGCGAGTCCCGCGCTTAGCACACAGACCGAAATTGTCATCGTCGGCTTCATCCTGTTTCTCTCCTATTTCTTCGCCGGGACCGCGGGCTTTGGTGCGGACGCTGCCCCCGGATCCAGATCGTGACTGAAATAAGTGGTTGTCAGACAGGTCGCCACCACGGTTTCGCTGGGCGCGTACTGATACGTGTGCTTCGTCTTCGCGTCGCCCGGCCTTCTGGTGGAAGCAACCATCAGGTTCGATACGTTTACGATGCGCTCGACCTTGGTCAGCCGGTCGAAGAACCCGAGCATCGAATAATACGGACCGTCGAACTCCACTTCGAAAGGCACTTCGGTATAAAAGTCCTTATTGATGTACGGACGGGACGTATAGCGCCGGACTTCGACGCCCGCCTTGCGGGCCTCGCCGCTCACCATGCGCATGAAGTTGTCGACTTCCTTCTCGTCCGGCACGATGCGCCGTTCGATTTCAAGTTGCTGCTTCAGGCTGGCCAGTTGGCGCTCGATATCGGCCAGCTTCGGCCGGTAGGCTTCGAGTTCCGCGTTTTCGCGTAATTTGGCCTGGAGCTTTGTCTGCGACGCGGCGTTCTCCTCGCGTTGCGACTTGAAGAGCGTGTAATACAGTCCGCCCGTGACCAGCGCGCCGCCCAGCACCAGCACGCCCAACAGCTTTACTCCGGTTAGCTCGCCAAGATTCATCGCTTGTCCGCCTTAAGATGTTCCGCCTTCGGGTTCCGCTTTTACGGCCTCTACGACTTGCCCTTTTCGCAGGTCAAAGTGAACTGAAATGCCTGCATTTCCTTAACGCCCTCGTCCTGATAGGTTTCCTTGATTTCGATGTTTTTGAAGAATCCGGTCTTCTGAAGATTGCTGATCAGGTTGGCGACCGCGTCGCTCGAAAGCGCCGTGCCGTCGATGGCAATGTTCGCGCCCTGATCCTGCATGCTGTTCAGCCAGACCGCTTCTGTACCGTTGACCGTGTCACCGATCATGGCCAGCAGGCCCAGCGGACCCGTCTGATCCTGGCGCAACTGGTCGATCACATCGACGCGCCGCTTGTAAGCATCCGCTTGCCGCTGGCGCTCGAGGTAGCGCGTCTTGATGTCGGCCAGTTCGCGATTTTTTTGCTCGGCTTTCTGCATCGACGCCGCGATCGACTGCTTCTCGCGGTCAAGCCGATACCAGTAGCCGGCGTTGATGGCACTCGCGATGACAAGGACGGCAGCCACCTGCACCATCGGCGAACCGACGTTGAAGTCCATGCTCGGCATGGTGAAGGCCGGGCCTTTTTTGCTTTTCGATTTGGGGGTACCCAGCAGGTTGATGCGAATCATAATTTTTCAAAGCTCCTCAGGGCCAAACCCACCGCCACTGCCAACTGACCGGCGTTCTGTTCGACAAGCTCCGCTCCTGGACCATCGATCGGAGCCAGAACCTTCTGG